>NZ_JABWRU010000018.1:0-104116 GCF_014269165.1 Pseudomonas sp. SWRI68 | reverse complement strand
GCGGGGGCGGGGGACGGCGTGCGGGCCTTCTTCCATGTAGCGGCGGATGAATTCCCATTCATCACGGAGTTCACTGCCGCCCTGGCCTTGTTTGCCGAGTAGGGCGATTTCAATGTGGGGAAGGCTGGTGCGGCTGGGATGCCAGATCAGGCCAAGTCTCATTCCCACGCTGAGCGAGTCATCCTCTGGGTAGAGTCCTGTACTTCCGGTGGTTTTCCAGGGAAATGTTACGATGCCGCCGCAATAGCTTGGTCTATGCAGGTGGACCTGTTGTGTTATTCGGTTGAAGCGAATGAGCAGATGGCGGCTGGTCAGCATTTCCAGTCGGGTTAGATGTATGCCATATTTCGAATACAAGTAAAATATAGTGGCCGAGATAAATAACATTATAAGTGTGGTGAGTATCGTGATTAATGAGCGGCTTTCGTGATCGGTTATGTCCATCCATATAAAGCCAATGGTCATGATTGCAGACATAACGATGATCGGCGCAATCCCTCCAAGAGTCGCGAGCGTGATAAGACCACGTTTTTCTTCAGACCCTCCGCAGCGAATTTCCAGAAATGTCTCGTTAAAAGCGAAAACGGGACCTCTAGTATGAGGCGTTTCGCTTACGGATTGGAAATGCATCTCTTCTTCTAAGTCACGCTGGTAAAAATCTTGATCAGCACGTTTTTCCGCAGGAGTCATCTCTGCTTCGAGCGCGTCGCGTGCAGATTCAGACTGGGTTGCCATTCGCCAAAATCCCCATTCGATCAAATACATTATGAAACCTCCCTGAACGCTGAATGCAATGCTATTAATTCTTCCTGTTCTTCATAGGCATTTGAGCTTCTTCCAATGCGAAAGCTACTGCGCTTGCACCACTTTTCCAAGCTGTCGTCTTCAAACAAATAAATCAATATCGTTAGGGCTAGGCCTGCCCAGAAGGCACCTAAAACTAAGCGGGCAAGTACTAGGCGGGCGGTTTGCGTTCCTAGTGATTTGGCGAGTGATCCGGCGGCAGAGGCCAGCATCCTTACAAACTTAGTCCTAGCGTTACGGGATAAATGGTCAAAAAGTGGTTTGGCAATTGCGACGGCTGTTCCCAATTCAGCCAGTGTGAGTGTGATAGTCGCCGCCGCTCGTACAAAATAGGTAATAGCCAAGAGCTTGGAGTTTTTTTTGCTCTGTCCGATAGGTCCATCCAGACTATTCTTGAAATGCTCAGATGCATCCGCAAAATCCCACCACGCCAATACCAGCCCTCCTATCCCAGCCAACCCAGCCCCCCAAAGCTTCAATCTCCCCAACGTCGCCGCAGCGCCTCTCCCGGTCACGCTATTCGCGCCATACCTCACCACCACCTGATCCACATAACTAGCGCCAACTTCAAACCCGGCCGCAGCCGTGGTCATGGCCGCTGCCAGAATCTCGGTCTTCACCCGCGCATCACTGTCGGGCAGCTCTCGCGCCTTGAATGCCATCAGCATCCCTTCCAGTAGGCAAACCAACCCGGAGACACGCACTTTGTAGAAATCACTGCTGTTGGCCTGCATCAGCCCTTCAGCCCAGGCCTGATCCAGATAGCGTGCAACCTGAGCACCGCTGCGCTGTGCATTCAGTGGTTGCCCACTGCGAGCAGCGTCGCCCAGGCGAATGTCGACAGCCGTTTCATGCACCGATGCAAACAATGTCAGGCGCAGCCCATGGTGCAGGGCGCGGTCCATGCTGTTTGGTGACCCGGTACGCAGCACCTGCCGTCCCAGCGCGACGTACCAGGCATGCAAACCGATGCTGGCAGTGCTGTTCCTGCTCTGTAGCTCTTCATACAGGGTATTGATACGCCCGAAGGCATTCGCCGCAATGTGCGCTTGGCGGGCGAGCGCTTCACGCAACACGAACGATGTCTCTGCCGGCGGTTCGGCCTTGGCCGCTTCCTGCAACGCTGCTAGCGCTTCCCGGATGTCGTCCTGGTTATAGGTGATGCCGCGCATCGCCAGGTTGCAGCGGTCCGCCACATCGCTGCGCCACCAGTGGTCAAGGATGGCCGTGCCCAGTTCGCTGAGCTCCATGCCGATCACGCACTGGCCGGTCTGTTCGGCAAAGGCCAAGCCATTGATCAGGTCGGCGTTGTCGTAGCGGTCCAGCGTTTGTAGCAAACGCTCGCTTGTCACCCAGTGGGCATGGTCCTTGGCGCGGTCCTGTGCAGCCTGCTGGGCCTGCTGCATCGCCTGCTCGAAGCCTTCGAGCTGATCGTGCATGGCCTGGCGGTCGACCAGATGGCCGTATTTCTCGTCGAACTTCTTGCTGAATTCGCCAGCATCCTGACGGGTCTGGACCTTGGCGCGGACTTCGCGCTCGAACTGCGCGAGATGAGGTTTCATCTGTTCGTCATGCGCGTCGGCCTGTTGCCTTGCGCGTTCGGAAAACGCATAGAACTCCACGGGCGTGGCTGGCTGGTTGCGGATGGTCTCAGCCATGACCTGACGCTTGACGATCTGCTCAGCCACCATCTGCGGGTAGAGCTTTTCTATTTCCAGGAACGATTGCGCGACCAGCAATTTGCGCTCGTTGTCCACGCCAGGTTCCACGGTGCGCTGCAGCCATGTCGTCTTCACCTCGTCGACGGCTGCGTTGCGCCAGGCATTGAGCTCCTGAGTGATGCCGATGGCGTCTTCGATCACGATGGCGGCGCCACGGGGTTTGGTTTGATGCATAAGCGGCGCCAGGGCTTGCCGTGAGGCATGCGGCGATACGATCTGGTCGTTGTTGAATGGCTGCAGGTCCAGCAGCGCCTGCAGCTGTGCATCGTCTTGCGCCTTGAAGTCAGCCACCCAGCCCAGTTGATCGTGCTTGAGTACGTTTGGCTGAGGCGGTGCATCCGAAGGCTGGATGAAGCGGGCGATATCGATGGAGGGCAGGCTGTTGCGATACTCGTCTTCCAGCAGGCGGTAATTGTCGAGCATGCGCGGTGTGAGCGGGGAGGGGCTGAACAACGGGCGCAGTTCCTGGATGTCGTCCAGGTCGTAGAGGGTGATGGTCCAGCCGAAGGCGCTCAGGATGTCGTCCAGGTTGCCTGTGCTGGGGGCAGGCTCCCAAGGGGCGTCGGCGTTGATATACAGCAGTGAGCCATTGGGCGCTACACGGTACTGGCTGTGCCATTCGTAGGCCGGCGCGCTGTAGCGTTTGATCAGCAGGTAGAGAAAGCCTTCGCGCAGCGGGCGGATGGCATAGCTGGAGTGGGTCAGTTCACCCACATCCTGAAAGGGGCTGAGGTAGCCTGGCAACTTGGGCAAGCGGGCGCGCTGTGCCGAGTTGCCGCCGACAGCGGCATAGCGCAGGGGCAGCAGTTCGAAGCGGCGTGTGCAATCGGCGACAGGGCTGTTACGTAGTGCTGGGCGGTAGCCGGCTGTAACACGTCGGCACAGTTCGAGCGTTTGGGTGAGCGAGTCCATGGGGGTGTGCCTCAGGCCTTGATGCGCAGGTATTGCTGCACGTTGTCGATAAGCGCGGTCCGCTGCTCGCGTGTCGCAGCGATTGCTTCCTGCCAGGCCGGTGATGTGCTCAGCTGTTCACCGTCGCACGCCGTCATCAGTACATAGGTGATGAGGTCCTCCTCACGGTCCAGGCCTTGCTCACGTGCCTGATCGAGGTAGTGCTGGATCAGGCCAACCCGTGTGCCGTGGCAAGCAGCGGCCAAGGTGGGGCAGGACTGCTCGCCCTTCAGTACCTCGGCAAGTTGGTAGCTCAGTGGGTCTCCCGCCAATGCAGCCCAGCAGTTATCGTCCAGCGTGATGGGCGTGATGTGTGCAGGTGGCGCTTGGTTGCCGCCGGCTATCTTCAACCACAGTGTTTTGTGCGGGTCCGCCACGGGGGCCCACCAGTGATAGATAGGCGCCAACCACTCGCTGACCCCAGGCAACTGGCGGTGTGCAGCCAGCACGCCAAGGGCTGCAGCGGTGTGGTAGCGCATAAGGTACGCCTGGCCATCTGCACCGGTGACGATGTTGGCTTGGCTCAAGTGTCGGGCGAGCAGGCCAGGTGGCAACGCGCTGACTATCCAGCCGCATACCGCACCCACTGCGCCTTGTTCGAGCTGCCATTGAAAGTCGTATTGGGCTGAGACATCAGAACCAGGGCGCGAACCGAATAGCCAGGGCCCTACTGCTCGCAAGTTGCTGAATTGAGCTTGCTGCAACAGTGGCCAGCAGCGCCCCGAGTAATACTCGGTCAGCTCTTCACGAATTTGAGGTGAAAGATCGGCCATTTCGACAATGGCGCTCAGGCGATACCGATCGGAGGTTCTCAGTACCTCGACCAGTGCTCTGACGAAAGGGCTCGGCATCAGTGGGTGCCCCCCATGCGGATCATGTTGTGGCCATCCGCGATCGCTTTCAGCATGCAGCTGAGGCAAATGGGCTCGCCGGGCTCCGGTATACCGGCGGTCGACGTTGTACGTTGGCTGCCCACTGCCTGCTGGCTGACCGGCCCTCTGAACGCGAGTGCCACGCCATCCAACGTCACACCGGCCCCATCGATCCGCAGCAGCCCGCCCGGGCTTCTGATTGTGAGGCTCTCGCTGACCTGTATGTCGTACACCTTGGTGGTGTGCCGGATGGCTTCCCCGGTTTGCAATAGGTTATGACCTGCCACCACTTGTTCGAGGTGGCCACCGATCTCTACCGTGTGGTTGGCTTTGGTGAAGTCCTGGCGGTGATTGCCAACTTTTTCGATCCGGTCCTGCCCTGTGACGATGGTATGGGTTCGGCCGATTGAAAGGCTGTCGTCATTGCCAATTTCGTGTACGCGGTTTTGGCCAATGCTGAGTGACTCGTCTTGGGCGACATCTTCCCGGCGGTCCCGGCCAATCGAAATCGTTTCGTCTTGCTCCACGCGTTCGGCGCGATCGTTGCCGACCTGCGTGGTTTCGTTGTGCTTTACAACGTTGTTCTGGTCCCGTTCTGCGTGGATGAACACTTCTTGTCGGCCCAGTTCGTCTTCGAAGCGCAGCTCGTTGTAACCACCGCCCTTGTGGGTCTGGCTCTTGATGGTCATGCGCGTCTTGTGTTCGGGCAGGTCGTAGGGCGGAAGCTGATTGCCGCAGTAGGTACGGCCGGTGATCATCGGCTGGTCCGGGTCGGCGTTGACATACTGGATGATCACGTCCTGGCCGATACGCGGGATGGCCATCGAGCCCCAGCTACCACCGGCCCAGCCTTGCGAAACCCGCACCCAGCAGGAGCTGAATTCATTGTTCTCGCTCTCCCGGTCCCAGGGGAAGCTGACCTTGACCCGGCCCCACGAATCGCAATAGATCTCCTCGCCAGGCGGGCCGACGACGGTTGCCATATGTGGGCCGTCGATGCGCGGCTTGGCCAGCGGCGCCGGGCGCCACTCGGCTCTGCCCGGCACCAGCACTGCGGCCTGCGAGTAACGAGTACCTTGCTGGGCGCCCGCGGCTTCCTCCTGCAGGCTGGTGAACTGGGTACCTTCATGGTGCAAGTTGATCACACGCCAGTGCACGTTCAAGTCGTCCCGAGGGTGTTCGATCAGGGTGAAACTCAGCCCCGGTTGCAGGCGCACATCATCGCCTTCCACTTCGGCAATGCGGGCATCATGGCGCAGAGCGGTTATCCGGGTGGCTGTGAAGGGCACGCCGACAGCGTCACGCTTGTAGCGGCCGGGGTAGTCGAAATACTCGTACGCTGTAGATTGATGTTTCAGGTCACTGGCTTCTGCGCGATGCTCCTGCCGGTAGGCCGGGTTGGTGAAGGTGTAATCCCGTTGCACCTGGCGCGCAGTACGCACCTGCTCGCTGTAGCGCAACCGGTGCAGGCAAGGCATGGCCTGGTCCCCACCCCGGTTGGAACGGTACAGCACCTGGTTGGGGTCGATGTCGTCGTCATCGAAGCCTTCATCGTCGTCGCGCTGGATGACACCACGGCTGATCTGCCCCAGCCACAGCAAGCGGTCGGTGAAGAGCAGCATGTGTTGCTTCGGCGTGTGCTCGAAGCGGTAGACGAACCCTTCTTCGGCAGCCAGGCGGGCGATGAAAGCGAGATCGGTTTCACCGGCTTGCACGCAGAACTCGCGTACTTGATGCTCGCCGCTGCTGTTCAGCTGAAAATGAAGGATGCCTTGGCGCTTAAGCATGATTTCAAGTATTTGCGGCACAGTCTTCTGCTGGAAGATGCGCCAGTTGGAGCGCAGGCCGGCGCGCGCCAGCATGGGTTCGACCAAGGCGCGATAACGTGTGCGGCAAAAACCTGTGTCGCCTTGGCTGAAGGTGCTGACCAGGCCGTGCACGTAGCGCAGCGCGCGCTCCCCACGCCAAATGGTAAACAGCACAGGTTTGTCGAGCAGTTGGCCGAAGTCGACTTCATCGTCGAAGCTGATCAGCTCCAGGTTCAGCTGGTAGGGTGTACTTATCGCTTCGTTGAGTTCGAACGAAACCACTTCGAATTCACTCTGACCAGCCAGCGGCTGGAAGGTGAAGTAAAAGTCGGACTGGCTGGGCATGCGGATTCCCTCGAAAATCAGGCAGCGTCTGCAAAGGGTATGGGCCACCCGTGCGATCAGACATAAGCATTTAGCTGGAGCCTGAACACTAACGAGGAATCAGTTCACTGGAGAGTATTGAGCGTCCTAAACAGTTGTAGGAAGTTTCGTTTTTTACTTTGCTAGGAAACTATTGGTTGCGGCTAGAGAAGGCGGTGGGTGCTTTGAAGTGCCGGGTGTGAAAAACCTTGGCGAGCCACGGATTCCCGCAGCTGGGCTTTAGCTGTGGCCAAAAAGTCAAGCATGAAACCGGTTTCAAAACATTTCTGAAAGCGTTAGATTATTCGGCTGTCTTCTTGATGGCCTATCAAGATCCCCCCCCCCACATTGAACATCAGACGGTTCTTTTCGAGGCCGCCCCCAAGCCGATGAGGATTCGTAATGCCTGAACATGCCCCCGATAACCCACGCAGGAACTTCCTGCGCAAGACCTTGACCCTGATACCCGTCGTGACCGTGGCCAGCACGGGGTTGGGCGTGGGTGCCAGCCAGTTGCTTGCGGCCCCGCAGCACGCACCCAAAGTGCCTGCCACGCCGCCGGCGGGGCACTACCAGCCCACCTTTTTCACCGTCGAGGAGTGGGCGTTTCTGCAAGCCGCTGTTGCCCGTATCATCCCTGCCGATGAGCTTGGCCCTGGCGCGCTTGAGGCCGGCGCCGCCGAATTCATCGACCGCCAGATGAATACCCCGTATGCAACCGGCGCGCAGTGGTACATGCAGGGGCCGTTCAATGCCGACGCCGCCCCAGAATTGGGTTATCAGTTGCAACTCAGCCCGCAACAGATCTATCGCCTGGGCATCGCCGCCGTGGATGACTGGTGCAAAGCCAACTCCGGACACGTTTTTGCTGAGCAAGATAGCGCTACCCAGGACCGTGTTCTCGCCAAGGTGGAAGCCGGTGAGCTGGTTTTCGACGCGCTTCCGGCCAAGCTGTTTTTCAGCTTGCTGGTGCAGAACACCCGCGAAGGGTTCTTCTGCGACCCGGTTCACGGTGGCAACAAAGGCATGGTGGGCTGGACCCAGATCGGTTTCCCCGGTGCTCGGGCCGACTTCATGGACTGGGTCGAGCGCAATGAGCCGTACCCGTTTCCGGCGGTGTCCATCCGCGGCGAGAGGGCCTGAACCATGGCGAATGTGTTGAAGAAAGTTGATGCTGTGATCGTCGGTTTCGGCTGGGCCGGCGCGATCATGGCCAAGGAGCTTACCGAAGCAGGGCTGCAGGTCGTTGCTCTGGAACGTGGCCCGATGCAGGATACCTACCCCGAGGGCAGCTACCCGCAGGTGATCGATGAACTCACCTACAGCGTGCGCAAGAAGCTGTTCGTCGATGTGTCGAAAGAGACCGTCACCATCCGCCACAGCGTCAACGATGTCGCGTTGCCCAACCGCCAGCTGGGCGCGTTCTTGCCAGGCAAGGGCGTAGGTGGCGCGGGCCTGCACTGGTCTGGTGTGCATTTTCGGGTAGACCCGATCGAACTGCGCATGCGCAGCCACTACGAAGAGCGCTACGGCAAGGCGTTCATCCCCGAAGACATGACCATTCAGGACTTCGGCGTCACGTATCAGGAGCTTGAGCCGTACTTCGACTTTGCCGAGAAGGTCTTCGGCACCTCGGGCCAGGCCTGGACCGTCAACGGTACGGTGGTCGGCGCGGGGAAGGGCGGCAACCCCTATGCCGCTGATCGCTCCAGCCCGTTCCCGCTGCCCGCACAGAAGAACGTGGTGTCGGCAAAACTGTTTGAAAGGGCCGCGACCAGCCTGGGCTACAAACCGTACAACCTGCCTTCGGCCAATACCTCCGGGCCCTACACCAACCCCTACGGGGCGCAGATGGGGCCGTGCAATTTCTGCGGTTTCTGCAGTGGCTACGTCTGCTACATGTACTCCAAGGCCTCGCCCAACGTGAACATTCTGCCGGCGCTGCGCCAGGTACCGAATTTCGAGCTGCGCGCCAACGCCCATGTGTTGCGGGTGAACCTGGACGACAGCAAACGCAACGCCACCGGCGTGACCTACATCGACGCGCAAGGGCGGGAAGTGGAGCAGCCGGCGGACCTGGTCATCCTCGCGGCCTTCCAGTTCAACAACGTGCGCCTGATGCTGCTATCGGGCATCGGCAAACCGTACGACCCGGTCAAGAACGAAGGCGTGGTCGGGCGCAACTTCGCCTACCAGAACATGGGCACGGTCAAGGCGTTCTTCGACAAGGACACCTACACCAACAACTTCATCGGCGCCGGTGGCAACGGCATTGCGATCGATGACTTCAACGCAGATAACTTCGACCACGGGCCATATGGTTTCGTCGGCGGCTCGCCCATGTGGGTGAACCAGGCCGGCAGCCGCCCGATCGCCGGCATCGCCAACCCGCCCGGCACGCCCGCCTGGGGCAGCGCCTGGAAAAAGGCCACCGCCGACTACTACACCCACCAGGTGTCGATGGACGCACATGGCGCGCACCAGTCGTACCGGGGCAACTACCTGGACCTGGACCCAACTTACCGCGATGCCTTCGGCCAACCGTTGCTGCGCATGACCTTCGACTGGCAGGAAAACGACATCAAGATGAACCAGTTCATGGTCGACAAACTCAGCAAGGTCGCCCAGGCGATGAACCCCAAGTCCATTGCCGTGCTGGGCAAAAAGGTCAAGGAACACTTCAACACCGCCAGCTACCAGACCACTCACCTCAACGGCGGCGCGATCATGGGCACCGACCCCAAGACCAGCGCACTGAACCGTTACCTGCAGAGCTGGGACGTGCCCAACGTCTTCGTCCCGGGGGCGTCTGCGTTCCCGCAGGGGTTGGGTTACAACCCGACCGGGCTGGTGGCGGCCCTGACGTATTGGTCTGCCCGCGCGATCCGCGAGCAGTACCTGAAAAACCCTGGCCCACTGGTTCAGGCTTGAGGAGCGATGAGCATGAAGACAATGTTGATCGCAACGGCCCTGTGCGCTGCAAGCCTGACGGCTCATGCCGACAATACGCTGATCAAGCAGGGCGAATACCTGGCGCGCGCAGGTGACTGCGTGGCCTGCCACACGGCCAAAGGCGGCAAGCCGTTCGCAGGCGGGCTGCCCATGGAAACCCCCATCGGCACAGTGTACTCGACCAATATCACGGCTGACGCCAGCGGTATCGGCAATTACAGTTTTGAAGACTTTGACCAGGCCGTGCGCCATGGCGTTGGCAAGGACGGCAGCACCTTGTACCCCGCCATGCCGTACCCCTCGTATGCGCGCGTCAGCGATGACGACATGCGTGCGCTGTATGCCTACTTCATGCAGGGCGTCGAGCCGGTTGCCCAGCCCAATAAGGCGACGGATATTCCATGGCCGTTGAGCATGCGTTGGCCGTTGGCGATCTGGCGCGGGTTGTTCGCCCCAGAAGTTAAAGCCTGGCAGGCCTCGGCGGCTGCCGACCCGGTGGTCAATCGCGGCGCCTACCTGGTCGAGGGGCTTGGCCACTGCGGCGCCTGCCATACCCCGCGCGCCTTGACCATGCAGGAAAAGGCGCTGAGCCCGCAGGATGGCGAGCAGTTTCTGGCAGGTAGCGCCCCGCTTGAGGGCTGGATCGCCAAGAGCCTTCGCGGCGACCACAAGGATGGCCTGGGCAACTGGAGCGAAGCGCAACTGGTGCAGTTCCTCAAGACTGGCCGAAGCGAGCGCAGCGCCGTGTTCGGCGGCATGAGCGATGTGGTCGAGCACAGCATGCAGTACATGAGCGACGCAGACCTCACCGCCATTGCCCGTTACCTCAAGACGTTGCCCGCGAGCAATCCTGACGACAAGCCGCATGTGTATGACAAGCAGGTCGCACAAGCGCTTTGGAACGGCGATGACAGCAAGCCCGGCGCGTCGGTGTACATCGACAACTGCGCGGCCTGCCACCGTACCGATGGGCACGGCTATACCCGGGTATTCCCGGCGTTGGCCGGCAACCCGGTGCTGCAGACGGCCGATGCGACCTCGCTGATCCATGTGGTACTGGCCGGCGGCACGGTGCCTGCCACACACACGGCCCCGTCGAACTTGACCATGCCGGCGTTCGGTTGGCGGTTGAGTGACCAGGAAGTGGCGGATGTGGTCAGTTTCATACGCACCAGCTGGGGGAACCAAGGTGGGGCGGTGAAGGCGGGCGAGGTCGCCAAGTTGCGGACCGATGACATGAAGCATACGTCGGGGGATGACCTTGGGCAGGTGACAACCCATTAACCCTCAGGGGGCGCTCTGCGCCCTTGCGCTTTGGTCAAGGTAAATCCCGACGAACGGTAGGTGACTAAATGCGCCGGTTTTGATGTATTGAAACCGGTTTCATACCGTCACCGACAATAACCACAAGGGACACCGATGACCGACATGCTTGCCAATACCCGTGAGCGGGTGACCATCAGCGAAGTAGCCCGTGTCGCCGGCGTATCCAAAGCCACCGTCTCGCGCTACATCGGGGGTGATCGCCAGTTGCTGGCCGAGGCCACCGCCAAGCGCCTGGCAGAGGTCATCGAGCGCCTTGGCTATCGCCCCAACCAGATGGCCAGGGGCCTGAAGCGCGGGCAGACCCGGCTGATCGGCATGTTGGTGGCGGACATCCTCAACCCTTATTCGGTGGCGGTGATGCATGCCGTCGAAACCGCCTGCCGCCAGCACGGCTACAGCCTGGTGGTGTGCAACACCAACCGCGACGACGAGCAGGAGCGCCATCACCTGGTGGCCCTGCAGTCTTACAACGTCGAGGGGTTGATCGTGAACACCCTCGGCCATCATCCCGGCGAACTGCTCAACCTGCAGCGCGAAATCCCCATGGTCCTTGTCGACCGTCAATTACCTGAACTCAAGGTCGACCTGGTCGGGCTGGACAATGCCGATGCCGTCGAACAAGCCCTGGACCACCTGCAGGCGCAGGGCTATCGCGACATTCTGGCAGTCACCGAACCCCTCGACGGCACCAGCTCGCGTGTTGAGCGGGTGCAGGCGTTCGGTGCGTCCATCAGCCGGCGTTCAGGGATGCGCCACCAGGTGCTGGAAGTCACCCCAGGCCTGGGAGCCGGCCTGGCTTCGTTTCTTGCGGCCAGCGGCCATGGCCCGCAGGCCATCTTCACCTGCAACGGCGTGGCCACGCTGGCCGTTACCCGCGCCCTGCACGACTCGGGTTGCAGCTTGTTCGAGGACGTCGGCCTGATCGCCCTCGACGAACTGGACTGGTACCCCTTGGTCGGTAGCGGCATCACCGCATTGGCCCAGCCCACTGAGCGAATCGGCGTGGCCGCCTTCAACTGCCTGCTCGACCGCCTGCGCGGTGAAAGCGCGGCACCCCGACGTATCGACTTCAAAGCCGACCTGATCATCCGAGGCTCAACACATTCACGCGAATGAACCACAGGCACGTGGCGGTTAGGCCGTGCTGAAAAATGAAACCGGTTTCATAAGGACAATAACAATGCGCTCGAACCCCGTTTCCATCAGTCTTTCCAGCTACGGCGCCACCTTGGTACGCCAGCGCGGCCAGGCGCACTTTCTGGGCTTGCTGGCCGCCGCAGGCGTTGCCCGTGTCGAATTGCGCGAAGAGCTGTTCGACAGTGCGCCGGACACCGCCGCGCTGGCCAACGCCATCGCCGCGTCAAAGCTCGAATGCCTATACTCGACACCCCTTGAACTGTGGACCGAGCAAGGCCTGCCCGATGCCCGGCTGACACAGAAACTGGCGTTGGCGCGCGCACTAGGCGCGGTGGCGTTGAAGGTGTCCCTGGGGCACTACAACGACCGCTGCGATGTGGGGGCGTTGGCAACGTTGTTACCTCACGACGGCCCTGTGTTGTTGGTCGAAAACGACCAGACCGAGCAGGGCGGGCGCATCGAGCCGATGCGCCGGTTCTTCCAGCGCGCCGACGACCTTGGCCTGGCGCTGGGCATGACCTTCGACATCGGTAACTGGCAATGGCAAGCGCAATCGGCGCAGCAAGCGGCCCGCACGCTTGGGCGCTGGGTGCGTTATGTGCACTGCAAGGCGGTCGAACGCAAGCCTGACGGCCGGCTGGCCGCAGTGCCCCCGCAAGTTGAAGACCTGCTGGCCTGGGAGGCCTTGCTGGGCGAGTTCACGCCCGGTGTGGTGCGTGCGGTGGAATACCCCTTGGTCAGCGACGATTTGCTGACATTGACCCGTGCTCAGGTCGCCGCCCTGTCCAAACTGGGCGAGGAGGTGAGCCATGCATGAGCATGACGTGCTGTGCTTTGGCGAGACCATGGCCATGTTCGTGGCCGAGCAGACCGGCGACCTGGCGCAGGTCGGGCAGTTCGGCAAGCGTATCGCTGGTGCCGACAGCAACGTGGCGATCGGCCTGTCGCGCCTCGGCTTCAAGGTCCGCTGGCTGAGCCGCGTTGGCGACGACTCGCTAGGCCGCTTCGTTCTCGACAGCCTGCGCCGCGAAGGGCTGGACTGCACTGATGTCGAAGTCGACTGCAAACACCCCACCGGCTTTCAGCTCAAGGCCCGCTGCGAGGATGGCAGCGACCCCGCCGTGGAGTACTTCCGCGGCCACTCCGCTGCCAGCCTGCTATCGCCGACCCAGGTCCGCCCGCATTGGCTGCAGGCCCGGCATCTGCACGCCACCGGCATCCCCTTGGCGCTTTCGACCGGATGCAGGGCGTTGTCCCACACGCTGGTGGACGCCATGCGCGCGGCCGGGCGCAGCATTTCGTTCGACCCCAACCTGCGCCCCTCGCTGTGGCCAGACCGCACGTGCATGGTCCGCGAGATCAACGCCCTGGCTGTCAAGGCCGACTGGGTGCTGCCCGGCCTGGAGGAGGGGCGCCTGCTGACTGGCCAGCACACCCCGGCGGACATCGCCGCGTTCTACCTCGACAAAGGGGTGGAGCTGGTGGTGATCAAACTGGGTGATGAGGGCGCCTATTTTCGCACCGGCAGATGCGAGGGCCAGGTGGCTGCGGTGCCGGTGGCCAAGGTGGTGGACACCGTCGGCGCCGGTGACGCCTTTGCCGTCGGTGTACTCAGTGCCTTGCTCGAAGGCCGCGAACTGCCGCAGGCGGTGGCACGCGGCAACTGGTGTGGCAGCCGCGCCGTGCAGTCGCGCGGCGATATGGAAGGCTTGCCGCTGCGCCGCGAACTGGAGGAGCACGACCTGCGCAGGCGCGCCTGACGGCCTGATCCCGAACCCTTGGTACCTGTTGCAACAAAAACAAAAAGCTCAGGAGCACACATCATGCAAACGACAAGTCTCGCGCGCCGCCGCTGGTGGTACATCATCCCGATCGTGTTCGTCACCTACAGCCTGGCGTACCTCGACCGCGCAAACTATGGGTTCGCCGCCGCTTCCGGCATGGCCGACGACCTGAAGATCACCCCGGTGCTGTCGTCGCTGCTGGGGGCGCTGTTCTTCCTCGGTTACTTCTTCTTCCAGGTACCCGGCGCCATCTACGCCGAAAAACGCAGCGTGAAGAAGCTGATCTTCGTCAGCCTGATCCTCTGGGGTGGCCTGGCTACCCTGACGGGCATGATCAGCAATGTGTACATGCTGATCGGCATCCGCTTCCTGCTCGGAGTGGTGGAAGCCGCAGTAATGCCGGCGATGCTGGTGTACCTCTGCCACTGGTTCACCCGCGCCGAACGCTCGCGGGCCAACACCTTCCTGATGCTCGGCAACCCGGTGACCATCCTGTGGATGTCGGTGGTGTCGGGCTACCTCATCAAACACTACGACTGGCGTTGGATGTTCATCATCGAAGGCCTGCCGGCCGTGATCTGGGCGTTCTTCTGGTGGCGCCTGGTGGATGACCGCCCAGCCCAGGTCAACTGGTTGAGCGCGCAGGAAAAGGCCAGCCTGGAGCAAGCCCTGGCAGCGGAACAGCAGGGCATAAAGCCTGTGAAAAACTACCGCGAGGCGTTCCGTTCGCCGCAGGTGATCATCCTGTCGATGCAGTACTTCTGCTGGAGCATCGGGGTTTATGGCTTCGTGCTCTGGCTGCCCTCGATTCTGAAGCAGGCGGCGAACGTCGACATCGTGCAGGCGGGCTGGCTGTCGTCGGTGCCGTATCTGGCAGCGGTGTTGGCCATGGTCGGGGTGTCCTGGGCTTCGGACCGCTTGCAGAAGCGCAAGCGTTTCGTCTGGCCACCCTTGCTGATCGCGGCGCTGGCCTTCTATGGCTCGTATGCCTTGGGCAGCGAGCATTTCTGGTGGTCCTACGCACTGCTGGTGATCGCCGGGGCCTGCATGTACGCGCCCTATGGCCCGTTCTTCGCGATTGTCCCGGAAATCCTCCCCAGCAACGTTGCCGGTGGCGCCATGGCGCTGATCAACAGCATGGGCGCGCTGGGTTCCTTCGGCGGCTCTTGGCTGGTGGGTTACCTCAATGGCGCCACCGGCGGGCCGGGCGCCTCTTATCTGTTTATGTGCGGCGCGTTGCTGACCGCCGTCGCGCTCACGGCAGCGCTGAAAACAACCCAAACGCCTGGCCGTGCCAAACGGGGCGGCTCCCACCTGGCGATGAGCCAACAGGAAACCCTGGTATGAAAAAGCGAATCGTGCTGTACAAACGCCTGTCTGACGACCTCATGGCGCGCCTGCAACAACAGGTTGAAGTGACCTGGGTGGACACCACGCGGCCGGACGGCCTGGCCCGCCTGCGTGATGCCTTGCCCGGCGCTCAGGGGCTGCTGGGCGCGAGCCTGCGCCTGGACAGCAGCCTGCTCGACCTCGCCCCGCAATTGAAGGTGATCGCCAGTGTGTCGGTGGGGGTCGACAACTACGACATTGCCGACCTGACCCGACGTGGCATCATGCTGACCAACACCCCAGACGTACTCACCGAAACCACGGCCGACACTGGCTTTGCCCTGATCCTGGCCAGTGCGCGTCGGGTGGTGGAGCTGGCGGGCTGGGTGCGTGACGGCCAGTGGCAGGCCAGCCTCGGGCCGGCGCATTTTGGCAGCGACGTGCATGGCAAGACCTTAGGCATCGTCGGCATGGGGCGCATAGGCCAAGCGCTGGCGCGGCGCGGTGCGGCCGGCTTCGGGATGCGCGTGCTCTACCACAGCCCACGCCCCAAGCCAGAGGTGGAGGCGCTTTACGACGCGCGCCATTGCAGCCTGGACGATCTGTTGCAACACGCGGATTTCGTGTGCCTGACTGTACCGCTGAGTACCAGCACCGAGGGCCTGATCGGCACCCGCGAGTTGGCACTGATGAAGCCGCATGCGTTTCTGGTGAACATTGCACGGGGGCGGGTGGTGGACGAAGCCGCGCTGATCGCGGCCTTGCGTGAAAAGCGCATCCGTGGCGCGGGCCTGGACGTGTTCGTTCAGGAACCCTTGCCGAACGATTCGCCCCTGTTGCAACTGGACAACGTGGTGGCGACCCCGCATATCGGCTCGGCGACGCACGATACCCGCGAGGCCATGGCGCGCTGCGCCGTAGACAACCTGCTCAGCGCGCTGGCCGGTGAACGCCCGGCGAACCTGGTGAACGAAACGCCCAGGCGCTGACCCGACGGGGCGCGGCCGTTACCGGCAGTTACCAGCCTTGCGGTAGCCCGCAGCCTGCGCCTCGCCTTCGGAGCCGAACATCACCTGGTTCTTCGAGGCCACCTGGGCGTAACCCGGGCAACCATTGGCCAGGTGATAGACATGGCTGTTGCGGTTGCCGAGCACTGCGCCGGTCGCTGCGCTGCTGGCCAGGCTGGGCTTGGCCGCGTCCTTGGCGGGCTTGGCCGGCAGGGCTTGCACAACGCCGCTGCCAACGGGCTTGTAGTCGGCTGTCCATTTGCGCTCGCCGGTCACGAACGGGTTGGCATGCCCCATGATGGCGGCGATGCGCCGGTTGCGCTCCTGCTCCCAGGCCGAGACGGGGTGCTGCTTGTCCCAGGCCATCAGCAGTTGTTGCTGCTGGCGCGACATGCTCAGCTTGTAGCGGTCGAACATGTAGAACGTAGTGCGGGCAACCAGGCCTTTGACTTCGTCACGGGGTTCGGCAGCACGCTGCACGAAATCGACCTTGGTCGGGCACTGGCCATATTGGCCGGCGTTGCCGGCAACCATGCCGTAGTTGAAGTTGCTGCGGTCACCGTTGACCTCGCCCACGGCCGGGTACAGGTTGAACAGGTCGGCTTCCATGGCGCGGAAGACCGGGTCGTCATCGACACAATGCTCGCGACCGCCGTTCTTCCAGCACTGGCGCTGATTACCGAAGGTATAGGCGGGCACGATGTGTTCCCACTCGGTACGCTCGGCGCGGTTTTGCTGCTTGCGGGTCTCGTATCCGCAGGAGGCGGCGTCGATGCGCCCACCCGACTTGCCCACCCAGGTCCATTTGCAACCGCAATACAGGTCGCCCATGGCTCTGCTTGCCTGGTCCAGGTAGATCTTCTGTTTGGCGACGACCTTGGCTTCGGTGAAGGTCGAAGGCGGGTTGGCGAAGGCGGGGAGGTTGACGGCGAGAAGCAGGGATACGGCGTAGAGCAGTTTTTTCATGGGGGAAAGCAGATTTAAGAGACGGGCACGCATTGTAATCAAAAAAAGCCTAAGTAACTGATTTTACTGGGCTGTATGAGGCCGCCTGGGCAACGCCGCCGGGCTGGGTAAAAACTACCCAGTATTGTTCACCTTTGGTGCGTAGCTGCATCAAATCAAGGCATCAAGCACACACCCTGTTCGGATGCACCCTGCTTTAATAGGCACAGTGCACATCTTATGCTGTGCCGTTCGCCACCCATTTCGAGGGTTGCCACCTGCTGTGAAAGCGGCCCGCATATTGCTCTACCTGCTCCAACTACCACCCGGAGCCCCGTGCAATGAGCTCACCTACCGAATTCCCGCTTTGCGAAGCCCCGCGCGCTTCCCGCAAGGGCCTGTTGCCCATTGCCATGGTGCTGTTCAGCTTCACATTCTTCACCGGTACGATGTTCGCCGGTGGCAAGCTGGGCATGGCCTTCAACTTTGCCGACATGCTGTGGGTGGCCACGGTCGGCAACACGTTATTGGCTTTGTATGCCGCCACCTTGGCGTTCATCGCGTCACGCAGCGGGCTCAACACCGTGCTGATGGGCCGCTTCTGCTTTGGTGAGGCGGGCAGCCGGCTTTCGGATTTTCTGTTGGGTTTCGCTGAGCTCGGCTGGTATGCCTGGGGCACGGCCACCGTGGCAATCGTGCTGGTCAAGCTGTTGGGACTGGCAGGGGGCTTTGCCGTGCCCTTGATGGTGCTGTTCGGCTTGGGCTTCAGTATCACGGCCATCATCGGTTTCAAAGGCCTGGACTTGCTATCACGGGTTTCGGTGCCATTGATGTTCGCGCTGCTGCTGGTGTCGATGTACATCGCCACCCGCGATGCCGGTGGTTTTGCCGGCCTGGCCGCGGTGGTGCCGCACGAAACCATGACTTTCTCGGCGGCCGTGACCATGGTATTCGGCACCTTCGCCAGTGGCGCCACCCAGGCCACCAACTGGACGCGCCTGGCGCGCAGCGGGCGGGTGGCGGTGGTGGCCAGCATCGTTGCGTTTCTGCTGGGCAATGGCCTGATGGTGGTGGCCGGGGCCTGGTGCGCGATGGTGTATCAGCAGGCCGACATCGTCGAGGTGATGATGCTGCAAGGCCTGTCATTCGCGGCCGTGGTGATGTTGTGCCTGAACCTGTGGACGATTCAGGGCCCGACCCTCTACAACGTATCGGCAGCGGCCTGCCACCTGCTGCGCAGCGAGCGCCGGCGCACCGCGACACTGGTCGCGGCCGGGGTGGGGATCATGCTGGCCATCGGCGGCATGTACGAAATGCTGATCCCGTTCCTGGTGCTGCTGGGGTCGGTGATTCCGCCGGTGGGCGGTGTAATCATGGCCGACTTCTGGTACCGCCACCGCGGCCGGTACCCGGCACTGGGCGCCACGGGCCTGCCGCGTTACAACCGGGTGGGGCTTTTTGCTTATGCCGTAGGTGCGGTATTGGCGTATGCCTCGCCCTGGGTCGCGCCGCTGGTGGGCATCGCTGCTTCGGCGCTGTGTTACATCCTCATGCATGAACTGAGCGGGCGGCGCCGGGTGGTAGGCGAGGCGGGTGTCGAGCCGTGAGTCTGGCACTGGATGAAATTCTGCACCTGCCCGGCTTGGAGGAGATGACCGTGCGTGCTGGCGCGCGCAACCTGCAGCGGCGGGTGCGCTGGCCTTATGTAGCCGAGAACGAAGGCATCGCCGAGTGGGTGATGGGCGGCGAGCTGGTGTTCGTTACGGGCATCAACCACCCCCGTGGCGAGGCCAACCTGCTGAGCCTGGTGGAGGACGGCGAGGCCGTGGGCATCGCGGGCCTGGTTATCCTTACCGGTGGTACGTACATCCAGGGTATCCCGGCCAACGTGCTCACGCGCGCCGAACAACTGGGCTTGCCGTTGATCGAGCAGCCCTATGCGCTGAAGATGGTGGTGGTCACCCACCTGATCGGGACGGCGCTGGTACAGATGGCCCAGGTGCGGCGTTCGCGCAACGATATCCTGGGCCAGCTGTTGACCGGTGACTATCCAAGCCTGGCGATCGCCCGGCAGCGTGCAGCCCACCTGGCACTGGCGCTTGACGAGCCGCGGCGCCTGCTGGCGCTGCGCTTGTCGGGCGTCGATGGCTTGTTCGAGCGCCATGGGCTGGCCCAGGGCGAGCGGGTGTGGCAAGGCGTTCGCCAGGCCCTGGAAGACCAGTTGGAAGCGTGGTGCCGTGGCAGGCCGGGCACCGTGACCGCGCACTTGCCGGGTGACCTGTTCGTGCTGTTGCTGCCGGACGCTGCCGGCCTGCCAGCCACGCTGGCCGCGCTGCACCGGCAATTGGTCGCTGTGGCCGGGGAGTTGGGCCTGTACATGGGCCTGTCGAGCCGTGCCGAGGAGTGTGCCCACTACCGCCATGCACTCAACGAGGCGCGTCAGGCCTTGGAGGTGGCGCAAAACCTGCGCCCGGCCAACGGCTTTTGCGACTTCAGCGAACTGGGTGTACTGCGCCTGCTGCAAGGTATCGTCGATCGCTCGTTGATCGACGATTTCGTCGCCCAGACACTTGGGCCGTTGATCGCGCCGGGCCGCAAGCATCCCAATACCCTGGTGCATACCCTCGACGCCCTGCTCAAGGAGAATGGCAATGGGCTGAAGGCCGCCCAGCGCTTGGGGCTGCACCGTAATACCATCAACCAACGCATTCAACGCATCGAACAACTGAGTGGCCAGTCCCTGGACGATCCGCTTTTTCGTATGAACGCTTCGGTGGCCATGCTGGTTTGGCGCATGACCGAAGCCCAAGGCAAGGAGTAACGCCATGAACATCATCAACGCACGCCTGCGGGGCAAGGCTGGCTTGTTTCGCATCGAACTGAACGGCGACCGCATCGCCAGCATCCAGCCCCAGAGCGGTACGGTGGCACCAGGGGCCAGCGATGACCTGGATGCCGGGCAGAACCTGGTGGTAGCCCCCTTCGTCGAGCCGCACATCCACCTCGACGCCACCCTCACTGCCGGCCAGCCGAAGTGGAACATGAGTGGCACCTTGTTCGAAGGCATCGAGCGCTGGGCCGAACGCAAGGAAATCACCACCCACGAAGACATCAAGACCCGCGCCACCAAGACCATCGGCATGCTGGTCGACCACGGCATTCAGCACGTACGCACCCATGTCGATGTCACCGACCCCAATCTCACTGCGCTCAAGGCCATGGTCGAAGTGCGTGAAGAGGTGCGCCACCTGGTCGACCTGCAAATCGTCGCCTTCCCCCAGGAGGGTATCGAGTCGTACGCCAACGGCCGGGCACTGATGACCGAAGCAGTCGCCATCGGCGCCGATGTGGTCGGCGGTATTCCGCATTTCGAGAACACCCGCGACCAGGGCGTGTCGTCGGTCAAATTCCTGATGGACCTGGCCGAGCGCACCGGCTGCCTGGTGGATGTGCACTGCGACGAAACCGACGACCCGCAGTCGCGCTTCCTCGAAGTGCTGGCCGAGGAGGCCCGCGTGCGGGGCATGGGCGCCCGGGTCACGGCCAGCCACACTGTGGCGATGGGCTCTTACGACAACGCCTACTGCTACAAGCTGTTCCGTTTGCTCAAGATGTCGGGCATCAACTTTGTGTCGTGCCCGACCGAGAGCATTCACCTGCAAGGGCGCTTCGACAGCTACCCCAAGCGCCGCGGGGTAACGCGCGTGGCGGAAATCGACCGGGCGGGCATGAACGTGTGTTTTGGCCAGGACTCCATCGTTGACCCGTGGTACCCGCTGGGCAATGGCAACATCCTGCGCATCCTCGAGGCCGGGCTGCACATCTGCCACATGCTCGGCTATGAAGACCTGCAGCGCTGCCTGGACCTGATCACCGACAACAGTGCACGTACGCTCAACCTGGGGGATCGCTATGGCATCGAGGTCGGGCGGCCAGCGAACTTGCTGTTGCTGTCGGCGCCGGATGATTACGAGATGGTCCGCAGCCAAGGGTACGCGCTGGTGTCGGTGCGCAATGGCAAGGTGCTGATGCGGCGTACGCCTTCGCAGGTCGAACGCTTGGCCTGACCCCGCTACAGGCTTCAATCGAACGCCCCGCAGGCTTTGGCCTGGCGGGGCGTTTTGCATTCTGCGTGACGCTACTCGACGACTGCCGTACGCGTTTCCCACTCGAAATTGTCATTTCTAGCGCCTCACATGCGATAAGCCGTGATTATTCCATGTGATTTAGCACTTGAAATATCCTCGCCGCGCAGCCAAAATTGGCATGTAATTACATGTTACGTACCATGGTACAAAATCGTAGGAGCAAGCATGGCCCGGGGCGGTATCAACAAGGTGGTAGTGCAGCAGGCGCGTCAGGCTCTGATCGCCCGTGGCGAGAACCCCAGCATCGATGCAGTACGCATCGAGCTGGGGAATACGGGCTCGAAAAGCACCATTCACCGCTACCTGAAAGAGCTCAACGAGAAGCAGGCCGTGGCTAAGGCAGGGCCCGTAGGGTTGAGCGAGACGCTTGGGCGCTTTGTCGGGCAATTGGCCAGCCAACTGCAGGAAGAAGCGGACGCGCGCATCGAAGAGGCCGAAGCTGTTTTCACCCAGCAGCGCGAGCAGCTTGAAGGGCAGTTGCAGCTGGCCCAGCAGGCCCTGGCTGCGGGCCACCAGCAACAGCAGATACAGGCCGCCGCACTGGCTGCCGAGTCGGAAAAACTGCTTTCGACCCAGAGCACTTTGCAGGCCGAACAACTGCGCAGCGCCAGCCTCAACCAGGCATTGGGCGAGTTGCAGGTGCGCCTGGGCGACAAGGAAGAGCAGGTGCGCTCACTGGAAGACAAGCATCGCCACGCCCGCGATGCGCTGGAGCATTACCGCAGCGCTAGCCGTGAGCAGCGCGAGCAGGAACAACGCCGCCACGAGGCGCAGCTGCAGCAACTGCAAGTAGAAATACGCCAACTGCAGCAGGGCATGATCATCAAGCAGGATGAACTGACCAGACTGCACCGCGATAACGAGCGCTTGTTGGGCGAACACCGGCAGGCCAGCAGCGACCGTAAGGCGCGTGACGAACTGCTGGAGCAGCGTGACGCGCAGATCCAGGGCTTGCGCACGATCCTGGCCCAGGCCCAAGGCGCCAGTGAGGAGATGCGCCGGCAACTGGACGTGCAAACGCAGTTGCTTGACGCCAAGCGCGAGCTGCACGCCGAACAGGGGCGCCAGGTGCAGCATCTGGAGGCTGAGCTACTGGAGCGCGATGAGGCGCTGAAGGCCTGCCACACGCAATTGAGCGAACACACCCAAGCCAAATAGCCTTAGCTAAATCAAACTTCCTCGGGCGGGTGCTTTCTTCCGTAGACCTTCACAGGAGACAGTGCCATGCATACGCCAGGACCAAAGCAAACCCCAGAGAAGGGGCCTCACTCGTCCGATCACGCGGATAAAAAGGAAGACTTGGGTTTTGACCCCGACTCGCCAGACCTGGAAGACCCTCAGGTAGACCCGCAAGGCCCGGCCATCGCGCCCCGGGACGTCGAGAAAGACCAGTG
The DNA here is from genome assembly GCF_014269165.1 of Pseudomonas sp. SWRI68. Lineage (NCBI taxonomy): Bacteria > Pseudomonadati > Pseudomonadota > Gammaproteobacteria > Pseudomonadales > Pseudomonadaceae > Pseudomonas > Pseudomonas sp. SWRI68. The sequence continues at coordinate 81,575 of NZ_JABWRU010000018.1, read as the reverse complement.
AACTACGGGGCCGCCGAGCGGCCCCGCATTCACCGTGGTTAGCCTTGCGATTGCTTGGCGGCTTCCACGCCCGAAGCGGACAGCTTGATCGGGTAGTGCAGGCTGACCTGGTGGTTGCCATCGACAGCGACGCTGCCGTCGTGAATCAATCCGTCGTCCTGAAGCGTCTTGAGCATGCCGGCTACCACTTTTTCACCCCGGTAGTTGTCCAGCACTTCCTTGCCCAGCCCCTCAGGGTGGGCGTGCAGCAGACGGGTCAACACTTCAGCGCGCAATGCATCATTAGTCATGTCTGGCCTCACTTGCCGTGTTTGGCCTGAAGCGCCTTGGCATGCTCCAGGTGCTGTTCGAGTTTAGGCAGTGTGTCGCTGGCGAATGCCTTCAGCTCAGCCTTGTCGGACGATGCGGCTTCTTTCTTGAACAGTTCGACGGCCTTTTCATGGGCGTCGACCTGGTTGTTGATGTAGGACTTGTCGAAGGATTCTTCACGCCATTCCAGGATCATCTTCTTGACCTTGTCGGTCAGTGCCGCCTCATCGGGCACCGAAATGTCCAGCTTGCGGGCAATGTCGCCGAGTTTCTGGTTGGCCTGGGTATGGTCGGTGACCATCTGCTGGGCGAACGCTTTGATGTCGGCATTCTGGCTTTTCTCCTTGGCCAGGTTGCCCGTTACCACTTCGGCGATGCCCGCTTCGGTCGCCGCGTCGACGAAATCATCGGAACTCGCTGCCATTGCATGCACCGACGCCAGGCCCAGCGCCATGGATAGCCCCACGCGCTTGATGAACAGACTGCTCATGCTTCACTCCTTAACCGTTGGCGCGACTTCAGTGTCGCGTACGGTTGAGCATGCGCAGGCGCTAAAGGTTTAAAGTTTTTCCCGACTGGCGCTTACCTCGCCAGCAAGGTTGAACGTTGAGCGAGGGCAGGGCTCACACATTCAAAGCAGGCAGCGAGGAGCCACGCACATGAGCATTGACCGCAGCATCCCCGAGCTTGAGGCCTGGTACGCCCAGTATGACGATGTCAGTTACCGGCGCGAGTCGCCGGACGCCTACCATCATGAGCTGGTGCGCACGGCCGAAGCCCTGCGCGACGATGGCGCCATCGACTGGGATGACTGGCTGCAACTCAAGGCGATGGCCGACCAGGCGCACATCAACGCGCTCGCAGATGCGGTGCGGGCGCATGTGGAAGACCCGGACGCATGAAAGCGCTGAAGATCGCCACCTTCAATATCAACGGTATTCGCAGTCGGCTACCGGCTTTGATTGCCTGGCTGGAGCGAGAAAAGCCTGACATCGCCTGCCTGCAGGAGCTGAAAGCGCCCGATCAGCAGTTCCCCCGCGACGCGCTCGAAGCCGTGGGGTACGGCTGTTTGTATCAGGGGCAACCTTCGTGGAACGGCGTTGCCATTCTCGCCCGTGGCAGCGAGCCGCTGGAGGTGCGGCGCGGCCTCCCAGGCATGGAGGCGGATGAGCAGAGCCGCTACCTGGAGGCCGCCGTGCAAGGGCTGGTCATCGGCTGCCTGTACCTGCCCAACGGCAACCCGCAACCCGGGCCAAAGTTCGACTACAAGCTGCGCTGGTTCGAATGCCTGATCGAACATGCAGCCCGCTTGCGCGCGAGTGAGCACCCGGTGTTGCTGGCGGGCGATTTCAACGTCGTGCCCACCGATTTCGACATCTATAACCCGCGCTCCTGGCTCAAGGACGCGCTGCTGCAGCCTGAGTCCCGAGCCTGCTACCAGCGCTTGCTAAGCCAGGGCTGGACCGATGCGCTACGCCATTTGCACCCGGACGAGCGGGTCTATACCTTCTGGGACTACTTCCGTAACCACTGGCAGCGTAATGCCGGGTTGCGTATCGACCATCTGCTGCTCAACCCGGAACTTGCGCCTTACCTCAAGGCCGCCGGGGTAGATGCCTGGGTGCGCAACGAACCCAAGGCCAGCGACCATGCCCCGGTGTGGATCGAACTGGCTTCACGCAAGCGGCGCTGAACTATAGTCATAAGCGGCGAACGCGGGATCGCAAGGGAATAGAATGTGCGCAGCCAGGCAACAGGATGATGAAGGGCACCTCGCGGTAACCAGCGAGGGCCGCGCCGTGGGGCTGTTCCGCCTGGTCCTGACGTTCATGGTGGTGGTGATGTTGGCTTTCGTGGTGGTGGAGGGCTGGCGCATCTGGCGCGACTACCGCCATGCCTTCAGCAACGCCGAGAACATGGTGACCAACCTGGCCCGCGCCACGGCCCAACATGCCGAAGACGCCATACGCCAGGTGGATGTGGTGACCGCATCCTTGGCCGAACGCCTGGAAGGTGACGGCTTCGAGCATATGGACCGCCCGCGGCTGCATGCCTTGCTGGCCCAGCAGAAGGCGCTGATGCCGCAGTTGCATGGGTTGTTCGTGTATGGCCCCGATGGCAACTGGCTGGTCACCGACCAGGCGGCCATACCGCCCAATGCCAACAATGCCGACCGCGACTATTTCGTTTATCACCGCACCCATGCCGGCCATCAGGTACGCATCGGCTCGGTGGTGCGCAGCCGCTCCACGGGCGACCTGATCATCCCCATCTCCCGGCGCCTGGAGTATGGCGATGGGCGTTTTGCCGGGGTATTGCTGGGCACCATCAAAGTGGACTGGTTCGTGCGCTACTACGGCGATTTCAAGATCGACGAGCGTGGCGCGCTGGTACTGGCCAAGCGCGACGGCACCATTCTGGTTCGGCGGCCGTTCGTGTCCAGAATGGTGGGGCGGACACTGGCCAACAGCGAGATCTTTCGCAACCACTTGCCCTATGCCAACGAAGGGCTGGCCGAGGCGGTGGCGGTAGTGGATGGCACGCCACGGCTGTATGCCTACCGTGCCTTGTCGAGTTACCCGCTGGTAGTTGAAGCCGGGCTTTCCCGGGAGTCCATCGTGGCACCGTGGCGGCACGATGCGATCAAGTCGGTGGCTGCCTTGCTGCTGTTGTTGGTGGGGTTGGCGGCGTTTGGCGGGGTGGTCTTGCGCCAGCTGCGCGAGCGCATTGTCATCGAGCGCGCGCTGCACCAGGCGCACCAGACTTTGCGCTCACTGGCGCTGACCGACAGCCTGACCGGGCTTGGCAATCGTCGGCGGCTGGATGCGGTGCTCGCACCGGAGCTACGGCGGGCCCGCCGGCAGGGGCACTCGGTGGCGCTGGTGATGCTCGACCTGGACTACTTCAAGGCTTACAACGACCGTTATGGGCACCTTGCCGGGGATGAGTGTCTGCAGCGTTTCGCCGAGCTGTTGCAACAGGCATTGAGGCGTCCGGCGGACTTGGCGGTGCGCTACGGCGGCGAGGAGTTCACGCTGCTGATGCCCGACACTGATGGGCCGGGCGCCGAATTGGTCGTTCAGGCGCTGCAACAGCTGCTGCGCCGGCATGTGATCGAGCATGGCGGCAGCCCACTGGGGCGTGTGTCGTTCAGCGCTGGGATTGCGATCGGCGACCTGGCCCGCGACACGATCACCGCCGAACGCCTGATGGCGGCGGCGGACGGGGCGTTGTATCAGGCCAAGCGGCAGGGCCGGGACCGTTACTGCCTGGCGGATAGCGTGGCGGCAGGTGTAGACCCCTGAACTGTCATGACAGCAAGGGTGCGCAGCTCAGTCGATACGCAGGCGCATCGCGCAGCGGCCCTTGAGCCCGTGGGCAGCTTCGCTGGCCAGAATCTGCCGCAGCCGCGCGCACAGCGGGCCTTCGTCAAGGGTTTCGAAGCCATAGCGTCTGTAGAACGGCGCATTCCAGGGCACGTCGGCAAAGGTGGTCAAGGTCAGTTCCCGGGCGCCTGATGCGCGGGCCACCGTGACCAACTGATCGAGCAGCTTGCGCCCGATACCTTGCCCTTGCGCGTCACGGCGCACGGAGATCTCATGAATGTGCAATGCCTGTTGCTCATACCCTGCGCACGCAAAACCCAGAATTTGCCCGGTGTCAGCCTCGGCCAGCCAGCTTGCACCGGCATCGACGCAGGCCTGATGGGTGGTGATATCCAGCACATCACCTGCAGCCAGCCAGGCCAGCGCCGGCAGGCTGGCGAAAGCCTGAGCGGCTGATCGCTCGACCTCGGCGAGCCTGGGGATGTCACGGGTAAGGGTAGGGCGTATAAGCACAAGTCGGTCCTGCAAGCCGTCGGGTGGGTGCGCGTCAGTCTGCCGCCGCCACCTGCGGCTGCAGCTGCCAGCGCACCGAGCTTACACCCTTTTCCAGGCTTACCCGGCTGACCAGCCGCTCCAGTTGCGCCGGCGCCTGCGGGTTGCCAAGCAGCTCGGCGCGTACTTCAAGACGCGCCGGGTTGGGCAGGTCCTCACTGTGCAGCGACTGCAGGCGCAGCTCAGGGTCGCCCAGGCTGTGCAGCATCAGGCTGCGCACCTGGATTTCGTCCTCGGCGCGGCACACCACGCGCACCTCGAAGCGTTGTTCCACTTCAGTGGCCGGCACGATGTCCTGGCGGTCCAGGCGCTGGGCGATATCACGCAGCAGGATGTTGGCGCACAACACCGCCAGGCTGCCCAGGGTGGCCTCCAGCAGCAGGCCAAGGCTGCACAGTACGCCAACGGCGGCCGTGCACCAGAGGGTGGCGGCGGTGTTCAGGCCGCGCACGTTGAAGCCGTCGCGCATGATCACGCCGCCGCCCAGAAAGCCGATGCCCGACACCACATAGGCAGCAACGCGCGAGGCATCGTTGGCGGCCATGCCCGGCACTGCCTGGGTCATCAGCACGAACAGACAGGCACCGGTACTGACCAGTGCATTGGTGCGCAGGCCGGTCAGGCGTTGACGCAGTTGACGCTCGGCGCCGATGAGTGCGCCCAGCAGCAGGGCGACGCTGACGCGCAGCAGAAAGACTTTCCAATCCATAGCAAACCTCTTCCACGGGCACAGGCCCGCATGAACGCCATCACGTGTTGGCGTGGTTGAATAACCAGAAAATGCGCAGGGCCACAAAGGGTAGGGAAAGAGGAAGGCTTCAGCCAGGAAGGCTGGAGAAAACCACCATCACACCATGACGGCGAGACAGTGGCAGGACACTGCCGGACTAGCTCGCCAAGTGGGCCTGTCGCAAGCGACTGGGGCTACTGTCCAATGCAGGACTCCTGTTCAGGGATGCGAAATTGCGTCGCGGACCTTACGCCGCGAGGTAGACGAGGTCAAGGGCAAAAACATGACAACGGCTTCATCCAGAAAGTGCCTACAGCCCGTCACGGCTTCATGGAAAAAAAAGCCGGCAGTCGTTACCCTTGCGCCTTCCCTTGATACTGCCCGGGCCCTTACATGCTGTTCAATCTCGCCGTGCTGTTCGGCACACTGGTGGCCATGGAGGGCGTTGGCACGCTGGCTCACAAGTACATCATGCATGGCTGTGGCTGGTGGCTGCATCGCTCGCACCACGAGCCGCACCTGGGCATGCTCGAGACCAACGACCTCTACCTGGTGGCGCTCGGGCTGATCGCCGCCGGGCTGGTGGCGCTGGGCAAAGGCGGGTATGCACCGCTGCAATGGGTGGGCGGGGGAGTGGCAGGGTACGGCGTGCTGTATGTGCTGGCCCACGATGGCGTGTTCCATCGCCACTGGCCGCAGAAACCGCGGCCGGTCAATCGCTACCTCAAGCGGCTGCATCGCGCCCATCGTCTGCACCATGCGATCAAGGGCCGCAAGGGCACTGTGTCGTTCGGCTTCTTCTACGCCCCCCCGCTCAAGGTGCTGAAGCGCCAATTGCACAGCCGTCGCGACCGGCCCTGAGCTCAGTTGACCGGCTCGCCTTTGGCCTCTGCCGTGGTTGCGCCGTGCCCACGGCTTACCCACCAGCCAAAGCCTGCTGCGGTAAAGAACATGATCAGGCTGTAAAGCGCCGCCGGCACCGCCATCGTCGGGTTGTTCAGCAGCGAAGGGCTCAACGCCAAGGCGATCGCCAGGGTGCCGTTGTGGATGCCGATTTCCATGCCGATGGCGATGGCCTGGCGCTTGGGAATGTTCAGCAGCCGCGGCACCCAGTAGCCCACCGACAGGCTCAGCAGGTTGAACAGCAGGGCAGCCAGGCCGACTACTGGGGCATACGCCAGCACGGTCTGCCAATCCTTGGCCAAGGCCAGCACGATGGTGAAGGCCAGAAACAGCGCCGCCACCAGCTTCATCGGCTTTTCCATGCGTGCAGCGAAGCCCGGTGCAAAACGGCGGATCAACATGCCCAACGCCACCGGCAGCAGCACAATCGCGAACACCTGCATAACCTTGGCGAACTGCAAGGGGATGGCCTGGTCCGACGCCATGAACCAGCCCAGTGACAGGTTCACCAGCAGCGGCATGGTAAGGATCGCGATCAACGAGTTGACCGCCGTCAGGGTGATGTTCAACGCCACATCACCGTGGGCCAGATGGCTGAACAGGTTGGCCGTGGTGCCGCCCGGCGAGGCGGCCAGCAGCATCAGCCCCACCGCCAGGGCAGACTCCAGGCCAAAGCCGTTGGCGATCAGGAAGCACACCAGTGGCAACAACAGAATCTGGCAGGCCAGGCCAACTACGACCGGCTTGGGGTATTTCACCACCCTGGCAAAATCGGCCAGGGTCAGTGACAGCCCAAGGCCGAGCATGATGATGCCCAATGCCAAGGGCAGGAAGGCGGTAAGCAGGGGCGAGGCAGTCATGGAGGGCTCTCGGATCAAGGCGTCGTACGAAGGATTCCGAGAAGTGTAGGCCGCGCTGTATTGATAGCTAATTGCAAAGCGCCATCTCTTGGTAACCTTTTGTTACCGAACTGGTCGCCTGCAGCGTCTGCATGCCGCGTTGCGAAGGGCGTGCCGGCGCAGTAGCATGCGCGCTTTTATCAAGGATTAGCCTGTCATGCCGTTTCAGCAAGGTCTGCTTGCCACGCCGGTGCCGGCCCATGCCCGCCACCTGTTCTTCACGCTGCACTCCCCCGAAGCGTTGCCCGCTGCACTCGACGCCTTGCTGCCGCAGGTCGATGGCGAACAGCTGATCCTTGGCGTCGGCGCACCCTTGGCCAAGGCCTTGGGCCGTGAAGTCCCGGGCTTGCGTGCCTTCCCGCTGCTGGATGCTGCGGTCGAGAACCCAAGTACCCAGCACGCCCTGTGGCTGTGGCTGCGGGGTAACGAGCGGGGTGACTTGTTGCTGCGCGCCCAGGCCCTGGAGCAAGCGCTGGCACCGGCACTGCACCTGGCTGACAGCATCGACGGCTTCCTTCACCGGGGCGGGCACGACCTGACCGGCTATGAAGACGGCACCGAAAACCCGGTGGACGAAGAGGCTGTGCAAGCGGCCATCGTCGACGCTGGCCAGCCAGGCCTCAGGGGTTCCAGCTTTGCCGCGTTCCAGCTGTGGAAGCATGACCTGACGTACTTCAAGTCGCTGCCCCAGGCAGACCAGGACAACATCATCGGCCGCCGCCTGGCCGACAACGAAGAACTCGACGACGCCCCGGCATCCGCACACGTCAAGCGTACCGCCCAGGAAAGCTTCGAACCTGAAGCGTTCATGGTCCGTCGTTCGGTCGCCTGGGCCGACGCGCGAGGCGCAGGCCTTGCCTTCGTTGCCCTGGGCCACAGTTTCGATGCCTTCGAAGTGCAACTGCGGCGCATGAGCGGCCTGGAAGACGGCATCATCGATGGCCTCTACCGTTTCAGCCGGCCACTGACCGGCGGCTACTACTGGTGCCCACCCCTGGGTGATACCGGCCTGGACCTGCGCCTGCTGTTGCAGGCCTGATCGCTAAACATCCAGATACAGAATCACTCGCCGGCGCAGGGTAGAGCGGCTAGCCTTGAAAGTTTCCGATTCATGACGGGAGCTTTTCCATGTACGCACGTCGTGATGTCCTGCGCGCCAGCGCAGCTTTGGGGCTGCTGGCCGCAAGCCCCTGGTTGCACGCTGCCGCACCCAGCGGGCTACTGACCCGCAAGATCCCGTCCACCGGTGAAGCCCTGCCGGTAATCGGTGCCGGTACCTCTGGCAGTTTCGAGGTCGAAGCCGGCACTGCCGAATACCAACAGCTGGCCACGGTGCTCAAGGCCTTCTTCCAGGGTGGCGGCAGGGTCATCGACACCTCGCCCAACTATGGCGGCGCCGACAGTATCCTTGGCCAATTACTGGAAGAAGGCGGTTGGCGCCGGCAGTGCTTCCTTGCCACCAAGATCGCCGCTGACAGCCTCGCCGATGCGCAAGCGCAGTGGGCCGGCAGCCTTCGCAGCCTGCGCACCGACAAGGTCGAACTGCTGCAGATCCACAACCTGCGCGATTGGCAGACCCAGCTGCCCTATGCCCGTGAACTCAAGCAGCAGGGCAAGACCCGCTACGTCGGCATCACCCACTACCTGAACAGCGGCCAGGATGAAGTCGCCAGGATCGTGCGCAGCGAGCCCTTGGATTTCATCCAGATCAACTATTCGGTCAATGCGCCACATGCCGCGCGCGAACTGCTGCCGCTGTGCCAGGACAAGGGCGTTGCGGTGCTGATCAACCGGGCGTTCGACGATGGCCGGCTGTTCGCCAAGGTCAAGGGCCAGCCCTTGCCTGGCTGGGCTGCAGAGGCAGGCATCGGCAGTTGGGCGCAGCTGTTTCTCAAGTTCGCCATCAGCCACCCGGCAGTAACTACGGTCATACCCGCCACCAGCCGCCCGGATCGCCAGCTCGATCAGCTCAAGGCCGGCCACACACCGCTGCTCAGCCAGGCGCAGCAACAGGCGCTGATAGAGCAGTTTGCCTGACGCCATGCAAAGCTGGCGGCGGCGCCTGGGCAACGGCTTGAACATTCAACCGGGTGAAGGGCCCGCAGTGCTTGCCGGGCTGTCGTTATTCTACCTGCTGTTCACCGGTTACTTCATGCTGCGCCCGGTGCGCGAGACCATGGGTGTGGCCGGTGGCGTGGACAACCTGCAATGGCTGTTTACCGGCACCTTCGTTGCCACCCTGGCGTGCCTGCCGCTGTTTGGCTGGCTGGCGTCGAAAGTGCGTCGGCGGCATATCCTGCCGTGGACCTATGGCTTTTTCACCAGCAACCTGCTGCTCTTCGCTGTGCTCTTTGCCCGTGATCCAGACGGTCTGTGGACGGCACGGGCGTTCTACATCTGGCTGTCGGTGTTCAACCTGCTGACCATCTCGCTGGGCTGGAGCGTGCTTGCCGACCTGTTTTCCACCGAGCAAGGCAAACGCCTGTTCGGCCTGCTGGCGGCCGGTGCCAGCCTGGGCGGGCTCAGTGGGCCGATCCTGGGCACCGTGCTGGTGGGCCCGCTGGGGCATGCCGGCCTGTTGGTACTGGCGGGGGTGTTCTTGCTGGGCAGCACAGGCGCAACGCTGTACTTGCAGCGCTGGCGGGCCCGTCATCCACTGCCGGCGCACCAGCAGCGCTCGTCGTCGAAACCCTTGGGTGGCAACCCGTTCGCCGGCGCCACGGCGGTACTGCGCTCTCCCTATCTGCTGGGTATCGCGCTGTTCGTGGTACTGCTGGCCAGCGTCAGCACGTTCCTGTACTTCGAACAGGCGCGCATCGTCAGCGAGACCTTCACCGACCGCACACGGCAAACCCAGGTGTTCGGCCTGATCGACACTGTGGTCCAGGCCTTGGCGATCCTCACCCAGGTGTTCCTGACCGGACGCCTGGCCCGACGGATGGGCGTGGGGGTGCTGCTCGTGGCGGTGCCGTTGGTAATGGCTGCAGGTTTTGTCTGGCTGGCACTGGCGCCGGTGTTCGCCGCCTTCGTCGTGGTCATGGTGGTGCGCCGGGCCGGCGAGTATGCGCTGGTGCGGCCAGGGCGCGAGATGCTCTTTACGGTCCTGCCGGCAGAAGACAAGTACAAGGCCAAGAACTTCATCGACACGGTGGTCTACCGCGGCGGTGACGCCCTGAGCGGTTGGGTCAAGCGGGCACTGGACGTGATGGCCGAGCATCCGCAACTGGCGATGCTGATGGGGGCCGCGATAGCCCTGGGGTGGGCGGCGACCGGCGGCTGGCTGGGGCGGCGGCAGGCGCGGCTCGATACAACGGATACCGAGTGAGCCAGACGTCACTTGGTGCACCAAATATGCAGCTGCCGCTTATTTAATGCCACCGGTCCGAACCTGTCGCATTAAAACGAATCCCTCCATATCGCCGAACTCCGAACCTATGTACGGCACAGTGCCGTGCTTCCTGAAGTCATATGAGGTTTCACGACCATGGCTAACAAAGAGAACAGCCGCACCGGCACCCAGGGCAAGGAAGGCAGCCAAGGCGGCAGCAAGAACCCGGGCAACTTCGCCAACGACCGCGAGAAGGCCTCTGAAGCGGGGCGTAAAGGTGGCCAGTCTTCGGGGGGCAACATGCCTCACGACACCAGCCGTAAAGGCGGCCGTTCGTAATTGAGGAATACGCAGTGCCGGGGCGACCTGGCACTGCAATTGAATACAACGGAGGACTTCCCATGCGATTGACTCATTGGGTCGCCCTGGTGGGCGCCATGACGCTGATGGGTGGTTGTTTCGACCGAGACAACAATCACCCCGGCAAAGACGCCGACCCCAGCAAGCCATCGTTGCAAATGCAAAAACCGGATGATCTGCCAGCGCCGCAGCCTGCGCCTGACCCCGAGCCTATGCCGGGGCAAAAACCGGCCCAATAAGTTCAGAGGAGCTCGGCATGACGGTCATTACCCGCAAGGCCGCTGCTGATGCAGGGGCTCGCGCAGCACACCTGAGCCTGCAACACCGCTACCAGAACCTCCTGGAAGGCCCGGACGCCACAAGCGCCGCCTGGCTGGGTGAACAAATCGCGCGCGTTGAACACTGGCCGGACGATTTGCCTGACACCCCCGCACAGCTCCCTGCCTGGAGCGATCATCATGCCGGCGAAGTCGCCAAGGCCTATGCCGACTACCTGCAGCAACGTCGCCAAGGTGCGCCACGCCACTTCTTCAGCAACCGCGCCCATGCCCTGTGGTTTCTGCAGCAGGTTGCACCCACCAAGGCGGTGGACGGTGCCTGGCTGCACGGCACGTTGCAGCACTGGCGCGACCCCCGTTACCACGGGCTGATCCGCACCTACCTGGAAGAGCTGGGTAATGGCGACCCGCGTTGCAACCATGTGCTGATCTACCAGCGGCTGCTGAGCCGCCTGGGCTGCCTGGAACTGCCGCAACTGGATGACCAGCGCTACTTGCAAGGTGCCGTGCAACTGGCTCTTGGGCAGCACGGTGACGCATTCCTGCCGGAAGTGCTGGGGTACAACCTGGGTTACGAGCAACCGCCGCTGCATTTGCTGATTACCACCTATGAACTGGCGGAGCTGGGCATCGACGGCCATTACTTTCAGCTGCATGTCACCATCGACAACGCCGCCAGCGGCCATGCCCAGCTGTCCCTCCAGGCGTTACGACAACTGTGCCCGGCACAGGACGCACAGCACTTCTACCAACGGGTGCGGCGCGGCTACCGGTTAAACGACCTGGGCACTTCAGCGACCGCATTGGTCGCCGAGTTCGACCTGCAGGCACAGCTGTTCGCAGCGCTGGAGCGCAAGCGCCAATACGGCCAGTTCATGCACGCCGATCACTGCCGTTTGCAAAAGCGCACCATCAATCAGTGGCTGGCCGAGCCCGGCGCCATGCCGGCTTTCGTCGACGCGCTGCAGGCCCAGGGATGGATCCGGCGCGGGGAGAACCCGGTAAACAGCCGCTGGTGGCAACTGATCGACGGGCCTGCTGCGGCCATGTTCGGTGTATTCACGGCCTACGAGAAGCAGTTGTGGCACGATTGGATCGCTGGCGACTGGCAGGCGCCTATCCGGCGCGTCATGCCGGGTAGCTGGGACATCAACGTGTCGGCCGATGACAGGCCCATGGTCAGCCAGCGCCCAGAGACTGTGGAAGCCCTGGTGCAGCGCATGGCCGGCAACCGTCACGCGTCGCCGGAGGGGTTGTTGGCCACTCAGGCCTTCATCAACGCCACGGGCCTGGTTCAAGAAGGATGTCAGTGATGATGTTAGACCCAGAGCAAGCCCAGGCAGACCTGGCACTGCTGCAGCTAGGCAAGCGCTTGCGTGCGGACGGTTACCGCTTCACCTGTGTAACCCCCGCCACCCATGCACGCAACAACGCCCGTGAGAGCGCCCGGCAGGCCAGCAACTTGCGCGACGTGTTCGGCTGGAGCCGGCCGTTTGCGCCTTCGTTGCTTTCGGCCGACGAATTGCAAGCGCTGCAGCATGCGCAGGTGCTGGAGCAGCGCGGTGAACTGCTGGCCAGCAAGGTGCGTTGGTCGAGCCTGGACGACCTGCTGCTGGTGCATTCGGCGTACCCCACACACGCCAGTGACGCGGTGTTCTTCGGCCCCGACAGCTACCGCTTTGCCCAGGTCATTCATGACCATCTGCAACGCTGCCCGGATCGCGTGGAACACGCGGTCGATATTGGCTGCGGCAGTGGCGTGGGGGCATTGCTCATCGCCCGCGCCGCCCCCCATGCACAGGTCAGCGCGCTGGACATCAACCCGCTGGCGTTGCGCTATACCGCCATCAACGCGGCCTTGGCGGGCATCAGTAATGTGTCCGTGGAGCCGAGTGATTTGCTTCACGGCGTTACCGGCATCTTCGACCTGATCGTGGCCAATCCGCCCTACATGCTCGACCACAATGCGCGCACCTACCGCCACGGGGGCGGGGCGCTGGGCGCCGAGCTGTCACTGCGCATCGTCGAACAGGCCCGGGAACGCCTGAGCATGAGGGGCACGTTGTTGCTCTACACCGGGGTGGCGATTGTCGAAGGCCGGGACGCGCTGCTCGAGGCTGTTCGCCTGCGCCTGGCGGGCCCGCAATGGTCCTGGGTATACCGGGAAATCGACCCCGACGTGTTTGGCGAACAGCTTGACGAACCCGGCTATGAACACGTCGAGCGCATTGCCGCCGTTGCGCTTACCGTCACCCGTAACGGTTGAAGCATGGCCCGGCCTTGTACGTTTGGCATCGAGGAGGAATACCTGCTGGTGGACCTGGCTACCGGCAAGGTGCCGGTGATGCCTGCCTCGAGCCTGGTCAGGCAGTGTCGTGAAGTACTGGGGCAGCATTTTGCCCAGGAGATGTTCCGCAGCCAGATAGAAGTCGCCTCACCCGTGTTCGCCAACCTGTTCGAGGCGCGCGAGTTCTTCTTGCAGGCCCGGCAGCGATTGAGCGAGGTGCTGGCGGCACAAGGCATGGGCCTGTATGGCGCGGGCAGCCACCCGAATGCAGCCTGGCTGCGGCACAAGCCTGCGCCGTGTGCGCACTACCACCAGTTGTTCGATGACTACCAGCACGTGGCGCGGCGCAGCCTGCTCAATGGCTTGCATGTGCACGTGGGGGTGCCGGCGGACTGCGACCGCATGCAATTGATCAATCGGCTGGTGCACTGGTTGCCGCTGCTGCTGATTCTCAGTACATCCTCGCCCTTGTGGCTGGGCCAGGGTACCGGCTACATGAGCTATCGGCGGGTCATTTGTGGCGAGTGGCCGCACATGGGGTTGCCCGAGCCGCTGGCCGACTGGTCTGCCTATGAACGCTACCGGGCCTTGCTTCAGCGCACCGGCTCGTTGGCTGCTGATGGTGACTTCTGGTGGGCCATCCGACCGTCGCGACGTTTCCCCACCGTCGAGCTGCGTATCTGTGATGGCTGCCCCTGCCTTGAGGACGCTTTGAGCATCGCCGGGGTGTTTCGCCACTTGGTGGAGCACAGCGTGCAGCCAAGGCAAGCGCGCGCCCCCCTCAACCGGGCGTTGCGCTGGGTCGCGCAGGAGAATTACTGGCGCGCCCTGCGCTACGGCCGCCAAGGCCAGTTCATTGGTACCCAGGAGCAACAGCCGGTCACGGCCGAAGGCTGGCTGGCGCAGCTGCAGGGGCAGTTCCCCGTCGACACCGTGGACGCCGAACGCGCCTTCGAGCATGCCCGGCGTATCCTGCGTGAGGGCACCAGTGCCGACCGACAGCTTGAATGCCTGGGGCAGGCGTGCGCCGCCGGGAAGAACGCTACCGAAGCGCTACAGGCCGTGGTCGAGCAGGTGATCAGGCAAGGGCTTACGCAACGGTAGCCGGGGCTTGCAATTCGCCAGGGTTGTCCGAAAATGGCCGCGCCCTTTGCAGCCACCCGGAACCCCTGCGCCATGATGCTGATCAAGCAATTCCCCGACATTTCCCTGGATGACACGCTGTTTGTCTTCGCCCTCGAGGCCGAGGCTGGCACTGTGTTTGCCGAGGTGAACACCGTGTTCACTGGCATCGGCAAGGTCAATGCTGCCATCGCGCTGACCAAGGCCATCGCCCAGCGCAAGCCCAAGCTGATCGTCAACCTGGGTTCGGCCGGCAGCCAGGGCCATGGCAAGGGTGAAGTGGTGTGCTGCACCCGTTTCGTCCAGCGCGACATGGATGTCACGCCGCTGGGCTTCGCCCGCTACGAGACGCCACTGTCGGACATCCCCGTTCTGCTCGAACACGGCGAGCCAATCCCAGGGCTTGCCCTTGAAACCTGCGGCACAGGTGACAATTTCGAGACCAGCCACGGCAAGGCACCTTACGATGTGGTCGACATGGAGGCTTACGTACTGGCGCTGATCGCCCGCAGCGAAGGCATTCCATTCGTCTGCCTCAAGTACATTTCCGACGATGCCGGCAGCGAAGCCGCAGACGATTGGTCGGTGCAAGTGCACCTGGCCGCCGAGGCCTTCAAGCGCGTGCTGTTCAGCTAAGCACCGAGTCGCTGCCCGCCGCAGGGCAGCCTGACTAAACCTTCCCAGCGCGCCGCAGTCACTTCAAGTAGAGGCTCCGATAGGCGCAGGGCTGGAGGGAGGTGACTTAACCATGGCAAGGGCAATCTGGAAGGGCGCGATCAGTTTCGGGCTGGTGCACATCCCCGTCTCGCTGAATACTGCGGTGCGCACCGAGCGGGTCGATTTCGACTGGCTGGACAAACGCAGCATGGAGCCGGTCGGTTACAAGCGGATCAACAAGGTCACCGGCAAAGAGATCGACAAGGACAACATCGTCAAAGGTGTGGAGTACGAGAAAGGCCGTTATGTGGTGATCAGCGAGGAAGAGATCCGCACGGCCCGGCCTGAAGCGACTCAGACCATCGATATTTTCTCGTTCGTCGATGCCGGCGAAATTCCCCTGCAGCATTTCGATACCCCGTATTACCTGAGCCCCGACCGCCGCGGCGGCAAGGTCTATGCGTTGCTGCGCGAAACGCTGGCCAGCACCGGCAAGGTGGCGTTGGCCACGGTGGTGTTGCATACCCGTCAGCACTTGACGCTACTGCGCCCGCTGGATGATGCCCTGGTGATGATCACCCTGCGCTGGCCCGAGGAAGTGCGCGGGTTGGAGACGCTGGAGCTGGACAAGAGCGTGACCGATACCAAACTGGACAAACGTGAACTGGACATGGCCAAGCGGCTGGTCGAGGACATGAGCGGCGCATGGCAGCCGGATGAGTATCAGGATGCCTTTCGCCAGACCATCATGGACCTGGTGGAAGAGAAAGCCAGCAAGGGCAAGATCAGCGTGGTGGAGAAGGGCGAGGGCGGTACTGCAGAGAAAGGTGCCGATATTATCGACCTTACCGAACTGCTCAAACGCAGCTTGGGCGGCAAGGGTGCGGCGGCGGGGAAGAAAAAGCCCGAGCCCGAGAAGAAACCTGCCAAGCGTACGCGCAAGGCTTCTTGAGCCATGGCTGAGATTTTGGGGGCAGTCCAAAAGAACGCGATCGGTGTGGGAGCGGCCTTGCGTCGCGAAAGGGCTGCAAAGCAGCCCCAGGACCCCAATCACGACACCGTCACCTCAAGGCTCGCCAAATAATCCCCAAATCCCTCCCGCGCCCGGCTGTCCCGCCGGCTGCTGGTGGCCACGCTATGCCGTGCCGTCCACGAAATCTGCGCCCCTTGCGCTTCCAGGTCGCGCACCAACTGTACATCCTCATGCGCTGGCAACGGCTGGAAGCCCCCAATCTGCAGATAAGCCTGGGCGCTGACCCCAAGGTTGGCACCGTGAATATGCCGATGCCCTTCACGCGCCTCGTAGCGGCTCAGGTACAGCCGACGCAAGGCAGCCTTCTGCCAAGGCTGCCAGCATTCCACATGCACCGTTCCACAGACCACATCTGCCCCAAACGCCAGTTGCGACAGCAGCCAGTGCGGCGGCACCTGGCTGTCGGCATCGGTACAGGCCAGCCAGCTGGCGCCTTGTTCGATCACCTTGGCGGCCCCAGCCCTGCGTGCCATGCCAACGTTGCCGGCGTGAACGTCCAGCGTCTGCACGCCATGACGCCTGGCCACCGCCGCACTACCGTCACTGCAGCGGTCCAACACCACCAGGATGCTGACCTGGTAGCCCGCTTGTTCGGCCTGCGCGGCAGCGACCTTGACCGCCTTCAGGCACCGGCCCAGGCGTCGCGCCTCGTTGTGCGCGGGGATCACCACGGCGATCATGGGCAGGTCTCGTCAAGGTCCACCACGCTGGGCAGGCATGACCAGTATTCGAGTAGAAAGTCCGCTTCCTCGTGGCGATACACCGGATACAGCGGTAGATGCTTGCCCAGCATCCGGTGCACCTCGCGGCCATCCTGCGGGCAGCCCGCGATCGGGTGTTTCCAGTGACAGGCCAGCAAGCCGCCGTCGTAGCTCAGGCTGGCGACCGACTGCTCGATAACCTGCAGCCAGTCTGTCGGGTCGAGGTAGTAACCCAGTTCACTCAACACAATGAGATCGAAGCGCCGCCCGGGCCAGTCACCCGGTAGCTTGCCTAGTTCAACCGAGGCGTGGCTCACGTTCGCGAGGCGTTCACGGGCCAGGCCCACCGCGGTCGGGTCCAGGTCCTGGCACAGCAGGTCGGCACAACGCTCGGCCAGCAAGGCGCTGAGTTCGCCGTTGGCACAGGCCGGTTCAAATACACGCTGGTAGCATTGGCGAGGTAGGCTGGCCATGACCAGCTCACGTTTGCGCTTTTCATACCAGCGGGTGCGGAAGGCCCAGGGGTCTTCACTGCTGGCGTAGAGGTCGGCGAAGTATTGCGCGTCGAGGCTCATGTCGATTCCCTTACAAGAACACCAGTTCGAATGGCTGTAGCAGGCAGTCCTGCAAAGCGGCGGGCAGCACGGGCGGTTGGCCGTCATCCGGCTCCAGCTGGCTGGCGTGCGCAGCCAGGGCCTTGCGCTTGCGGGCCAGGCGGGCTTCATCGAGCTGCACGCGATGAGCCCGCGGCCAGGGCAGGCGAGGGTCGTCCGGTTGCGCCCAGTGCCAGGCCCATACCGGCACCTCCACCAGTTGCACCTTGCGCGCCAGTGCCGATTGCGCGGCGGCCCTGCCAACCGCTTCGTGATCACAATGGCCATCGTTGCGCCAGGTGGCCATGAGCAGGTCGTCGGGCTTGAGCAGCTGGCTCAGGTGGTTGACCAGAAAGGCCTCGTCGCGCGGCAGCGCGCCATCCTTCAGGTGCAGCCTGCGCCAGTCCAGGCGGTTGAGGTCCAGGTCGAGCTGTTGCAGGGCGTGGCGGCTCTCCAGCGGCCGTTGCCTGCGCAAGCGGTGCTCGGTCCAGTGCCTGGAGCCTGGGTGGCTGCCCTCGCCATCGGTGGCCGAAATCAGCACCAAGTCTTCTTCGCGCCCGTGGAAGCCCGCCAGCAAGCCGCCCGCCATGAGAATCTCGTCATCTGGGTGGGGGGCGATCAGTACCAGGCGACGCCCCGGCGGGCACAGTTGCCCGGGGTCGATCCAGGTGGCCCTGGCCAGGTGCGCGGCATGCTGCCAGTCAGCCCAGGGGGTGCCGTTACTGGACGCGATCAAATTCATAACTGCCAAGCTCCTGCTGGCAGGTTCGCCAGCTGCTGTCCGAGGGCCGCCAGGTCACGCTCGGCGTGGCTCTGGCGCATAAAGACCGGCAAATCGGCGCTCAACCGGGCAAAGTGGCTGCTGCGGCAGAACGGCGAGGCACCCAGTGCCCGCCCCACGTGATGGATCACCTGCTCGACGGCCTGTTCGACCTGCGCGCGGGTGCGCCGCACCTCGAAACTGGCATCCGCGCTTGGCTCGCGGTCGATCCAGGCTGCACACTCGCGCAGCGCTGCCCTGGCGCCAAGCAAGGCCGCGTCGACCGCGCCCAGGTGGGCGTCGGCATGCGGGTCGGGGCGCGGGTTGCGACAGTGTTCGCGCAGGTAATCGGCCAATGCCTCCGCCGCACCGTACCAGCAGGCCGCAATGCCAGCCCCGCCGTGCCAGAAGCCCGGGCGCGTCAGATACTGCCCCGGCTTGCCGATGGCGATGCCGGGCGTATGGTTGAACTCGACCTCGACGCTTGCCGTGGTGGCCATGCCCACCGCTTGCCAGTGCTCGATGTTCAAGCCTTGGCTGGGGTGCGACAGCTCTATCGCTACCAGCTGCGGTTGTTCGTCATGACCCCAGGCAGTGATGAGCGCGCGGTCGATCTGCAAGGCACCTGAACACCAAGCCTTGCGGCCAGCCAGGCGCACCTGCTCGCCGTGGCGTTCGACGATACGTGCGCGGGCATTCGGCGGTTCGGCAGCCCACACGCCCCAGATACCCTCCTGGGCGTGGTGCGCGGCGCCGCATTCGGCAAGGATCGCCAAGGCATCGGTATGGCCCTCGTAGAGTTTGGCCAGGGCCATGTCACAGCCAGCGATGCGTGCCAGGCTCTGCCACCGCCGCAAGGTGTTGCCTTGGCCCGGCAAGGGCAGCAGGTCAAGGTGGTCAGCCTGCAACGCCTGGATCAGCGTTGGCAGCTGGGTATCGAGGTTGAGCGCCTGCGGCCGTTCGGTAAAGGCGCGCAACAGGCGGTCAAGGTTGTTCAGATCAAAGTCCTGAATGATGCTCATCAGCCCAGCCCTAGCTGTTTGCGCATGCGCGCGGTGATCGATTGACGGGTCTTGCCCATGTCGGCCCATGGGTCGTCCACTTCGGCAAGGCGTTCGTGCAGGTTGCCGATGTG
This sequence comes from Pseudomonas sp. SWRI68, assembly GCF_014269165.1. Classification (NCBI taxonomy): domain Bacteria; kingdom Pseudomonadati; phylum Pseudomonadota; class Gammaproteobacteria; order Pseudomonadales; family Pseudomonadaceae; genus Pseudomonas; species Pseudomonas sp. SWRI68. The sequence goes on along the minus strand of NZ_JABWRU010000018.1, from coordinate 62,602 downwards.
CCATTGGTTGGCGCCCTTGAGTTGCGCCAACTCTTCGCGCCAGATGGGCACGGACACCGGCAGGCCTTCACGCGCCCGCAATGAGTAGGCGCAGGCGGTAGTAGCGCCTTGGCCATTGCGCAGATAGTCGATGAAGATGCGCCCGACCCTGTTCTTCGGCCCCGACACGGCGCTGAGCCGATCGGGGAACAGATTGGCCAGGTAATCGACGATGGCATGGCTGAAATCCTTCACCTCGTCCCAACCCGCTTTGCGGGTCAGTGGCACGACGAGGTGGATCCCCTTGCCGCCGCTGGTCTTGAGGAACACCTTCAGGCCAAGCTCGTCGAGCAGGGTCAGGGTCAGTTGCGTGGCCTCCAGCATCGCCTTCCACGGCAGCGCAGGGTCCGGGTCCAGGTCGAGGATGAAGCGGTCCGGCTTGTCGAAATCCTTGTCGGTGGCGTTCCAGGTATGCAGTTCGAGCATGTTCATTTGCACCGCGCCCAGCAGGGTGTCGGCGCGGTTGATGACCATGGCGGCCTGGCCGGCCGCTTTCTTGTCGTAGCTGACCACATTGGGGATGTGCAACTGGTCGGCGTTTTTCTGAAAGAACAGCTCACCCGCCAGGCCATCGGGGGCGCGTACCAGCGCCACGGGGCGGTTTTTCAGTTGCGGCAGAATCCACTCGCTGACCTGCGCGTAGTACTCGGCCACCTGGCGCTTGGTGGTTGCGCGGGTGGCGTCGATGATGCGCTCAGGGTGGGTCAGGCGCAGTTCGCCCAGCGCCTCGGGTTTGCGCTGAGCCTTGGGCTTGGCGACGGGCTTGCCAGGCATGGCGTGCTCCAGATCGATGGCGGTGGCAGGTTTGTCATCCCGCAGCCCATGGAACACCGCGTGGCGCACCACACCGTCGCGGGTCATCTGGGCGTAGGCTACTTCGGCCAGCAGGGTCGGCTTGAGCCAATGCACACCCCGCGCTTCGGCACCGGTCGGTGGTTGGCTCAAGGGTGGTTTGGCCGTTTGCAAAGGCTTGAGCCGCGCATGAATGCTGCCCAGGGTGGCCGCGCTGAAGCCGGTGCCCACCTTGCCGGCATAGCGCAACTCGCCGCCTTCGTCGTGCACGGCCAGTAGCAACGCGCCAAAGGCGCTGCGGCTGCCCTTGGGGTCGGTGTAGCCGACTATCACGAATTCCTGGCGTTGCTGGCACTTGAGTTTGATCCAGTCGGCGCTGCGCCGGCCGGTGTAGGGGCTGTCGGCGCGTTTGCCAATCAGGCCTTCGAGCTTCATGCGGCAGGCGCTGTCGAGCAGTGAGTCGACTGGCTGATCGAAGCCTTCGGAAAACCGCAGCCATTGCGAATCGTCCTGGTCCAGCAACTGCTGCAGGGTGTTGCGCCGCTCTTGCAGCGGTAATTGGCGCAGGTCCTGGCCGCCCAGAAAGGGCAGGTCGAACAGGTAATAGAGGATGTGCTGATCGTCTTCGCTATCGAAGGCGTTCTGCAGGGCCTGGAAGTCCGCCACGCCATGGGCGTCGTTGACCACCATTTCGCCGTCCAGCCAGGCGGAATCGAGGCCAAGGCTGCGCAGCGCGGCTCGCTGATGCGGCAGCTTGGCAGTCCAGTCATGGCCGTTGCGGGTGTACAGGCGTACGTCATCACCGTCGATGCGCGCGAGAATCCGGTAGCCGTCGAACTTCACCTCGTACAACCAATCGCCGGCCGGTGGCGAGTCGACCAGCGTGGCCAGTTGCGGTTGCAGCGTATCGGGTAGCGCGGCCTGCTGGGCGCTGGCCTTGCGTTTGCGTGACTTACGGGGCGCCGCCTTGCCGGCCGTTTTTCGCACCCTGGGGACCAGGGTCCGCTCGCTGAGCACGCTGTCGGGCTGAGCCTCGACGATGCTGTACTCGGCCTCGCTGCGGGCTTCGCCATCGTGCGACTTGACCAGCATCCACTGTTCTTTCTTGCCCCCAAGGTGGGTGCGAAACAGGTTCCATACGCCATTGAGTTTCTCGCCCTGCAAGCGAAAACGCAGCTTGCCCTTGGTATAGGCCTGCTGCGCGTCACCCTCGGGCTCCCAGATGCCCCGGTCCCAGACAATCACGTCGCCTGCGCCGTAGTGGCCTTCCGGGATATTGCCCTCGAAGTCGGCGTAGTCCAGCGGGTGGTCTTCGACGTGTACGGCCAGCCGGCGCACCTTCGGGTCCAGCGAAGGGCCCTTGGGGATTGCCCAGCTTTTCAGGGTACCGTCGAGCTCCAGACGAAAATCGTAGTGCAGGTGGCTGGCGTCGTGCTTCTGGATGCAGAACTGCAGAGCATGGGGCTGCTTGCCTCGGCCACGGTTACCGCTGGGCTCGGGCGTGGCATTGAAGTCGCGTTTGCGCTGGTACTCCTGCAGGGGCTTGGCCATGGCGGGGTCCTGAAGAATCGCGGGGGCTCTTCAGGTGGGAGAGGGCGGTGCGAAGGGAGTTCAAAATTTCCGTATAGGCAGCCGCCCCCTCAGGGCACCCCAGTGTTCGTCGGGGCGGCTGCACGGCGGCCCTCAGCAGGCTGAACGGCTAGCCTCGCGCATCGAGTTCGTCGGCAATGGCATCCAGAACCACTGCGCGTCGTTCGACAGGCAGGCTGCGATACGCCGGGAAGGATGCCGTGGGATGTCACCAAGGTCGCGGTGGATCACGGCATGCTGGCGCGCCTGCCGTTGCAGTTGAAGTCACGCAGTGAGCCGTACGAAGTGGTTAAGCGCAAGGACGTGGAGCTGAGCACACCAACGCAGATGCTGGTGAGCATCCTGATGGCCTGAGCCCGCTGGCGTTGGCGCCTTCAGTCACCGAAAGGGCCGGCGGCGGTGAACGCGCCACCTTGCAGGTGCGCACTGGCATCGTCAGCAGCAGGCTTGGGCTGTTGCGCAAGCTTCTCGCGAAAGCGCTCCGAGCTGTCCTGCGGGTTGAAGCCCAGGTGCGCGGCGAAGCGGTTGTCCCACCACAGCTCACGGTTTGCCGAAACCCCATACACCACGGTGTGGCCAACGTTTTCGGCGAGCAACGCACGTTCTACCAGGTGCGCAAGGTCCGCATAACTCAGCCACGTCGAGAGCATGCGCAGGTTGCGTGGCTCGGGGAATGACGAGCCGATGCGCAGGCTCACGGTTTCGATGCCGTAGCGGTGAAAGTAGAAGGTGGCCAGGTCTTCGCCATACGACTTGGACAAGCCGTAGTAGCAGTCCGGGCGGCGCACAGACTGCGCATCCACCGTCTCGTCCTGCGGGTAGAAGCCAGTCACATGGTTGGAGCTGGCGAACACAACCCGCTTGATGCCGTGCTTGCGTGCGGCCTCATAGACATGAAAGGTGCCGCGGATATTGGCGTCGAGAATGTCTTCGAACGCACGCTCCGTGGAAATCCCCCCCAGGTGAACGATGGCGTCCACGCCTTGGGCAAGCGCCAGTACCCCGTCCTTGTCCGCCAGGTTGCAACTGATCACCTCTTCATGGTCGCCAGCCGCTGGCGCCATCGCACTGATATCGGAAGCGCGCACGACAGTGGCGTGGGCCTGCAAGGCTTCGCGCAGGATCTGCCCGAGCCCGCCGGCAGCGCCGGTCAGCAGCAAGCGGTTGAAGGGTTTGCCCGAAGTGGGCGTGGCGAGTGTGGTCATGGTCAGCACCTTGGCTTTAAAGGTCGTTGGGGGCAGCGATAACGCCGGGCTACCTGGCAGGCCCCCGGCAGCGCGGCATTACATGAAGTTGTACTGGACGCCCAGACGCCAGCGGGCCTGGCGGTCATCGGTATAGGCGTTGACTTTGATGTCACCCACCTCCATGAACGGCGCCCACTGCTTGTTGAGCTTGTACTTGATGCTCAGGTTCTGCTCGTAGTCGCTCTTCTTGTTGTCGTAGCGGATGTAGTCGGTATCGAAGTGAATGTACTGGTACTCGAAGGCCCACGGGCCTTTCGGGGTGTAGCCCAGCCAACCTTCGAGGCGCGTGGTGTTCTGGTTGTCCTTGGCTCGGTCCGCCTTGGAATGATCGATCTGGTCGCGGTCGAGGTTGCGCGCGTCATGCCGCACACGGGTGGCGACGTACCAGTTGTCGCTGATCTTGTAGCTGTACTTCAAGCCGAACTTGTAGGCGGTGGCGTCCTTGGAGCTGTCCATCTGGAACGCCGGGGTGAGCGTCGACTTGGGGCTCAGCTTGTAGTTGTAGTCCACGGTGAACTCATGGCCGTTGTTGACCATGTTGTCGTAGGCCACGTCCTCACGGTCGCCGGCGGTCTTGTACTTGATCTCGGCGGCGAACCCCAGGCCGGTTTCCATCCGGTAATTCAGCTTGATGCGGTCGGAATGGATGCTGTCGTCTTCGGTGTAGCCGTGGCGGTAGTTGAGGCTGGCCGAGTCTGCGCAGGCATAGAAAGACAGGCCGAGTGTGCTGACAGCAATGAGATTGCGGAGTGTGGTGTTCATTCGATCTTCTTTTCTTGTTTTTGTTGAGGTCGTTTTGAAGCGGGTGGTCACCATCGGATGCGGTGGGGGGTAGGTGCCGCGATCAGATGCGGCAAAGTTATCGTACAACATTTGGGTTGTCTACGATTTCTTGGGTGGTTGTCGGATGACTTCTTTTAAAGCGCCTGAAATGCGCTTTCTAGAGGGTTCTATACGAACATTAAAATGCGATGCACGTCCCAAAAGACGAAAATAGGGGCTCGCAAAGGCCGGATCTGAAAGTTCTAAAGGGGTGCTTTTCAAAAGTTGTATGATGACGTAGGATTGCCTCCAGAGCGTGACTCACCCGCCACAAATCCAATAAGAAGGCTCAGACGTCCATGATCATCACTGCTGTAAACGTCCAGGTTTTTTCCTACCCCACGCGCCGCGCTGTCGACAGTGCCGGCCATGCCCACCCCGGTGACGTGACCCAGGCCAAGATGGCGTTGCTGCGCATCACCACCGAATGCGGCAACGAAGGCTATGCACTGGGTGCCCCTGAACTGATCCGCCCGTACGTGCTCGATGGTTTCGTGCGCAAAGTGCTGGTAGGCGCCAATGCCTTTGATCGCGAGAAGATCTGGCACGACCTTGCACACTGGCAACGCGGCAGCGCCAGCCAGTTGACCGATCGCGCCCTGGCACTGGTCGAGCAGGCCTTGTGGGATTGGGCCGGGCGCAAGCTGAACGTGCCGGTGCACAAGCTGATTGGCGGTTACCGCGACAAGGTGCCTGCGTATGGCTCGACCATGTGTGGCGACGAGCTCGAAGGCGGCTTGTCCACCCCTGAGGAATACGGGCGTTTTGCCGAAACCCTGGTCAAGCGTGGCTACAAGGCAATCAAGCTGCACACCTGGATGCCGCCGGTATCCTTCGCGCCCAGCGTGAGCATGGACATCAAGGCCTGCGCCGCCGTGCGCGAAGCGGTCGGCCCCGACATCGCACTGATGATCGACGGCTACCACTGGTACAGCCGTACCGACGCCCTGACCATCGGCCGCGCCCTGGAAAAGCTCAACTTCGCCTGGTTCGAAGAACCGATGATGGAAGACTCTGCCGAATCCTATGCCTGGCTCGCCGGCCAGCTGGACATCCCGGTGCTGGGCCCGGAAAGCCTGGGTGGCAAGCACCTGAGCCGGGCCAGTTGGGTCAAGCATGACGTGTGTGACATCCTGCGCGCCGGGGTTGCCGGGGTCGGCGGTATTGCACCGTGCCTGAAAGTGGCGCACATGGCCGAAGCGTTCGGCATGGATTGCGAAATCCACGGCAACGGCGCAGCCAACCTGGCCGTGGTCGGGGCCATCAAGAACTGCACCTGGTACGAGCGCGGCCTGTTGCACCCGTTCCTCGACTATGACGAGGTGCCGGCCTACCTCAAACGCCTGGTCGACCCGATGGACAAGGACGGTTTCGTCCACCTGTCGGACCTGCCTGGCCTGGGTGAAGAGATCGACTTCGACTACGTCGAGACCCATACATTGCAGCGCTTCTGACCCGTGCATGGCGGCGCGCGACAGTGCGCGCCGCCCGAGAGTCCAATAACTATAAAAAGGCAATCTCACATGAGCGTACTTCCCACATTCTGGGCAGGGGTCCTTGCCGCATCGCTGGCAATGACCTCGGCACCCACTGCTTTGGCCAAGACACCCGCCGACCAGTTGATCGTCGGCATGAGCATGATCAACCTGTTGTCCCTGGACCCAGCCGGTGCCACCGGGCTGGACGTCTCCGAGGTCAACGCCAACCTGTACGACATGCTGCTGGTGCAGGATGCGCAGCAACCGGACCAACTGGTGCCGGCGCTGGCGCAAAGCTGGCAGGTCAGCGATGACCGCAAGACCCTCACGTTCAAGCTGCGCGAGGGCGTCACGTTCCAGTCCGGCAATGCCTTCAGTGCCGAGGACGTCGTCTGGTCGCTGCAACGCATCCTCAAGCTCAACCTGGCCTTGGCCTCGACCTGGAAGGCTTACGGTTTCACGGCAGGCAATGTCGCCCAGTACATGCGTGCCAGTGATGCGCACACCTTCGTCCTCGAGCTGCCGCGGCCGACCGACCCGCTGCTGGTGCTCAACACCCTGGCGACATCGCCTAGTGCCTTCATTCTCGACCGCAAGGTGGTCCAGCAGCACCAGAAGGGCGATGACCTCGGCGCCGCCTGGCTGACCACACATGCTGCCGGCAGCGGGCCGTTCATCCTCAATGACTGGCGCGCCAATGATGTGATCCTGATGAGCCGTTTCGACGGTTACTGGGGCGGCCCGGCCAAGCTCAAGCGCATCGTCATGCGCAACATGACCGAATCGCAGTCGCTGCGGCTGATGGTGGAGCGCGGTGACCTGGACCTGGCCAAAGGCATGTCCGCCCCAGACATCGAAGCGCTGGAGAAGTCCGACAAGGTGCGCACCGAGACCGTGCAGCGCGGCACCCTCTACTACGTGGCGCTGAGCGTGAAGCAAAAGCCCTACGACGACGCCCGCGTGCGCAAGGCGGTACGCTCGCTGATTGACTACCAGGGCATCAACCAGACCGTCATGCCGCATTACGGCCAGCTCAATCAACGGCCACTGCCGCTGGGCCTGCCGGCACGCCTGGACGACCCAGGCTACCGCCTGAACGTGGCCGAGGCGAAACAACTGCTGGCCGAAGCCGGTTACCCCAACGGCTTCAAGACCACCATCCGCGTGCTCACCGAGCCGCCCTTCATCAACATTGCCTCCAGCCTGCAGGCCACCCTGGCCCAGGCGGATATACAGGCCACCATCGTCACCGGTACCGGCAACCAGATCTACGGCGCCATGCGCGAACGCAGCTTCGACATCCTGGTTGGCCGTGGCGGCGGCGGTGCCGAGCGCCACCCGCATTCGAGCTTGCGCACCCTGGTGTACAACCCGGACAACCGTGACGAAGCCAAGCTGAGCAACTTCCAGGGCTGGCGCACCTCGTTCTACAGCCCCGAGCTGAACAGCCTGATCGAGCAGGCCGAAGTCGAACCCGACAAGGCCCGGCAGCTGGCCCAGTACCAGCAGATCCAGAACACGCTCGACACCCAGGTTGGCGCGATCCTGCCGGTTTCACAGATGACCGACACCGTGGTGCTGTACCACGACGTGCAGAACTATCAGGCCCACAGCGCGGCCACCACCCGTTACAAAGACGTCTACAAGTCGCGATGAGCGGGACGGGGGCGTGCGCGCCCCTGACGCCTCGGTGTTTGCTGAACGCTTTTTCAGGAGCCTGTTATGTTGCTTTCGACTGCCTCTGTGCTGGGCACCCGCGTGTCTGCCACTGCCCGACGGGCCAGCACGGTGCTGGTGACCTTGCTTGGCCTGTTGGCGCTGACGTTCTTCATTGGTCGGGTGATGCCGCTGGACCCGGTGCTGGCCGTGGTCGGTCCGGATGCCGACAGCTCCACCTATGAGCAGGTCTACCAGGCCATGGGCCTGGACAAACCGATCTGGACCCAGTTCGGGCTGTACCTCAACGATTTGCTGCACGGCGATTTCGGCAATGCGCTGCTCACCGGCCACCCGGTGCTGGACGACATCAAGCGTGTGTTCCCGGCGACCATCGAGCTGGCCACGCTGGCGATCCTGTTCGGCATCCTCATCGGCCTGCCACTGGGCGTGGTCGCCGCCAGCAACCAGGGCCGGCTGGGCGACCATGTGGCGCGGGTCATCACCCTGTTCGGCTACTCCACGCCGATTTTCTGGGTCGGCATGATGGGCCTGCTGGTGTTCTACGCCTGGCTTGGCTGGGCCGGCGGGGCAGGGCGCATCGACCTTGCCTACGACGGCATGGTCCCCGACGTGACCGGCCTGCTGCTGATCGACACTGCCTTGGCGCGTGACTGGGAAGCCTTCAGCAGTGCGCTGCGCCACATCATCTTGCCGGGGCTTATCCTCGGGCTGAACTCGGTGGCCTATATCAGCCGCATGACGCGCAGCTTCATGCTCGAGCAGCTCTCCCAGGAATACATCATCACAGCGCGGGTCAAGGGCCTGTCGCGGCGCCAGGTGGTCTGGGGCCATGCGTTTCGCAACATCCTCGTGCAGTTGCTGACCGTCGTCGCGCTGGCCTACGGCTCGCTGCTCGAAGGCGCGGTACTGATCGAGACCGTGTTCGCCTGGCCCGGTTTCGGCCAATACCTCACCAGCAGCCTGATGCTCGGTGACATGAACGCGGTGATGGGCTGCGTGCTGGTGATCGGCCTGATCTTCGTCGCCCTCAACCTGATCAGCGATGCCCTGTACAAGGTGTTCGACCCAAGGACCCGCTGAGCCCCAGCGGGCCGCGTGAACACATTGCATAACTATAAAAAGAAGGACGCCCACATGAAGACTGTACTCCCCCCGCTGCACATGAGCCTGCTGGGTGCGATCCTGGCGCTTGGGCCAATGGCTGCCGTGCAGGCCAAGACCCCCGCCGACCAGTTGATCGTCGGCATGAGCATGGTCAACCTGTTTTCCATCGACCCGGCCAACGCGCCGGGCCTGGATGCCTCCGGAGTCAATGCCAACCTGTACGACACGCTGGTCAAGCGCGACCAGGGCAACCCGGAAAAACACCTGCCACAGCTGGCCGAACGCTGGGCCATCAGCGAAGACGGCAAGCAGATCACCTTCCACCTGCGCACTGACGTTACGTTCCATTCCGGCAACCCCCTTACCGCCGAGGACGTGGCCTGGTCGCTGTACCGCGTGATGAAGCTCAACTACGGCCTGGCCACTACCTGGAAGGCCTACGGCTACACCGTCGACAACATTCAGGCACTGATTCGCGCCAGCGACGCACACACCTTGGTCATCGGCCTGCCACAGCCGACCGACCCGCTGCTGCTGATCGACTCGCTGGCAACTTCGCCCAGTGCGGTCATCGTCGACCGCCTGCAGGCCTTGAAACATGAAAAGAATGGCGACCTCGGCGCCGCCTGGCTGGTCACCAACGAAGCCGGCAGCGGCCCGTTCACCTTGGCCAAGTGGAGCGCCAACGATGCGCTGGTGATGAACCGTTTCGACGGCTACTGGGCAGGCCCGGCAAAGATGAAGCGGGTGCTGGTGCGACACATGACCGAATCACAGTCGCTGCGCCTGATGCTTGAACGCGGCGACCTGGACCTGGCCTATGGCATGGCCGCGCCCGACATCAAGGCCGTCGAGCGCACCGGCACGCTGCAGGTTCAGCCCTTGCAACGGGGCACCCTGTACTACGTGGCGATGAGCATGAAACAGCCCGAGTTCGCCAACCCGAAAGTGCGCGAGGCCGTGCGCTACCTGATCGACTACAAAGGGATCGACGAGCAGGTCATGCCGCACTATGGCCTGCTCAACCAGCAGCCGATGCAACTGGGCCTGGACGCACGCCTGCCAGACCCTGGCTACCGGCTCGACGTGGCCAAGGCCAAGGCGTTGCTGAGCGAAGCTGGCTACCCGCAAGGCTTCAGCACCACCCTGCGGACGTTGTCCGAACCGCCTTTCATCGACATTGCCGCACGCATGCAAGCGACCCTGGCCGAGGGCGGCATCAAGGCCAGCATCGTCACCGGTACCGGCAACCAGGTGTACGGCGCAATGCGCGCACGCAACTTCGAGATGATCGTCGCCCGCGGCGCCGAGCGCTACCCGCACCCTTACTTCAGCCTGCGCACCTTCGCTTACAACCCCGACAACAGTGACGCGGCCGGCCTGCCCAACTTCCAGGGCTGGCGTGCATCGTTCTTCGATCAACCGCTCAATGCGCTGATCGAGCAGGCCGGGGTCGAGCGAGACCCTGGCAAGCGCCTGAACCTGTACCACCAGGCGCAGAAGCGTTACGACGAACAGGTCGGCCCGATCATGATGATTTCGCAGATGACCGACACCGCAGTCAGCGCGGTGGACGTCAAGGGCTTCACCGGCGATGACGCCGAGGCGACCCGTTACCTGGGCGTCTACAAGCAACGCTGAACACTGCCGAGGGCGCCTGCGGGTGCCCCAGGTGGCCATGAGTTCACATCGAGAGCATGCCGATGATTGCCAACCTGTCTTCTACCGTTTCAAACGACAAGGCGCAGGCCGACCGCGCACCCGCGTCGAGCGTCGACGCGCTGTACAAGAGCAGCCTGCGGGTGCTGCGCCACCTGCTGCGCAACCCGATGACCCTGGCGGGCCTGCTGGTGGCCTTGCTGCTGGTCGTGGTGGCTGCCTTCGCACCCTGGATCGCCACCCATGACCCGGTGGTGCAAAACCTCGCCAATGCCTTGCAGGCACCCGGTGCAGCGCACTGGTTCGGCACCGACGAATACGGCCGCGATATCTTCAGCCGGCTGGTGTATGGCTCACGCATCACCCTGTACATCATTACCCTGGTAACCGTCATCGTCGGCCCGATCGGGTTGTTCATCGGCACCGTGTCGGGTTACTTCGGCGGCGTCGTCGACACCGTTTTCATGCGCATCACCGATATCTTCATCTCCTTCCCCAGCCTGGTCCTGGCGCTGGCGTTCATCGCGGCCCTGGGCCCCGGCCTGGAACATGCCGTGGTCGCCATCGCGCTGACCTCGTGGCCACCGATCGCACGCCTGGCGCGCGCCGAAACGCTGTCGTTGCGCAAGGCCGACTTTGTCGTCGCGGTCGAGCTGCAGGGCGCCTCGCCGACGCGGATCATCCTGCGCCACATCGTGCCGATGTGCCTGTCGTCGGTGATCATCCGCCTGACCATGAACATGGCCGGCATCATTCTGACCGCCGCTGCGCTGGGCTTTCTTGGCCTGGGTGCGCAGGCGCCGCTGCCGGAGTGGGGCGCAATGATCTCCACCGGCCGGCGCTACATGCTCGAATGCTGGTGGCTGGTAGCCGTGCCGGGGGCCGCGATCATGCTGGTGAGCCTGGCGTTCAACCTGTTGGGCGATGGCCTGCGGGACATTCTCGACCCGCGTAGCGAGTAACTGGAGGCTTTATGTCGACGCTCAAACTCACTGTCGATTCGCTCAACGTGCGCTTCGTCAATGGCAAGAAAGAAACCCATGCGGTGCGCGACGTGTCGTTCACCCTGGGCCGGGAAAAACTGGCCATCGTCGGCGAGTCCGGCTCGGGCAAGTCCACGGTCGGGCGCAGCCTGCTCAAGCTGCACCCCGGTAGCACGCAGATCACCGCCAAGGCCCTGCAGTTCGGTGATGTCGACCTGCTCAGCGCCAGCGAGAAGGCCATGCAGAAGATTCGCGGCCAGCGCATCTCGATGATCATGCAAGACCCCAAGTACTCGCTCAACCCGGTGGTAAAGGTCGGCGAGCAGATCGCCGAGGCGTACCTCGCGCACCACAAGGCCAGCCGCAGCGAAGCGCGCGAGCGGGTCTTGCTGATGCTGGAAAAGGTCCATATCCGTGACCCCGGGCGGGTCTACAACCTGTACCCGCATGAAGTCAGCGGCGGCATGGGCCAGCGCATCATGATTGCCATGATGGTGATCACCAACCCGGAAGTGATCATCGCCGACGAGCCGACCTCGGCACTCGATGTGTCGGTACGCCAGCAAGTGCTCAACGTGCTCGAAGAGCTGGTGGTCGAGCAGCAGATGGGCCTGATCTTCGTCAGCCACGACCTCAACCTGGTCCGCAACTACTGCGACCGGGTGCTGGTGATGTACGCCGGGCGGGTGGTGGAATCGCTGGCCGCCTGCGACCTGCAGTACGCCGAACACCCGTACACCCGTGGCCTGCTGGCAGCCTTGCCGAGCATGGACAACCGCCGGCCGCGCTTGCCGGTCTTGCAACGCGACCCGCTGTGGCTCACCTGCTGAGGTAACTGACATGACCATGATCCAAGCACAATCGCTGAACCTGAGCTTCGGTGTGGGCGCTGCCTGCAACCAGGTGCTGCACGACGTCGACCTGACGGTAGAAGACGGCGAGTCGTTCGGCCTGGTCGGCGAGTCGGGCTCGGGCAAGACCACGGTCTTGCGCTGCCTGGCCGGCCAGTACCGGCATTGGAGCGGGGCGCTGAGCATTGCCGGGGCGCCCCTGCAACACAAGCTCAGCAAGGAACATTTTCGCAAGGTGCAGATGGTCTTCCAGGACCCTTACGGCTCGCTGCACCCGCGGCACACCATCGACACCGCGTTGCGCGAGCCGCTGACCATCCATGGCATGGGCGAACGCGACGACCGCATCAACGACATTTTGCTCAAGGTCGGGCTTAACGACAGCTTCCGCTACCGCTACCCGCACCAGTTGTCGGGCGGGCAACGCCAGCGCGTGGCCATCGCCCGGGCGCTGATCCTCGAACCGCGCGTGCTGTTGCTGGATGAACCGACGTCGGCGCTGGATGTGTCGGTGCAGGCCGAGATTCTCAACCTGCTGGCGGACCTGCGTCAGCGCGAGAAGCTGACCTACCTGATGGTCACCCACGACCTGGGTGTGGTCAGCCACCTGTGCGACAAGGTGGCGGTGATGCAGCAGGGGCGGATTGTCGAGCGCCTGGACAGCCAGGCCTTGAGCCAGGACCTGGCCTGCCACGACTACACCCGCATGCTGGTGCAAGCCAGCCGCGATTTCAGTGCCGAGTCGCCGCGCGTGGCATCCGCCTGATCAGCCACCTCACCGCAATGGCAACTACAAGGAAGATAAAAATGCCGTACGCAAGACCACTTCTGACCACGTTGGCCATCAGCTGCAGCCTGCCGCTGTGGGCGATGGAGCCCCCCACCAAGCTGCAGGTGCCGACGCTGGCCTATGACGACCAGCAGATCATCCTGGTCTGGGAAAAACCGGCCGACCACGCCGCCATCACCGACTACCACGTCTACGCCAACGGCAAGCTGCTCGGGGGCAGCAACGCCAACAACGGCCAGGTATCGCCCGCCAAACCCTACATCGACCACTTCTACCAGCAGGACACGCGCAATTTCCATCACCGCATCGCCATCCACAGTTACACCGCGCAGGGCCTGGCGCCCGACACCGAATACCGCTTCACCGTGCGTTCGGTGGGCCGCGACGGCAAAGAGTCGGCTGATAGCCCCGTCATCACCCAACGCACCACCGCCGTGCCGGCGTTGTTCGATGTCAAACAGTACGGCGCCAAGGGAGACGGCCGCGCCCTCGACACTGTCGCGATCCAGCGTGCCATCGATGCCTGCACAGCAGGCTGCAAAGTGCTGCTGCCCGCCGGCACCTACAAGAGCGGCTCGCTGTACCTCAAAAGCAACATGACCCTGGAAATCGCCGAGGGCGCGACGCTGCTGGGCTCCGAGCGCGCCGAGGACTATCCACGCCAAGGCTACATCCAGTACCCGTACTCCACCACCGTGCGCCCGACCTCGCTGATCAACGCCTTGCCGCGTGACCCACGCAAGCACCAGGCATTCGAGAACATCCGCATTGTCGGCAAGGGCGTCATCGACGGCAACGGCTGGAAGCGCCACGCCGACGTGCTCGACGAGCGTGGCCAGGCGCTGCCGTTCTACCTGCCCAGCGACAATACCCGTTACCTGCAGGACGGCCTGCTGGCCAAAGCCCAGGTCGAACGTGCAGTAGCCGAGGGCATGAACGTCAAGGACGCCTATGGCCAGATGCGCTCGTCGCTGGTCACTTTGCGCAATGTCACCAACGTCTTCTACGGTGGCTTCACCGTGCTTAACCCGGCCTACCACGGCATCATGAACCTGGAGACCGAAAACGTGGTGCTGGCCAACACCACGCACAAGACCTACGACGCCAACAACGGCGATGGCATCGAGTTCGCCAACAGCCGTGGCGCCATGGTGTTCAACAACTTCTTCGATACCGGTGATGATTGCGTCAACTTCGCAGCCGGCACGGGCGCCGATGCGGTCAGGCAAAAGCCCCAGGAAGACGCCTGGATCTTCAACAACTACTTCCGCAAGGGCCACGGCATGGTCGTCGCCGGCAGCCACACCGGGGCGTGGATCCAGAACATCCTGGCCGAGGACAACGTCTCCGACGGCACCGATACCGGCTTGCGCATGAAGAGCACCAACTTCATGGGGGGTGGGGCGCGTAACGTGGTATTCCGCGATTCGGCGATGCGCAACACGGTCAAGCAGGCGTTTATCTTTACCCTCGATTACAACGACCCCAATGCCAAGCTGGACTACCAGAAGTCGACGATAGCGGGGCAGTTCCGCGATGTGCGGGTCAGCGATGTCACCGTCGAGAACGCCCAACTGGCGGCGATCGAGGTCAAGGGCGACAGCCTGCATGGCGCTTATCACCAAGGCCTGGCCTTCGAGCGCGTGCGCTTCAGCGGGCCCGCCAAGGTGAAGATCGACGGCCTGCAAGGCTCACGGTTCGAGGCGGTTCACTTCAGCGAAGCCGGCACCGGCAACCCCTGGCAGGTCGGTAGCAGCGAAGGGCTGGTGTTCAAGGATGTACGGCCAGCCCCTGAGCCCGCTCACTCGCTGTAGACCGCCTGAAGCTTCTGCGCCTCACGCAGGCGCATGCGGCTGTTGCTCAAGTGCAGGAACATCGCCGCACGGGCGGCATCGACCTGCCTGCTGACGATGGCGTCGAAGATCTGCTGATGTTCGGCGTTGATGCCTGCCAGGTAGGTGCTGCGATTGCTTTGCCCGGTGTAGGCCGAGTTCATCCGGGTGCGGGGGATCAGCTTGGTACCCAGGTGCTTCATGATGTCGATCAGGTAGGGGTTGCCAGCGGCCTTGGCGATTTTCAGGTGGAACTGGAAGTCGGCATTGGTGGTGCTACCGGACTTTTCCGGACCTTGCAGCAGCGCCTTCAGCGCCTGTTCCAGTTCGTCGATGGCCTGGGGCGTGGCCCGTTCGGCGGCCATGCCGGCGGCTTGCACCTCCAGGCTCAGGCGAAACTCCAGCAGGTCGAGCACGTCGGACAACAGCATGATGGTCGCCGGCCCGACGTTGAAGCCTTCCGGTGCCGGCATATCGAGGACGAAGGTACCGACGCCGTGCTGGGTTTCGACCAGGCCGGCCGCCTGCATCCGCGACAAGGCGTCACGCACCACCGACCGGCTGACGCTTTCGGCGGCCATGATCTGGGTTTCGGTGGGGAGTTTGTCGCCACGCTTGAGGATGCCCTCGCGCATGCGTTGGGCAAAGCGCTCGACCAGCGATTCGGCGAGGCGGCGCGGTTTGATTTGGGCGGTGGCGTTGAAGTCCGACATCGTCGTGCTCTTGGCTGATCAGCGGGCATTATAGTGCGTTTTGCGGCAAAACTGCGGTTACAATCCTCCATCTTCTGGTTTGAATGGATCCTCCCATGGAGCGTGTTAACCCTGATCGACGCGTCAGCCTGGCCCAGCAACTGGTGCTGGAGTTGTCGCGCAGCATATTGGCCGGCGAACTGCCGGCCGGTACCAAGCTGCCGACCGAGCAAGCCTTCACCGAAGCGCGTAAGGTCAGCCGTACCGTGGTTCGCGAGGCGATGTCGCGGCTGCAGGCCGAGGGCCTGGTAGAAACCCGGCGTGGCATCGGTACGTTCGTGATGGACACCATCCGGCCGGGCGACCTTCAAGCCCATCCACATGAAAAGGGCAGCGCCCTTGATGCGGTGGCACTGCTCGAACTACGCCTGAGCCTTGAAGTGGAGTGCGCTGCGCTGGCTGCGCAACGCGCTACACCCGGCCAGTTGCTGGCCATTCGCGCGGCGCTGGACGATGCCAATGCCGTGGGGCCGCTGCACAAGGACAGCACCCGTATCGTCTTCGAGTTTCACCTGCAGATTGCCCTGTGCACCGGCAACAGCTTTTTCATCGATGCCATGCAGCACCTGGCCGATACCTTGATGAGCGGCGCACAACGCACGCTCAGTGACGGGCAACGCGCCCAGCACGTGCGTGAGCGCGCGCAGCTGTACGTTGCGCTCGAGCATCACGACGCCGATGCCGCTCGGGCCGCCATGCGGCTGCATCTGACCAATGCCCTGCATCGCGCGCGCAGCGCCGTTCAGGCGCCGGCTTGAAAAAATGCCGTTCAGACGCCGGCGTGAAAAACTCTGAATCTTCCCGGGGGTAGCGCAGTCGACCGGTTGTAGCCAACTGACGGAGAACGCACATGTCTCGCCCCGATCAACCCAAGCCTTACACGCCAGCGGAAATCGACGACACCGAAGACCGCATGGGCAGTGTCCACGAGCTTGACTTCGATGACCATAACGACGAACGCGAAGGGCGGGTGGGTGACGAGCGACCTGCCCGTGAAGTCGACCAGGAATTTGCGCCCAAACGTGTCGCCGAAGCCGGCATGACGGGCGGCGAGGCGCTGAGCGACAGCCTCCATGAAGATAATGTCACCTATGACGATATGAGCCCGGACACCTTGCTGGACGAGACCGGTGCCCGTGACCCGTATGAAGCCGGTGACGGCGAAGGCCCGGCTGACCAGTCCTTGCGGCGGGTCGGTGCGGGCGAAATTGGCGGCGGGTTCGGCCTGGACGAGGCTGAGCTGGCGCGTTCGGCGCCGCTGGACGGTGAACCCTGGACCGATGACGTAGTAGACGAGGAGGACAAACCCCATGAATGAGCAACGCTGTGCCTGTGCCCACTGTTCTTGCACGGTGGATGTCAATGCCTTGCAACAAGAGGGCAAGGCGTATTGCTGTGAAGCCTGTGCGTCGGGGCATCGCAATGGCGAGCCGTGTCGCATGAGCGGTTGTGATTGCGCTGAGGCGTCGCGGCCAGTCGAGGACGACGACAGCGCGGTGTGAATTGGACCGCCTTTTGGGGTTGCGAGCACCCCCAAAAGGCGCCACTACGGGTCAATGCGTTTGCCAGATCCCGTCGCTGCGCTCGCAATCTGCCCGCGCCTGGCCAAGGCTGGGCGTGTCGTAATAGTAGGTAATCACCCGCGCATCCTTGGACAACGCCGGCCGTGTCGAAGGTTGCCCACCCCCGGCTTTGGGGTTGGCCAAGGCTTCCTGGGTCAAGGGCGCGATGCAACTGCCTACGCTGCCATCCGCGCACCGCGCGACTTTCTGCTTCTGCGTACTGAGCATGTCCTTGCTCTCGTTGCTGCACGACCAGTTGATCGCTTCGGCAGGCAGGTTGCTGTAGCTGTAACAGGTGTGCTGCTCAACCGGCTTGACGGCTTCGCTGGAGGAACGGGTCAGCACATTGCAGGCCTCTGCCAGCACATGGGTGCTGGCAAAGCTTGTGAGCATCATCATCAACAGAGCGACTCGCATACGCTACCTCCCGGGCCAAGGCCCTTGAACCGCGCTAGGCTGGGTTATCGCGCTGGCGCATGGCCTTGGCGCGCTTTTCCAGAATCAGATACGTAACGACTGCCAGCACCAGGGGGATCAGGTAGTACAGCGTTCGATACCCCAATAGCGCGGCTACCAGCGTGCCTTGAGGGATCTGGCCGTGCAGCAAGGCCAGGAACACCGTTTCAAGCACGCCAAGGCCTGCCGGGATGTGCGCGACCACACCTGCCACGCAACTGATGAGCAGGATCCCGAGAATCGACGGGTAAAAGGCCTTTTCAGGGAGCAGCCAGAAGATCAGCAGCGCCATCAACGCCCAGTTGCTGGCGCCAAGTGCTACCTGGCACAGCGCCAGGCGCAAGGCCGGCAGGGTGACTTCATGTTCGCGCCACTGCCAGGTACGTTTTTTTGCAAAGCCGCAGGCCAGCAGGTAGGCAAGGGCGATGGCCAGCAAGCCGAACCCGATCAGTTGCAAGCCTGTAGCGCCCACCGCCCAGCTTTCGGGCAGTTTCACCAAGCGCAGGGCGAATACCGTACCGGCCAGCAGCATGTAGCCCATCCAGTTGGTCAACAGGCCTAAGGTCAGGATGCGGGTGATCGTCGCGGTGTCCAGGCCAAGCCGGCCATACAGCCGATAACGCAAGGCGACGCCGCCCACCCATGTGGTGAAGTTGAGGTTGAAGGCGTAGCACACGAACGCCACCGGCAACACCTGCCTGGCGGGCAGCGTATGCCCTGTGTAGGCACGTGCGAGCAGGTCGTAACTGGCAAACGTCAGGTAGCTGCACAAGGCGATGACCAAGCCGATGGCCAGGGTCCCTGGTTTGTAGGCCAGCAGTGACTGACGCACCTCGTTCCAGTCAAGGTTGCGCGCCAGCATGTACAGCAAGGCGGGTATCAGCAACAGGAACAGCAAGGTGAACAGGCGCTTGGCCCAGGTTTGCCACCGTGTGCGCGCCATCAGGTCTGCCCCTCGTGAAAATCGCCGTGTGCTTCGACTTCCGGTTGCACCGAGCGCAAGCGCTGACGGTGCGCCGGGAACCAGCCGGCTATCCGCGGGAAGTGGCGTATGGCGTGGAAGCACAGGAAGATCAGCGGTGCCCGCCACCAGTAGCCGCGGATCATCCGTTCCAGGGTGACCGATTTGCATTGTTCGCTGGCCAGCGCCTGCAGATGCTGGTGCAACTGCTGGTTGAACCCACGATCGCGGATGAACAGGTTGGCCTCCAGGTTGAACGACAGGCTCAACGGGTCCAGGTTGCTTGAACCCACAGTGGCCCACTGGTCGTCGACCAAGGCGACCTTGCCGTGCAACGGCCGGCTGCAGTACTCGTGAATACGCACCCCGTCGCGCAATAGGTAGTTGTACAGCAGCCGCGACAAGGCCCGCACCCAGCGCATGTCGGGCTGGCCCTGCAGAATCAAGGTCACGGCCACCCCGCGCCGCGCTGCATTACGCAGTTCGCGCAGCAACCGGTAGCCCGGAAAGAAATAGGCATTGGCCACCACGATACGCTGCCGGGCCGCACGAAAGGCTTGCAGGTACTGCGCTTCGATGGCGGTGCTGCGCTGGCCATTGTCGCGCTCGACCAGCACGGCCGTGATCGCCCCGGTAGGCTCGGTGACCGGGCGCACCTCGCTGGGGGGCTGCAGCACCGGCGACATCAGGCGCCTACTGGTGGCGTGCACCTGGGCCACCACGGGGCCGGTGACCTCGACGGCGTAGTCCTGCTTGGCCATGGGCCCGTAGTCGCCCAGGTGATCGGCACTGTAGTTGATGCCGCCGATGAACGCGCGCTGCCCATCGATCACCACGATCTTGCGGTGCAGGCGGCGAAACAGGTTGGTGCGCATGCCCGCCAGCCTGGGCTGGGGGTCGAAGGCATGAAAGTTGACGCCGGCGTCGGTCATCGCCGAGATGAAGGCGTCGGGCAGGTCGGCAGTGCCGTAGCCATCGACCGCCACCTCGACGCGCACACCACGGCCAGCGGCCGCTATCAGCACCTGCTGCAGCTGCTGGCCGACCTTGTCATCGAAAATGATGAACGTCTCCAGCAGAATTTCTTCCCGCGCCTGGGCCATCGCCTCGAATACGCGTGGGTAGTATTGTTCGCCGTTGATCAGCAACTGCACGCTGTTGCCCTCTAGCCAAGGTCGGTTCACAGGCTTATCTCCGCAGCAAGGGGGACATGGTCAGAAAGGTGCGACCAAGGGTACTTCGCCAGCACCTGCGCCTTGCCCGGCATGGCATTGCGCAGGTAGATACGGTCGAGCCGCAGCAGCGGCAACCGCGCCGGAAAGCTGCGCGCCGGGGTCCCGAAATGCTCGCCAAAGGCTTCGACCAGGTGTTCGGACAACACCGCATCGGCCTTCAGGCGCCAGTCATTGAAGTCGCCGGCAATGATCACCGGCGCCTTGGGCGGCAAGCTGTCGAGCAGTTCCAGCAACAAGCGCACCTGGCGCTGGCGGTGGGCCTCGCGCAGGCCCAGGTGCACGCACACCGCGTGTACCTGCTGATGGCCTGGCACGTCCAGGCAACAGTGCAGCAGGCCCCGCTGTTCATTGCCCTGAATGGAGACATCGAGGTTGGTGAACTGGCGGATCGGGAACTTCGACAGCAGGGCATTGCCGTGGTCGCCATGGGGGTACACGGCGTTGCGCCCATAGGCGAACTGCGGCCACATGCTGTCGGCCAAAAACTCGTACTGCGGGATTTCCGGCCACGCCGCATGGCGTATGGCATGTTGCTGATGGCTGCCGTGCACCTCCTGAAGAAACACCAGGTCGGCACCGGTGGCGCGTACGGCCTCACGCAGCTCCGGCAGGATGAAACGCCGGTTGAATACAGTGAAGCCCTTGTGCACGTTGATAGTCAGCACGTTCAGCCGATGCACCGTGGTGACGTTGTCGATGATGCAGCGGGGGGCTGTCAGGGTTCGGTTCAAAGCTCGACCTCCGGTGCGACGCCAGGCTCGGTGACCAGGTCGTAATCGAGTTTCAGCTTTTCCAGCAGGCGTCGCGCGTCGTAGGGCGCATGCACCTTCTGGTCGTTGTCGAAGTAGCAATAAATGTCGCGGGAGGCACGCTGGGGTGGCGCGCCGGGCACAATCAACTGCGCGTCTTCCACCTGGCCGCCCTGGCTCCAACGCACGATGCGTTGCTTCCAGCGGCGCAAGGCGTGCGCGGTGTAGCCGCTGCTGTACAGTTCCACGTCGCCGTGCAGGCGCATGTAGACAAAGTCGGCGGTGATATCTTCGACATATGGCCATTTGCCTGCGCTGTCGGCCACTACCAGCGCAATACGGTGTTTGCGCAGCAGCTTGACGAAGGCTTCACATAGAAAGCTCTCGTTGCGGATTTCCACGGCGTGGCGCAGCCGTGCGTTGCCATCGATGTCGGTACTGCCATTGCCCTTGAGGCGCTCGGCACACCCTTTGGCACATTCGCGCGCGGCGTCCCGGTTGCGCGGGAGCAGTTGGAAAAACCGGGCGAAGCGTGCTTCGTCGAACGTCATGTTGGGCGGAAACTGCCACAGGATGGGGCCCAGTTTGTCACCCAGCAACAACGGCCCGGAGGCAAAGAAATTGGCCACCGGCTCTTCGATATCCTTGAGCCTGCGTACATGGGTGATATAGCGCGGCCCCTTGACCGAGAACACGAAACCGTCTGGCGTCTCCTCACGCCAGCCCAGATACCGTTCGGGAGTTTGCAGGCTGTAGAACGAGCCATTGATCTCGATGCTGTTGACTGCCCGCGAGGCGAACGCCAGTTCGCTGTCCTGGCGCAGCCCCTTGGGGTAGAAATCCCTGCGCCAAGGGCCGTAGCGCCACCCTGATATTCCGATGCGGATCTCGCTCACGCTGCCTTCCTCATTGCCAGCTCTTTGAGAGGTCACTCTGAAATTGCGACTGGCACGGGCCTGTGAGGTTCAGCACGGTTGACCAACGGGAGCGCGAGCAGAGTTGAACTTTGCCGCCGATGGCGTCTCCACCGCATACCAATGAGGGCCTGCCCATTCAATGGATGACCCGCCACCCTGGAGGCAAGCATGGCCAGACATATCATCCATTTCACCGGCCCGATCAACTCATCCACCTGCGGCAACCTGATCAGCACCTGCTCGCGGGCCATGCAACAAGGCGCCGAATTGCTGCAACTGAACATCGCCACCATGGGCGGTGAGTGCAGTTATGGGTTCACCTTGTACAACTTCCTGCGCGCGTTGCCGATTCCGCTGCACACCCACAACCTGGGCACGGTGGAGTCGATGGGCAATATCCTGTTTCTGGCAGGCGAGCACCGCACCGCCTGTGCGTTCAGCAAGTTCCTGTTTCACCCCTTTCACTGGACGCTGCATGGCTCGGTCGACCATGCCAGGATGGCTGAATACGCCATGAGCCTGGACTACGACCTGCGCCTTTACGCGCAGATCGTCGCCGAACGGACCGAGGGCAGTGCCGAAGTGCTGGATGTGCCCCGTTACCTGATGGCGTATCCGCGGATACTGGGGCCCGAGGAGGCGCTGGAGAACGGGCTGATCCACGCCATCGACGAGATGCCGATCGAATCGCAAAGCACCCAGTGGAGTGTGCATGCCTGAGGCTGCGGCGCAAACATTTGGCCTACGGCTGTTTCATGCCACCCGTCAGCCCTGTGCAAAACGATTGAGCATTGGCGCTGATCACTGGCTCGGAATTAAGGCATTGCGCAGACAACCCTTCCATCGCAAGGAGAAACGACATGGCGCTTGAACAAGGGCGGGCCAGCCAGCGCGGCGGCACCAAGGAGAACAACCCGGGCAATTTCGCCAATGACCGGGAAAAGGCGTCCCGCGCGGGGCACAAGGGCGGGAAAGTGTCCGGCGGCAACTTCGCCAACGACCGTGAACGGGCGTCGCAAGCCGGACGCAAGGGTGGGCAGAACAGCCATGGTGGCGGGCGACACTCGTGACCCAGGGCCTAGCCGATTGAATGTGTTGGGAGCGGGTTCGGCGCCGCGTTGAACCCGCTTCAACGCCATTCGGGGCCACTGGTACCGAAGGTCGGCAAAAATTTTGAATTTTCTCGCACTGCCCCGATCAATCAGTGAGTCATCCATGGAGAAGAGGAGGCCCCTGCGATGCCTGGTCCACAGCTTTACATCATCGATTATCAACTGCATGGTCAGCCGCGCAGTTTCATCATTCGTCTTGAACGGTTGGACAACGCCGAAGCCTGGCATTGGGCAAGTTGTGATGCGGGCATCGGCATCATTCCCAAGTTCGGGCGGGAGAAAATCAAGAAAGTGAGCAGGCCAATGGCAGAACGCTACGGGATTACGGCGGTGAGCTGGCGTATTTCCGGGAGTAAACCCAATCAGCCAGTGGGTGATCCTGCAGTAGTGGGCTGATCGGTGGTGCGGCGATGGGCTGCACTGCAGCCCATCGATTCGGCAATCAGGCGCCCGATTCAGGGTCACTGGCAGGCACCCCGGGGCGGTTTTCGTCATCATCGGTCAGGTTCGGATCGACATCCGGGTCGTCCACCTGGTCCTGGCGCCTGTCAGGTTCCAGCTCTGGCCAGTCATCCTCGACGCTGCCACCCCCCATCTGCAGTCTGTCTTTCATCTCGCAACCCTCCGCTTGGATCGAGTCCACTTCGATAAAAAAGGGCCCGCGATCAGGCGGGCCCAATACAGGAGTGAGAGGCGAAGCCATTGACCACCCCTCATGAACTCAGAGCGACCAGCGCCGGGGGAGGTCAGTCCGATAGCCGCACGCCCTGACCAACGGTAAAGCGCGGCTACCCTTGGCCCGCGCTCAATCAGGCTTCTTCAGCACCAAGGTGAGAATGTCGTAACTCGCCACCAGCTCGCCCAATTGGTTGGTCACCTCGACGTCCCACGCCACCACACCTTGCGGCTGCCCCAGCGGGCTGGTCTTGCCTTGGTCGATCTTGCGCTTGCAGGTCAGGCGCGCCTGAATCGTGTCGCCGATACCCACTGGGTTGATGAAACGCAAGGTGTCCAGACCATAGTTGGCCAGCACCGGCCCAGCGCCGGGGGAGACGAACAGGCCCGCCGCCGCCGACAGCACGAAGTAACCATGGGCGATACGCTTGCCAAACTGCGACTCCTTGGCGGCGATCTCATCGAAGTGCATGTAGAAGTGGTCACCCGACAAGCAGCCGAAGTTGACCAGGTCCGCTTCGGTCACGGTACGCCGGTGGGTGAGCAGCGACTCACCGATACGCAGGTCCTGGAAGTAGCGGCGGAACGGATGCACTTCGCTTTCGATTACCTCGGCACCGCGTACATACTCGCCCGTCACGGCGCTGAGCATGCTCGGCGAGCCTTGCACTGCGGCGCGCTGCAGGTAGTGCTTGACCGCACGCAGGCCACCGAGCTCTTCGCCACCACCGGCACGCCCAGGGCCGCCGTGCTTGAGCTGGGGCAGCGGCGAGCCATGGCCGGTGGACTCCAGCGCGGCTTCGCGGTCCAGCACCAGCAGGCGACCATGCCAGGCGGCGGCGATTGGGATGGCCTTGGCGGCAACGGCTCGGTCGGCGGTGACCAGGGTCGCCACCAGGCTGCCCTTGCCGCGGGCAGCCAAGGCCAAGGCTTCGTCAAGGTCGTCGTAGGCCATCAGCGTGCTGACCGGGCCGAACGCTTCGATATCGTGGGCACCGCCTTCGGCATGCGGGTCGCGCGCCTGAAGCAGGGTCGGCGCAAAGAACGCCCCTTCGGCAACGCCCTCGCCACGCGGCGCAAACCCGTCACTGGCGCCGAACAACTGGTCGCAGCTCTGCAGCAGGCTGCGGACCCTCTCACCAACGTCACGTTGCTGATCATGGGAAGCCAAGGCACCTATGCGCACGCCCTCCAGCGAAGGGTCGCCGACCACCACCTTGCTCAAGCGCTCGCGCAGGCGGGTGGCGACGGCGTCGATGTGCTTGGCCGGTACGATGGCGCGGCGGATGGCGGTGCATTTCTGCCCGGCCTTGGTGGTCATTTCACGCACCACCTCCTTGATGTACAGGTCGAACTCTTCGCTGTCCGGGGTTACGTCCGGGCCGAGGATCGCGCAGTTCAGCGAGTCCGCCTCGGCGGTGAAGGGCACCGAGTTGCGGATCAGGTTCGGCGTGACACGTAATTTGGCTGCGGTATCGGCGGAACCGGTGAAGGTCACCACGTCCTGGCCCTGCAGGCGGTCGAGCAGGTCGCCGGTGCTGCCGATCACCAGTTGCAGGCTGCCGGCCGGCAGCAGGCCCGACGCGTGCATCAGGCGCACCACGGCTTCGGTCAGGTAACTGGTGGATGTGGCGGGTTTGACAATGCACGGCATGCCGGCCAGGAAGGTGGGCGCGAACTTCTCCAGCATGCCCCAGATGGGGAAGTTGAACGCATTGATATGCACGGCGACGCCAGCACGCGGCACCAGGATATGGCTGCCGGCGAAATGGCCTTGCTTGCCCAATGGTATCGCCGGGCCTTCGTGCACCAGGTTGCCCGAGGGCAGTTCGCGGCTGCCGATGCCGGCGTAGGCGAACAGCGTGGCATTACCGCCTTCGATGTCGATCCAGCTGTCGGCGCGGGTGGCGCCACTGTGGTGTGACAGGGCATAGAGCTGCTCTTTGTGCTCGGCCAGGTACAGCGCCAGGGCCTTGAGGCGGGCTGCGCGCTGCTGGAAGTCCATGGCCATCAGTTCGGCCAGGCCACGGGCGCGGGCAAAGTCCACGGCTTCGGCGAAGTCTGGGCGTTCTTCATGGCTGTAGGCCAGGACATGGCCGTTCAAGGCGCTGCGCAGGGCCTGGGCGCCGTGCTGTCCGATCCAGCGGCCAGCGATGAAGCTCTGCAGGGTTGGGGCGTCAGACATGCTGTTCTCCTCTTGAGGGCGCTGTTACCACAGCGCCAGGGTGTAGCCGATGATCAGGCGGTTCTCGTCCACGGCATTGGTCAGGCCATTGCCGGAGCGGAAGGTGACGTTGCGCCAGCGCAGGCTGACGTCCTTGAACGGGCCGCTCTGGATGACGTAGGTGAGGTCGGTGTCGCGCTCGCGCTCACGGCCGTTGCTGACGGTTGCTGTCTCGGCGTGGCGGCCGTCGGTGTAGCGGGTCATGAAACTCAGGCCAGGGATGCCCATGGCGACGAAATCGTAGTCATAGCGCACCTGCCACGAATCGAGCCCGGCGCGGGTGAAGGTGTTGTAGGTCACCAGGTTGACGGTGAACGGGTCGCCGCCGTTGACGAAGGGGAAGGCGCTGTCGCCGGACATCTGCTGCCAGGTGGCAGTGAACTTGTGCGCCCTGACGCCGAGGGTGAACATGGCGTTGAAGTTGCGGTTGTCGATGTTGCCGGCGCGTTCGGCGCCATCATTGCGGCTGTCGAAGTACCGCAGGTCGCTGCGCAGGCTCAGGCCTTCGCCCAGCGGGCGGGTGTCGACCAGGCCGACGAACTGCTGGCGGTAGATGTCTTCGAGCTTGGCGTAGTAGTAGCTGACGCTGGTCTGCGGGGTAATGGCGTAGCTGCCACCGCCGAAGTCCAGGTGGTCGCTGCTGGCGGCGCCGTAGCCGATGTCGTCGCGGCCGGACGAGTCGCGCAGGTTGGCCTTGGTCAGGCGCCCGGCGTTGACGGTCAGGCCGTCGAGTTCCTGGCTGGTCAGCAGGCCGCCCTGGAAGGTCGAGGCCAGCAGGCGTGTGTCGTTGTACACCACCACCGGTAGGATCGGCTGCAAGGTGCCCAGGCGCAGGGTGCTCTTGGACACGCGCACTTTACCGGTCAGGCCTAACTCACTGTAGTCATCGACAGGCTCGTGGCTGTTCGGGCCAAACGGCAGCAGGCCAGTGTTGCGGCGGTCACGGCTGCTGTCGAGCTTGACGCCCAACTGGCCCATGGCATCCACGCCGACGCCTACCGGGCCTTCGGTGAAGCCCGATTCCAGGCGGGCAGTAAAGCCTTGGCCCCATTCCTCGGCCTTGGCCTGCGGCGCATTGCTCTGGCGGAAGTCGCGGTTGATGTAGTGGTTGCGCAGTTCCAGGCGCGCATGGCTGTCGCCGACGAAGTCCGCCATGGCCGGCAAGGGCAGGGCGAGCGTGGCAAGCCAGGTGAGGCAAGAGAAGCGAGTGCGGTTCATTGTTGTTGTACCCGACATGGTTGTTCTCGAAATCAGTGCTTGCTGGCGCCGGCGGCGCCAATACCGGTCATGGAGCGAATGAACTGCGCCAGGTAGCGGCCACGTTCTTCGGTGGCCCGCGCCGAACTGTCGGTGACCGAGAACACCCAGGCGCCGAGGAACGCCAGGCTCATCGAGAACAGCGCCGGGTTGCTGTAGGGGAACAGTGCCTGTTCGTTGTGCAGCACGTTGACCCACACCGCCGGGCCCAGTACCACCAGCACGACGGCCGAGAACAGCCCGGCCATGCTGCCGCACACCGCGCCGCGGGTAGTCAGGCCCTTCCAGAACATCGAAAGCAGCAACACCGGGAAGTTGACCGACGCGGCCACGGCCAGCACCAGGCCGGAGAGGAAGGCGATGTTCTGCGACTCGAACACCAGCCCGAGCACCACGGCCAGCAGGCCGATCACCAGGGTGGCGATACGCGAAACCCTCATCTCTTGCTGCTCGGTGGCCTGGCCTTTGCGCATCACACAGGCATACAGGTCGTGGGACACCGCCGACGCACCGGATAGCGCCAGGCCAGCCACGACCGCCAGAATGGTGGCGAAGGCCACGGCAGAAATGAAACCGAGGAACAGGTTGCCACCCACCGCCTGGGCCAGGTGCACCGCGACCATGTTGCCGCCGCCGATGATCGCGCCCGCTGCATCGCGGTAAGACGGCTCGGTGCCGACCATGACGATGGCGCCGAAGCCGATGACGATCAGCAGCAGGTAGAAGTAGCCAATGAAACCGGTGGCGTAGAACACGCTCTTACGCGCTTCCTTGGCATCGCTGACGGTGAAGAACCGCATCAGGATATGAGGCAGGCCCGCCGTGCCGAACATCATGCCCAGGCCCAGCGAAATCGCGTCCACCGGGTTCGACAGCAAGCCGCCCGGCGCCATGATTGCCTGGCCCTTGGCGTGCACGGCAACGGCACTGGCAAACATCGCCTCGGTGCTGAAGCCAAAGTGCTTGAGCACCATGAAGGCCATGAACGTGGTACCGCTGAGCAACATCACCGCCTTGATGATCTGCACCCAGGTGGTGGCGAGCATGCCGCCGAAGGTCACGTAGGCGACCATAAGCACCCCGACCAGCATCACCGCATACAGGTAGCTGATACCGAACAGCAGCTCGATCAGCTTGCCGGCACCGACCATCTGCGCCACCAGGTACATCAGCGCCACGACCAGGGTGCCGAACGCCGACGTCAGGCGCACGGGGGTTTGAGCCAGGCGGTAGGACACCACATCGGCAAAGGTGTACTTGCCCAGGTTGCGCAAGCGCTCGGCAATCAGGAACAGGATGATCGGCCAACCCGCGAGCACGCCCAAGGCGTACAGCAAGCCGTCGTAGCCGTTCATGAACATCATTGCCGAAATGCCCAGGAACGACGCGGCGCTGATCATGTCGCCGGCGATCGCCAGGCCGTTCTGCATGCCGGTCAGGCCGCCGCCGGCGGTGTAGAAGTCACTGGCCGAACGGGTCCGCAATGCGGCCCAGCGGGTGACCAGCAAGGTGAAGCAGACGAACACCATGAACATCGAGATGGCGGTCCAGTTCATTGCGCGCACTCCTGCTTGACCTTGTCGTTGAGCGGGTCGAGCACGTTGTTGGCGCGGTGCACGTAAATGCCGGTGAGGGCGAACGACAACAGCACCATGAGCACGCCCACGAGCATGCCGACGGTGGTCACGCCACCGCTGAGCGACTGGCCGAGGGTGCTGGGCGAGAACGCCACCAGCAGGACGAAGCCGTAGTAGATCACCAGCATGGCCAGGGTCAGGCTGCCGTTGAGGCGGCGCTTGCGCCGGACCAGGTGCTGGAAGTCGGGGTGGTTGGCGATGCTTGCGATGCGTTCGGGGGTCATGGGTCAGCGATCTCTTGGTGTTGTAGTTGTTTTTTGTGAGGTCACACGGGTGTTGCATGCGGTGTTGTAAAGCGGCGCGGGTTTACAACTGGTCGAAGTCGAGCACCACCTTGTCGCTCACCGGGTAGGTCTGGCACGACAGCACATAGCCCGCCGCCACTTCGTAGTCTTCCAGCGCATGGTTGCTATCCATCTCTACCTCGCCCTCGATCACCCGGCACTTGCAGGTGGAGCACACGCCCGCCTTGCACGAGTAGGGCAGCTCGGCGCCAATGGCATTACCGGCGTCCAGCACGTTCTGGCTGTTGCGCGGCAGGTCGAACGACAGGGCGCGGCCATCGCTGATCACGGTGATATGGCTGAGCGCCGAATCCACCTGGCGCGCCGCTTCACGGGCCTCGCGGCGTGCTTCGCTGCCGGCGGCGGCAAACAGTTCGAAATGGATGCGCTCCTTGCCCATGCCGTTGGCCTGCAGGCTGTCACGCACGGTTTCGGTCATCGCCTGGGGGCCGCAGATGAACGCCGCGTCCAGCGTGGTGACGTCCAGCCAGCGGGCGAACAGTTGGCCGCACTTGTCGGCATCGATCCGGCCGTTGTACAGGTCGACATCCTGCTGTTCGCGGCTGAACACGAAAATCAGGTTCAGGCGGTCCAGGTAACGGTTTTTCAGGTCTTCGAGCTTGTCGCGGAACAACGCACCGGAGCTGGAGCGGTTGCCGTACAGCAGGGTGAAGCGGCTGTGCGGCTCACTGGCCAGGGTGGTGGCGATGATCGACAGGATCGGCGTGATGCCGCTGCCTGCGGCCACGCCCAGGTAGTGGCCATGACGGGCAGGGTCCAGCGGTACGTGGAAACTGCCGGACGGCGGCATCACTTCCAGTTGCTGGCCAGCCTTGAGCACGTCATTGGCAAAGGCGGAGAAACGCCCGCCCGGCACGCGCTTGACGGCTACCCGCAGCTCGCCATCCTGAACCGCGCTGCAGATGGAATACGAGCGGCGTACTTCCTCGTTGTCCAACTGGGTACGCATGACCAGGTACTGGCCCTGGGTAAAGCTGAATTGCGCCTGCAAGTGCTCAGGCACGTCGAAGGCGATGGATACCGCGTCGCGGGTCTCGTTACACACTTGCTTGATGGTCAGGCTGTGAAACTGGCTCATGGTGTTCTCCACGGCTCAAATGCATTTGAAATAGTCGAACGGCTCCAGGCACTCGCGGCAGCGGTACAGCGCCTTGCAGGCCGTGGAGCCGAACTGGCTGAGCAGTTCGGTGTGGGGGCTGGCGCACTGCGGGCAGCACACCTGGGGCGCTTCACCGAGCAAACTGCGCTTGCTGGTGCTGCCCTCGGGCGGTGCGATGCCGTAGGCGCGCAAGCGTTGGCGGCCCAGCTCGCTGATCCAGTCGGTGCTCCAGGCCGGGGTCAGCCGCCGCTCCAGCGCAGGGGCAGCGAAACCGGCCTGTTGCAGCGCGTCACGGATGTCGGCCTCGATCACCTCGGTCGCCGGGCAACCGGAATAGGTCGGCGTGACTACCAGGTGCAGGTGGCCGGCGCGCCAGTCGAGGTCGCGGACGATGCCCAGGTCGACCACGCTGACTACCGGCACTTCCGGGTCCATGACCTGCTCCAGTACTTCCCAGGCCCGGGCCAGGTCATCGCCGCGGGCCGCACGGGCGCCGAGGTCGCTGGCAATCAGCTCACCAGGTTGCATCGGGGTAGGCCCGTGGCAGGAACTGCATTTCGGCCAGCAACAGCCCCAGGTGCTCGGTGTGCAGGCCTTTGCGGCTGTCCAGGTAGAAATGGCTGGCCGCCTTGGGCAGCGGCAGTTGCACCGAATCGAAAATCGCTGTCACCTGCTTGAGCCAGGCCGCACCGACGCGGCGCGGGTCGGCAGCAATGCCGGCCTCGGCCAGGCGCACTTCGTTTTCGCTGCCTGCCGTCAGTTCGACGGTGAAGCGCCACAGCGCGGGGATCGCATCGAGCATGCGCCGACGGCTTTCGTCAGTGCCGCCGCCCAGGCGCTGCACCCATTCGCCGGAGCGCCGCAGGTGGTAGGTGACCTCCTTGAGTGCCTTGGCGGCAATGCCGGCGATACGTTCGTCGCTGGACGCGGCCAGGCCCTGCAGCACCGCGTAATGCCAGGCGTCATAGAAGAACTGCTTGGTCATGGTCACGGCAAAGTCGCCATTGGGTTGCTCGACCAGCAGCAGGTTGCGGTAGGCGCGTTCGTCGCGACGCATGGCAAGGGCGTCGGCATCACGGCCGTCATCGAGCAGCTCGGCGGCGTACTCCAGCCAGTTACGGGCCTGGCCGACCAGGTCGAGGCCTACGTTCATCAAGGCCAGCTCTTCTTCGATGGCCGGCGCATGGCCGCACCATTCACAAAGGCGCTGGCCCTGCACCAGGGCGGTGTCGCCCAGTAGCAGCAAATACGGGATAAGCGTTTCTGTATGCATGGCCAACCTCACATGTGTCCGACTTCGTCGGGCAGTTCGTAAAAGCTGGCGTGGCGGTAGACCTTGTCGTCCGAAGGGGCGAACAACGGGTCTTTCTCGTCAGGCGAGGAGGCGGTGATCAGCGCCGAAGGCACCACCCACAGGCTCACGCCTTCGCTGCGGCGGGTGTACAGCTCACGGGCATTCTCGATGGCCATGGCGGCGTCGGCGGCATGCACGCTGCCGACATGCTTGTGGTTCAAGCCGTGCTTGCTGCGCACGAACACTTCGTAGAGGGTCCAGACAGACATTTTCGATCTCCGCATCAATCGCCGCTCAGGCGGCGTTCTTGTTCTGTTGCTTGCGCGCATAGGCCACGGCGGCCTCGCGCACCCAGGCACCGTCCTCGATGGCTTTGCGCCGGGTGGCGACACGCTCCAGGTTGCACGGGCCGTTACCCTTGATGACTTCGTAGAACTCGTCCCACTGGATTTCGCCGAAGTCGTAGTGGCCGCGGGCCTCGTTCCACTTCAGGTGCGGGTCGGGCGCGGTGCAGCCGAGCAGTTCGAGCTGTGGCACGGTCTGGTCGATGAAACGCTGGCGCAGTTCGTCGTTGGTCTGGCGCTTGATCTTCCAGGCCATCGACTGGGCGCTGTTGGGGGAGTGCTCGTCGCTTGGGCCGAACATCATCAGCGACGGCCACCACAGGCGGTTGATGGCGTCCTGGACCATGTCCTTCTGCGCCTGGGTGCCGTGGCGCATCATGGTCAGCAGCAGCTCGTAGCCCTGGCGCTGGTGGAAGCTCTCTTCCTTGCAGATACGGATCATGGCGCGGGAGTAGGGGCCGTAGGAGGTGCGCTGCAGCACCACCTGGTTGACGATCGCGGCGCCATCGACCAGCCAGCCTACCGCGCCCATGTCGGCCCAGCTCAGGGTCGGGTAGTTGAAGATGCTCGAGTACTTGGCCTTGCCGCTGTGCAGCTTGGCGATTTCTTCGTCGCGGTCGGCGCCGAGGGTTTCCATGGCGCTGTACAGGTACAGGCCGTGACCGGCTTCGTCCTGGATCTTGGCCATCAGTTGCAGCTTGCGCTTAAGGCTTGGGGCGCGGGTGACCCAGTTGCCTTCGGGCAACATGCCGACGATTTCCGAATGGGCGTGCTGGGAGATCTGCCGGATCAGGGTCTGGCGATAGGCCTCGGGCATCCAGTTCTTGGCTTCGATCTTGATCTCGGCGTCGATCTTTTCCTGGAAGTTGCGCTCTTCAGGCGACATCTCGTCTAGCGACTTGACGCGTTTTACACCGGTTTCGACTAGCTGTGCGTACATGTTCTGACTCCTGCCTCAGGGCTGGGTGGGGCATGAGTCATTTATAAGCGATACAAAACACAACATCAAACAGATTATTAGGTATCAGATAATATTTTTGTATCGGATTGCCGCAAAGAAGTGCCCACAGCGGCTGCTATGTGCTTGTCGGGAGATAGGGTGATGGCGGCTAGGTGCCTGTCTTGGGTTTGGAGGTGGGGCGGAGATCGAGCGCCGCCCGCGCGGCGCTCGATCTGATGGGCGCTGAAAATGCCAAGCCAAGCACCTGGTGGCCCCGGGGGAAAAGGGTTCAGCGCTGAACGATCAGCCAGCCAAACGCTTGTCGTAAACGTGGCATGCTTTGCCTTCGGAGCGCTTGAGCGTGCCGCAAGGCTGCAGCCGCACGTGGGTGCTGATGCCGATGTAGGTCTTGATTTGCCTGCTCAGCTCAGCCACCACCAGTTTGCGCTGCGCCTCGTCGAGTGCCTGGCACTCGCCACGCAACTCCACATGCACCTCGACACTGTCCAGGTTGCCATTGCGATACAGGTGTATCTCATACAGCTCTGAAAGCTGTTTTATTTTAAGCACCTGCTCTTCGATCTGCGTGGGGAACACGTTGACCCCGCGGATGATCAGCATGTCGTCACTGCGCCCAGTGATCTTGCCGATCCGCCGCATCGGCCGCGCCGTACCCGGCAACAGGCGTGTCAGGTCGCGGGTGCGGTAGCGGATCATTGGCAGCGCTTCCTTGCTCAACGAGGTGAACACCAGTTCGCCCAGTTGCCCGTCCGGCAACACCTCACCGCTGACCGGGTCGATGATCTCGGGGTAGAAGTGGTCTTCCCAGATGGTCGGCCCGTCCTTTGTTTCCAGGCATTCCATGGCCACCCCTGGCCCCATGATCTCCGACAGGCCATAGATATCCAGGGCATTGATGCCCAGGCGCTGCTCGATCGAGCGGCGCAACTCGTCGGTCCACGGCTCGGCGCCGAAGATCCCCAGGCGCAGCTTGAGGTCGTGCGGGTCGATACCCTGGCGTTCGATCTCGTCAGCCAGGTTGAGCATGTACGAGGGCGTGACCATGATTATGTCAGGCTGGAAGTCACGGATCAGTTGCACCTGCTTCTCGGTCTGGCCGCCCGACATGGGGATCACCGTGCAACCGAGCCGTTCGGCACCGTAGTGCGCGCCCAGGCCGCCGGTGAACAGGCCATAGCCATAGGACACGTGCACCTTGTCCCCCTTGCGCCCGCCGGCCGCGCGGATCGAACGGGCGACCACGTTGGCCCAGGTATTGATGTCGTTCTGGGTATAACCGACCACGGTCGGCTTGCCCGTGGTGCCGCTGGATGCGTGCAGGCGCACCACCTCTTCCTGGGGCACGGCGAACATGCCATAGGGGTAGTTGTCGCGCAGGTCGTTCTTGCCGGTAAAGGGGAACCTGGCGAGGTCTTCCAGCGCGGTAAGGTCGTCTGGGTGGGCGCCGCACTCGTCGAAACGCTGGCGGTACAGCGGTACATTGTCGTAGGCGTGCTTCAGGCTCCAGCGCAGGCGGTCCAGCTGGTGCTGGCGCAGCTCGTCGACACTGGCAGTCTCGATCGGGTCAAGCAGGGCGCGGTCGGCATCGTGGTACATGTTCATGGCTTCACTCGAATTGTTCTTGTACGTTGGCGCTAAGGCCTTGAGTGTCATGCGGGCAGCATACTGCCCGTGTCGTGTTCAGTCTCAGGCCATTGGTCTGATGTGCTCAGAGGCGCTCGATGACCAGGGCAATGCCTTGGCCAACGCCGATGCACATGGTGCACAAGGCGTAGCGGCCGCCGCGTTCTTCCAGCTCGTGCAGGGCGGTGGTCACCAGCCGTGCGCCGCTCATGCCCAGCGGATGCCCCAGGGCGATAGCGCCGCCATTGGGGTTGACGCGCTTGTCGTCGTCAGCCAGGCCCAGCTCGCGCAGCACTGCCAGGCCTTGGGCCGCAAATGCTTCGTTCAACTCGATGACGTCCATGTCGGCCAGGCTCAGGCCGGCCTGCGCGAGTACCTTGCGGGTCGCCGGGACCGGGCCGATGCCCATGATGCGCGGTTCGACCCCAGCGGCGGCCATGCCGAGGACCCGGCCGCGCGGCTTCAGGCCATGGCGGCGGGCCGCATCAGTGCTGGCCAGCAGCAGGGCGCAAGCGCCGTCGTTGACGCCTGAAGCGTTGCCTGCTGTCACGCTGCCGCCTTCACGGAACGGCGTGCCGAGCCTGGCCAACTGGTCCAGGGTGGTGTCGGCGCGCGGGTGCTCATCATGCTCGACACGCTTGGCCGGGCCTTTGCGCTGGGCGATCTCGACCGGCACGATCTCCCGTGCCAGCCGGCCCCGGGCCTGGGCGGCGGCCGCCTTGTGCTGGCTGCGCAAGGCGAAAGCGTCCTGGTCTTCGCGCGAAATACCGAACTGCGCGGCGACATTCTCGGCGGTCTCGGGCATCGAGTCGATGCCGTACTGCGCCTGCATCAGTTTATTGACGAAACGCCAGCCGATGGTAGTGTCGAACAGCTCGGCGCTGCGGCCGAAGGCTTGCTCTGACTTGCCCATGACGAAGGGTGCCCGCGACATCGACTCGACGCCACCGGCCAGCATCAGCCCGGCCTCGCCGCAGCGCAGGGCGCGGGCGGCGCTGCCGACGGCATCCAGCCCGGAACCGCACAGGCGATTGAGGGTGGTGCCCGGCACGGCATCGGGCAGGCCGGCGAGCAGGCTAGCCATGCGTGCCACGTTACGGTTGTCTTCGCCCGCCTGGTTGGCGCAGCCGAGGATCACGTCATCAATGGCGGCCCAGTCGAGCTCGGGGTGGCGGGCCATCAGCGCCCTGATCGGCACGGCCGCGAGGTCGTCGGCGCGCACGCTGCTCAGTGCGCCGCCGTAACGGCCGATTGGCGTGCGCACGGCGTCGATGATCAACGCCTGGTCGAAGGTCTGGTCAGTCATCCTGGGTCTCCTGCGGCAACACCGTGCCGCGCACTTTGTAGGATTTTCCGTGGAACAGGGCAATCAGTTCGCCACGCTGGTTTTCCAGGCGTACGTCATACAGGCCCGTGCGGCCCTTGCGGGTGATTTCGCTGGCGGTAGCGGTGAGCACGTCCTGCTCGAAAGCCGGTGCCACGTAGTCGATGCTGCAGTTCAAGGCCACGGTCGCTTCGTCGTAGCTGTTGCAGGCGAAGGCAAACGCCGAGTCCGCCAAGCTGAACAAGAAACCACCATGGCAGCTGCCGTGGCCCTGAATCATGTCGGCGCGCACCGGCATGCTCAGGCGGGCCTGGCCGGGGCCGACGTCGAGCAGCCGAGCGCCCAGGGCCTGGGTGGCGCGGTCGCGGGAAAACATTGCATCGGCGCAGGCGCGTGCCAGTTGCTCGGGGGTACGTTGGGCTTCAGTCATGCAGTCGGCCTCCTTGGGCATGCACGCGGCGCAGCAGCAGCGAAGGGCGGTAGCGGGTCTCGCCGTAGCAGCGCTGCAGGTTGTCCAGCACGCGCAGGGTGTAGCCGATGCCGATCTGCTCGGCCCAGGCCAACGGCCCGCGCGGGTAATTGACCCCTGCGCGCATGGCCAGGTCGATGTCGGCTGCCGAGCCTACGCCTTGCAGCACGGCATCGGCAGCTTCGTTGGCGAGCGTGGTGACGGTGCGCAACACCACCAGGGCCGGCAGATCGGCGACCAGGCAAACCTTCAGGCCCGCCTGGCGCAGTAACGCTACGGCCTGTTCGCGCGCCTCGCGGGTGGTGTCGGGGCAAGTGCTGATGGCAATCCGTTCGGCCTTGTTGTAGTCCAGCGCGAGGTCCACCAGCACCAGGTTTCGCAGCCCATCTTCACGCGCGCGTTGGCTGGCCAGGCGGCCGTCAGACAACGCCAGGGTGGCATCACCTACCCGCAGCAGGCCGCTGCCCGGGCGCTCGGTGACCTGGACGCCGCAGGCCTGGATGCGCTGCAGCAAGGGCTGCATCGCGCCCAGGCTGCCTTCGACCACGCAGCACTCGACACGCGCCGCGCTTTGCACCTCGGCGGGCTGCGGCCGCAGCGCACCTTCGCTGTAATCGTAGAAACCCTGGCCGCTCTTGCGCCCAAGACGGCCGGCATCCACCAGCTCTTTCTGTACCAGCGAGGGCTGGAAGCGGAAGTCACCATAAAAGGCGTCGAACACCGAGCAGGTCACGGCGTAATTGACATCGTGGCCGATCAGGTCGGTCAGCTCGAAAGCGCCCATGCGGAAACCACCGGCGTCACGCATCAGCGCATCGAGGCTCGCGCAATCAGCGGCGCCTTCCTGGTACAGGCGCAGGCTCTCAGCATAAAACGGCCGCGCCACCCGGTTGACAATGAAGCCCGGCGTCGAACGCGCATGCACCGGCTGCTTGCCCCAGGCCATGGCCGTGTCGTACAGCGTGGCGGCCAAGGCGGGGGCGGTGGCCAGGCCTGAGACGACCTCGACCAACGCCATCAACGGCGCAGGGTTGAAAAAGTGCATGCCGATCACCCGTTCGGGCCGCCGCAGGCCGGCGGCCAGGCTGGTGATCGACAGCGATGAGGTGTTGCTGGCCAATATGCAGCTGTCGCTGCACAGGGCTTCGAGCTGTTGCAAGAGTGCCTGTTTGACCTGCAGGTTTTCGACGATCGCTTCGATCACCAGCTGCGCATCGGCCAGTGCTTCGAGCGTTTCCACGGGCTGCAGGCGCGCGCTGATCGCCTGGCGTGCGGTAGCGTCGAGCTTGCCTTTTTCGACCAGGCGGCCGAGCTGGCGGTCGATGCCTTGCACGGCCAGGGCCGCAGCGCCTGGGCGATTGTCATACAGGCAAACCGGATGCCCCGCCTGGGCGGCCACCTGGGCGATGCCGGCCCCCATCGCACCGGCGCCGATCACCGCGACCTGGGCGTTACCGTTAAGTGCACTCATGTCAGCACCCCTTGAAGGCCGGTGCGCGCTTGGCCATGAACGCCGCGACGCCTTCGCGGTAGTCCTCGCTGCGCCCGGCCAGGCGCTGCAGGTCACGCTCAAGTTCGAGCTGCTGGTCAAAGTGATTGTCGTAACTGGCGTTAAGCGCACGCTTGATCAGGGCCAGCCCGTAAGTTGGCTGAGTCGCCAGCTGGCGGGCGAGGGCCAGCGCCTCGTCACGCAGTGCGGCGTCGTCGACCACCCGGTGGATCAGGCCCCATTGCTCGGCTTTTTCCGCACTCAGGCGTTCACCGAGCATGGCTAGCGCCTTGGCCCGAGCCATGCCGACCAAGCGCGGCAGTTGCCAGGTACCACCCGAGTCCGGCACCAGGCCGATCTTGCAAAACGCCTGGATAAAGCTGGCCGAGCGGGCCGCAAGCACCAGGTCACAGGCCAGCGGAATGTTCGCGCCCGCACCGGCCGCCACGCCGTTGACCGCGCAGATGACCGGCATCGGCAGGTCGCGCAGGGCCCGCACCAGCGGGTTGTAGAACGCCTCGATGGACTCGCCCAGGTCGGGCACTTGCGCGCCAGGCGCGACGTTGCGGTCAGACAAGTCTTGCCCGGCGCAAAAGCCACGCCCTTCGCCAGTCAGCAGCAACACGCGTACCTGCGGGTCTTGGCGTACCTGCTTGAGCGCCTCGCGCACTTCCTTGTGCATCTGCGTGTTGAAGCTGTTCAGCTGGTCAGGCCGGTTCAGCGAGAGGAGGGCGACACCGTCCTCGATGGAAAACAGGATGTGCTCGAAAGCCATGACAGGCTCGCTCCGTCAGTCGGTAGGGAAGAGGGGGTTACTGGCCCAAGAAGTGCGCCGGGCGTTTTTCTTGGAAGGCGCGGATGCCTTCGTCGCGGTCGACGGTACCGGCCAGCAAGGTGAACGCGTGGCGTTCGAAGCGCAGGCCGGTGGCCAGGTCGGTGTCCCCGGCCTTGAGCAGGGCTTCTTTGGCCAGGCGCACGGCGAGCGGTGCCTTGCGGGCGATGCTGGCCGCCACTTGCAGGGCGCGCTCGACGGCAAGCTCGGGCTGCGTCAGCTCGCTGACCAGGCCGGCCTGCTGGGCCTGCCGGGCGGTGATCGGCTCGCCGGTCAGAACCATCTGCATGGCCAGCGGCTTGCCGACCGCGCGCAACAGGCGTTGTGTGCCGCCCGCACCGGGGATGATGCCGAGGTTGATTTCGGGCTGGCCGAAGCGTGCGTCTTCGCCGGCGATGACGATATCGGCGCACATCACCAGCTCGCAGCCACCGCCCAGGGCGAAGCCGTTGACCGCTGCAATCAGCGGTTTGGCAAAACTGGCGATGCGCTGCCAATGGGCGACACGCGGGTCATTGAGGATGCCGACCAGGTCGCGCTCGGCCATTTCACGGATGTCGGCGCCGGCAGCGAAGGCCTTGCGGCTGCCGGTGAGCACTACGGCGCGGGTTGCCGGGTCGCGCTCGGCACTTTCCAGCTCGGCCGCAAGCTCAGCGAGCAGTTCGGTACACAGCGCATTGAGGGCTTCGGGCCGCTGCAGGGTGATCAGGCGGACGCCGTCCTCAGGCGCCTGCACAACGAGATAGCGAGGCATGTCGGTTTCCTCAGGCTGCACGCACGGCACGTGGGCCGGCATTTATTGGAATTGTCTGCAGGGGCAGGGGAAAACGCTGAGGCCTGCCCGGGTGAGGTCCAGTATATGCCTTATATGATACAGAACGGCAATAGCAAATATTGCATTACGTGTCCCTTAATGCGAGAAATTACTTCCAGTCAGGCCCGGGTTAGGCTTTTAAAGCCCAGCAAATACGCCATTAAAGTCAAGGTTTATGAGTTGGGAGGTGCACCTCGAAAAGCGATACAAAGAATCAGCAATTGACGGTTACATTTATCGTGATACATGATCGCCTCACTAACTGAATCATTTTGAGAGGTGTGACATGCCTTGCTATCGGCTGGACGGCCTGACCCCCGTGATCCACCCAACGGCGTACGTACACCCGACGGCCGTGCTGATCGGCGATGTGATCATCGGCCCGCAGTGTTACGTCGGCCCCCTGGCGTCATTGCGCGGCGACTTTGGCCGCATCGTGCTGGAGGAGGGTGCCAACCTGCAGGACACCTGCGTGATGCACGGCTTCCCGGGCGGCGATACGGTGATAGAGCGCCATGGCCATGTGGGCCACGGCGCGGTTTTGCACGGCTGCCGGATAGGCGCCGATGCCTTGGTGGGCATGAATGCGGTGATCATGGACGGCGCACACATCGCGCCACGCTGCATCGTCGGCGCCACGGCCTTCGTCAAGGCTGGCTTCGAATGCCCCGAGCAGAGCCTGGTAATGGGCGCGCCGGCACAGGCCAAGCGTACCCTCAGCGATCAAGAGGTCGCCTGGAAGCAACGCGGCACAGCCGAATACCAGCGTCTGACCCAGCGCTGCAGTGCCGCCCTGGTCGAATGCCCGCCCCTGAGCGAAGTCGAGGCGCAGCGCCCACGCATGGGTGATTGCGGCTTTCGCCCCAAAGGCGAGGCGCAGGCATGAGCCTGGTGGTGACTGGCAATGGCCAGGCGGCACGGCGGGCAGGTATAGTCGGGGCTCCATCGGCTTACAGTTCCCTCATGAGCAGCCTTGCCCCCCTCAATACTTTGATCACCCGCTTCCAGGAGCAGACGCCGATCCGCGCGAGCTCGCTGATCATCACCCTGTATGGCGACGCCATCGAGCCGCATGGTGGCACGGTCTGGCTGGGCAGCCTGATCAACCTGCTGGAGCCGATCGGCATCAACGAACGGCTGATCCGCACCTCGATCTTCCGCCTGACCAAGGAAGGCTGGCTGACCGCCGAAAAAGTCGGCCGGCGCAGCTATTACAGCCTCACCGGCACGGGCCGGCGCCGTTTCGAGAAAGCCTTCAAGCGTGTGTACAGCGCGAGCCTGCCAGCCTGGGACGGCGCCTGGACGCTGGTGTTGCTGTCGCAGCTGGAGGCCAGCAAGCGCAAGGCCGTGCGCGAGGAACTGGAGTGGCAGGGCTACGGCGCCATCGCCCCGAACGTACTGGGCTGCCCGCGCGCTGATCGTGCCGACCTGGCGACCACCTTGCGCGAGCTGGACGCCACTGACGACAGCATCGTCTTCGAAACCCACACCCAGGAAGTACTAGCCTCCAAGGCCATGCGCGCCCAGGTGCGGGAAAGCTGGCGGATCGAGGAACTGGGTGAGCACTACAGCGAGTTCATCCGCTTGTTCCGACCGCTGTGGCAGGCGCTCAAGGAGCAGAAGGAACTCGATGCCCAGGACTGCTTCCTGGCGCGCACCTTGTTGATTCATGAGTACCGCCGGCTGCTGCTGCGTGACCCGCAGTTGCCGGATGAGCTGCTGCCTGGGGATTGGGAAGGCAGGGCTGCTCGCCAGTTGTGCCGTAACCTCTATCGGCTGGTGTGGGGCAAGGCGGAAGCGTGGCTGGGGACCGCACTGGAGACGGCAGATGGGCCGTTGCCGGATGTTAACGAGAGCTTCTACAAGCGGTTTGGTGGGCTGGGCTGAGTCAGGGCAACGCATAAACCTTGAACAACCGCCTGGCCGTGTCGCTCACACCGTCGAGGTATTTGACGTAGGCCTGCTCGATTTCGCCCGACCGGTACATCTCGCTCAGCACCGTATCGACCAGCAACCGGAAGTCATCATCGCCGCGCGCGATCATCAGCGAAACCGGCGCATATTCGTAGATTCGGTCGAGCAGCAATAGGCTGCCGTCCGGATAGCCCGACGCGATGTGGGTCTTGAGCAGGATACGGTCGGCAAAGAACGCATCGGCACCGCCCTCGGCCACGCGCCGTACGCCTTCCTCA
This sequence comes from Pseudomonas sp. SWRI68, assembly GCF_014269165.1. NCBI lineage: Bacteria > Pseudomonadati > Pseudomonadota > Gammaproteobacteria > Pseudomonadales > Pseudomonadaceae > Pseudomonas > Pseudomonas sp. SWRI68. Next base: position 21,452 of record NZ_JABWRU010000018.1, on the reverse strand, counting down.
TTGCTCTTGACGCTAACCAAGGTCGCGATCACCCCAAGCAGCCGCATCTGCTCGCCAACCCACTGCTGCGTGGCACTACCCGCCAATACGGCATAGGTCTGCTTGGCCAGGCCTCGATTGACCGTGGCGCGCCAGGTCGGCCCGTCATGCGCCACCTCACCGTTGAGCGCCTTGAGTAACGGCTCAGGTGACTGCTTACGGACCACGGCCGAGAGCCCCGCGGTATACACCGGCAGCGAAAAGCTCACTGCTTTGCGCCGCTCCAGCGTCTGCGGTGTCGGCGTGCAGAGGATATCGACTTTGCCCGAGCTGACCGCAGCAACCGCTTGGGTAATTTCCACGGGCTGAAACCGCACCTGCAGCGCGGGTTGCTGCAGTTCGGATTTCACCCGTTCACTGATCTTCAGACAAAGATCAATGGCGTAACCCTCGACGGTGTCGCCGTTCAAGGCACTGAACGGTGCTGACCCAGGCAGGTAGCCCAGCGTCAGGGTATGACTGCTGCGCACCCGCTCCAGGGTATCGGCCCAGGAAACAACCGAAACACCAGAGAGCGCACCCGCCAGCAGCAGACGCAAAAGCTTCGCTGATAACGACTTCATTGCTCGCGCCCTCCGCTCAGGCCGTCAGTTGGCGAGTAGACAAACCGCTTGGCGAGAAACCCGTACAGCAGGTAGCCAAAGGCGAGCACCAGCAACCCGCCAAACAAAGCCTCCATGCCGCAGGCATACAGCGCGTAAAGCGAGTAGGACACGGCAATCAGCAGCACAACCAGGTTGCGCGAGTACACCGTTGGCGAGACGTTGGCCTTGTACATGATTACCAGTAGCCCGGTCAGCGCTGTCACGTAGGGGATCAGGTTGGTCACCGCAGCAAGGTTCACCAGCTTGCTGAACTGCGCACTGGCATTGGGTGAAATGGTCGAAACGGCCATTGCAGTCTGCAACAGGCCACAGACGATCATGCCAATAACCGGCGCCCCAAACCTGTTGAGCTTGCTAAACAGCTTGAGAAAGAGGTTCTGGTCGGCGGTCATCTTGGCGGTCTGGGCCAGGGTGAACTGCCAGCCCAGCAGTGAGCCGACACAGGCCATGACCGCCAAGGCCATGACAATATTGCCCACCAGCGGGCTGAACATCTTCGCGTAGACTAGCGCGAAAGGCGCTGACGCGTTGGCCAGCTCAGCGTTGGGGATGATGCCCTGGATGACCGTGGTCGAAAGCACATAGACCACTGCCGCCCCAAGGGTGCCGAAGAGGCACGCCAGCGGCACGTCGCGCTTCGGGTTCTCGACCGCATCAGACGCCTGGGCTGCCGACTCCATGCCGAGAAAGGCCCACAGGGTCAGCGGTATGGCCTTGCCGATGGCCTCGGAAAGCGGCAACGCATTGGGGTTCCAGGCGGCCTGGAGCAGGTCGGGCTTGAACCAGAACCAGCCGATGATACTCAGCCCCGCAACGGGGATGATGACACCCCAGACCGTGATCGCACCGATCTTGCCGGTGATGTTCGGGCCGCCAAAGTTGGCGACGATGGTTAGCCAGATCAGCCCCACGGTGCCGATGAACAGCGGCACGGCACCGGTACCCAACCAAGGCACGAACGCGGTCATGTAGCCCACCGCAGAAATTGCCACCGCGACGTTGGCGATCGCCAGCGACAGAAAGTACAGGTAGGAGCAGAGAAAGAAGCCTGATTTTGCGTGGGCTTCTTCGGTGTAGGCCGACAAGCCACCAGAGCGCGGGCAGAAGATCCCGCATTGAGCAAAACAGTAGGCAATGGCCATCGAACCAATCGCGGTGAAGGCCCATGACAACAGCGACACTGCGCCCAGTTGCGCCATGTTGGTCGGCAGCATGATGATGCCCGACCCCATCATGTTGACCGTCACCAGCGTAGTAAGGCCCATCAGGCTCATCTTCTTGCTTGGGTCCGTCATCGCAAACTCCCTTTCAAGGCTTGCTGGCTGGCTGCGGATGTTCTGGCTTGGCAGGGTCGGCGTACCACTGCTCCCTTGGCACCCACTTGGCCTGCAATGGGTCGCCGAGGTAGTGGGGCGACATGATCTGCACGCCGTACTCGTTGAAAACGTCCTGGATATTGGCGTGCAGCAGGCTGAGGAGGAGGGCGCGTGGCCTGGGCTGCGACGGAACGGCCTGGGCCACTAGGCGGTACTCCGGATAAAAATCCGACAGCGCCGTCTGGAACACCTGGGGTTCGGGCTTTGCCAGTACGCCATCGGTACGCCTGGCCGCCTCCAGCAACATCGCTTCGACCTGCCGCCACGGTGTGTCGTAGCCGATGGTCACCACCGTATCGACCACATAGCCTGGCCCCTCGACGATGCGTGAGTAGTTTTTCGTCACGGTGCCCGTGATCATCGAATTGGGCAGCGTCAACACCTCGCCAAGGCCGGTGCGGATGGTGGTGGTGAACATACCCACCTCGGTCACCGTGCCCTCATAGTCGCCCACGCGCACGAACTCACCGGCGCGCAGCGTCCTTGTATAGGTGAGAATCAGCCCGGCCGCCGCCTGGCCGACGACACTGGTGGCACCGAGCGAAATCATCAGCCCGAGTAGTACCGACAGGCCCTTGAAGGCATCGGTGCCAGAGCCAGGTAGGTACGGGTAGGCCATCACCAGCGCAAACAGCCAGATCGCCAATGATGTCAGGCGCATGGTGGGCTGCAGGGTTTCTTCGTTGAGCCACTTCAACGTGCCCGGCCGTGCCATGCGCCGCAGCACCCGCTTGGAAAACGCGCTGATACCGCGGGCAATGAAGAAAATCGACAAGGCAACGGTAAGCCCGGGGATGGCGTGAAGGATGCCGCTGACCAGGTAGCTGACCAGCTCCATCAGGTAGACATTCAGGCTTTCGCCCCACGCCCGGGTGTAAGGGAACTGCGACAGCACGAAGCCCAGCCACTGGTAGCAGAGCAACAGCAACACCAGCCAGTACACCAACCACAGCGAACGATCGGCCAGGTAGTAGAGGTTCTGCAGGTCGAACAGGGGTGTTTGACCCACCCTGAAACGCTCGGAATGCTTGCCCATCAGCCTGGGCAGCAGCCCCAAAAGCTTTCGCCGCACACCTCGCGCGCCCTTGACCAGAAGCATGAACACCAAGGTGGCCGCAGCCGAATAGCCGACAGCATTAAGTAGAAAACGCACGCTGCGCGCCTGGCGTGTTTCCTCGACTACCAGGCGCAGGTTCTCTGCGGCCAGCTCGGCGGCTTCGCGCGCGGTGATATCGTTGGCGGCGGCGTCCTGCGGCGTGACAATGAACGCGCGCCGATCGCCCAGCAGTACCAGGTAACTGTTCAGGATAGCGTCGATTCTGATGCCTTGGTCATCTTCATCCTGCAACGCTTCTTCAATGGCCGACTTGGCCCGCAGTGCTCGAACCTGTGGTGTTTCACCCAGCAGGGTGGCACGAAAGACAAATACCGTGCGGTTGATGATCTGCAGTGCTGCAGGCTCAGGGGTGGCAGCATCGGCTGCCGTCGCCGAAGGCTCCAGGCCCTCTGCATGGAGGAGGGTTGAGCACAGCATCTGCACCGCCAGAGCCAGCCAACACACTTGCCTGAATCTACGCATGATCCTCATGCTTCGCTCCCCTGCGACCCGAGGTTGGGCTGCTTCCAGCATAGTCGGGTTTCTGGCCTGCCCGGTATCACCGACAGGTGACCATCAGCAATCTATAACGTCAATCGTGGTGCCCCTTATTAGAGTTAAAGCTTACGATTTCGAGCTTTATGTTCATCGTAACAAACCGTAATGCGTGCTATGGTTTGCCTTATGAGACTTAATGTTAGTACTGGTAGACTTTATGGATGACTTTTTCCCTGTCGCCTGCGTCGATACTCTTAATAAAATAGGGCTTCTGGTGAAGGCAAGGCGCCTGTCGCTCGGTTTGCGTCAAACAGACCTCACGGCAGCAATCGGCGTCTCCGCGCATACCCTTCGCAAGATCGAAGGCGGCTCCGCACGCGTGGACCTGCGTTCTTTCATGCTGGTGTTATGGCGCCTGGGCATCAGCGACACGGTCTTCGCCTCGCTGGAGGGCATTGAAAAAACCTCCCAGATCACCCGCTTCAGTGATGACGACGATGGCCACCAGCGCCTCGCATCCCGCCGCGTGCGGCTGGCAAAACCCAAGCCCGAGGAATTCTGATGTCCCGTGCCTACATCTATATGGAGCACCCCGAGACGGGTGAGGTCATCACCCTTGGCCGGCTGACCCTCAAAGGCAAGCTTGGTGAGTTCCTCTATGCGCCTGACCATGTGGCGCAGGGCGGCTGGGTACCCGACCCCATCAATTACCCCCTGCGTGCCGAGCCCTACACGGGGATCGCCAAGAACCGCGGCATACCCGGCTTCATCAATGACGCCATGCCTGATGGCTGGGGCGAGCGGCTGCTGCATAGGGCGTACGGCCAGGAACTGGGCACCCTCGATTTCTTGCTCAAGTCACCGAACAACGACCGCGTCGGCAACCTGATGGCCGGCGGCGCAACCACGCCCGCACCTGGCCTGGGCGACGGCGCGGTACCCACCTTGAAAGGCCTGGCGAAATTCGTCGCCGCGTGCGAGGCGGTGTACGACGGCCAGCTCGACGCCGAGTCGGTAGCAACCCTCAACGTCCGCCAACAGCGTTCCGCCCTGGGCGGCGCGCGCCCCAAACGCACGCTGCAGGACAACGGCATGCTGATCCTGGCCAAGCCCCGTGATCGCTACGACCACTACGACCTGCCCTCCATCGAATATGCCTGCATGACCTTTGCAGCAGGGCAGGGTTTGAACGTGGCAAAAACCGCGCTGCATGCCGAAAACCCTTCAACCTTGCTGATCGAACGCTTCGACCGCACGCCAATTGCGCAGGGCGCCCGGCGCATTCCCATGCTCAGCGCATTGACCCTGCTGGATTCAGAATGGAACGGCGCACACCATCGGGATTGGCGCTACGCCGCCGTAGCCGATGAAATGCGCCGGCGGGGCGTGCCCGATGCTGATCTGCAGGAGCTGTTCAAACGCATGTGCTACAACGCTCTGGTGGGGAACTCTGACGACCATCCACGCAACCATGCAGTGATCTGGGTGGCAGGCGGGTGGCGTCTGTCGCCGATGTACGACGTACTGCCCATGCTCGAAGAAGGGCCGGCACAAACCTTGGCCATGGCTGTTGGCCGTGAGGGCAGCCAGATCAGTCGCGCAAACCTGCTCAGCCACCACGCTCACTTTGCCCTGACGCGGGAGCAGGCCGAGCAATTACTGGAAGAAGTGGCGGGCTGGGAGCCGGCATTGAAGGCGCATTACCAGCATTTGCTTGCGGGGGAAGACCTGAGGATGGCGTGTGAGGCGGTGAGTTCGGTGCGGATGCTCAGTTGAGCGAGTACGGACTGTTTAATCATTAAAAAACCCAGCAGCAGGTACCTGGCTTAGCATTTTCGGCGCGCGCCAAACGGTAGCTGTTCGGACTGATGTATCAGATCAACAACGCAAGCCATAGCGTGCCAAGAATGACGAGCTGAGCCGGAATGAGGTGGCGAGCGAACGAAGATCCGCCGCCGCTCCATGCCAGTACGCATTTGGTCACGGTATTCCCTGTGAGCGCCATCATTGCCGGTAACATCAGGTCGGCACTTTTCAGCTGGCCTGCAGCAACGAGCGAAGCGACCGAAGCAGTTGCGGCATGCGCATCGCCCAAGCCACTGATAAAGGCAGCAATGCTGACCCCCTTGTGACCAAGGTGCTCGAGCAGAAACGCCGAAAACAATGCAATGCAGGTAATCGCTAGCGTGATGAGCAGTGCTGTGAACAGGCTGAAAGCACCGCTGCCAGGCTTGGTCGTGGGGCCGGCTGGCACAGGGCGCCAAGGCGCCAGCAACAGCACGCCGTAAATGAGCGTGACCAGTATACCGAGACCTATAGATGGCCAGAAAGGGCGCAGCAAGCGCACGTCGACAACGCCAAGCACCAAACCAAACTGGACAAGGGTGGCGAGGTTGGACAGCACCGCCGCAGCGGCGAACGCGCGCATGAACGTGTCCTGCTTTCGTGCTTGATGGCCAAGCACGGCAATGGTCGCCGAGCCAGAGGCAAACCCGGATGCGATCGCACTCAGGGCCAAGCCATAGCGTGGCCCCAGCAGGCGCATGGCGATATGCCCTAGCGCACCGACTGCCATCAGTAACACGACCAGCGTGCAGATCACCCGCGGGTTCAGTACCCCGTAGGGGCCAATGAACCGGTCCGGCGTCAACGGCAGCACAACCAGCGCTACTGTGAGGAGCAACAAGCCATCGCGCAGTTCGGCCTCGCTTAGTTGCTGCAGCACGAAACGATGAAGCTCACGCCTGAGGGCCAGCAGTATGGTGAGTACGATACCGATGGCGGTTGCCAGTTCGGGGTGTTCGACTGTCAGGCCTCCCAACACCAACACCAGCAGCAAGGCGATTGCGCTTGTAATGTCCGAATCTTCGTCGGGTTTTGTGCGGTGGTAAATGGCCAACAGCAGCGCTATGCCCACCAATGCAACGCCGACCAGAACCGGGCCAGCCATTACATGGCAGACATAGCCCATCAGGGCGGTGATTGCGAAGGTTCTCAAACCCGCTGCGGCGGGAGCCTCACTGTTGACCTTCTTGCGCTCCCGCTCAAGGCCAACCAGCATGCCGATGCCCAATGCCACGGCCCCGTGAGCCAAGTTCACCAGGTCGAGCATCAGGTCTGCACCGGGGCGATGGCAAAGCTGCCTTGGGAACCCAGTTCGAGCGCGATCAGCGCTGGCATGTCGAGGATCTCCACCCGCCGGCCGTGCAGGTTGACGATACCCAAACCGCGTAAGTGAGCGACCGAGCGGCATATGGTTTCCAGGCGCAGCCCGAGGTAGGAGGCGATGTCTTCGCGAGACATGCGCAACACGAAACCTTGGGATGAATAGCCGCGGCTGACGAAGCGGCGGGAAAGGCTCAGCAGGAAACTGGCAAGCCGCTGCTCGGCAGAGAGGTTGCAGAGCATCAGCACGCGCTCATGCTCGCGGATAATCTCCCGGCTCATTAGGCGGTTCAAGCTCTGTTGCAGCGCGGGGAAATCACGCGCCAGGGCTTGCAGGCGATGATAGGGCACCGGGCACACTTCGCTGTCTTCCAGGGCGATGGCATCACAGACATGAAGCTCGGTGGCTATGGCATCTAGCCCCATTACGTCCCCTGGCATCCAGAAGTTGATGATCACACCCTGACCTTCGGCGTTGTTCAGGTTCGTTTTGAAGCTGCCTGAGTGCACTGCATACAGGCTACTCAAGGGCACATTTGCGTTGAACAGCGCAGCCCCCTTCCTGACCCGGATACGAGGGCCGATCAGTGTGCCGAAATAACTGTTGCATTGCATGGGCAAACCCGTGGGCAAACACAAGCCGCTGACCCGGCACTCACTGCACGGGCATGTCAGTGGTTTGAAATGAACGGGCCGTGGTTTGCACGTTGGTGCAGGCTGCCCGAGCAGCTGAAAGTCGGTCAGGCCCGACATTTCATGCCTCCTTCGCAGGTCTGAAAGCGACGGTGGTGATCTTGTACAGTGAATGAGGCGCGTTGAGGCGGGCGGTCAGCACGCCCACGAACCGTTCGGCTTCTATGGGTGTTCTGAAACTCACCCGCCACTCGTCCATGTGTACCCACCAGCGATTGTCGTTGGCGCTTTTCTCGACGTAGACGTTCATCGGAACCTCCAGTGCATGCATGAGCAAGGGACTGCCTATCGATAGGGGGCAATGGCGTCCTTGCCGACGGCGTGGCGAGGTTCAGGGCGTGATCGCCACCTTCATCACGCCGTCGCGCTGGTTGGCGAACAATTCGTAGGCAGCTTCGATATCATCGAGCCGGAAACGGTGGGTGACCAAGGGGGAAACGTCGACGCGGCCACTGGCAACCACCGCCATCAACCGGCGCATCCGCTCTTTGCCGCCGGGGCACAGTGTGCTCACGATGCGGTAATCGCCAAGGCCGGCAGCGTATGCATCCACGGGGATGCGCAGGTCGGCGTTGTACACGCCCAGGCTGGACAACGTGCCGCCGGGGCGCAGCACCCGCAGTGCCCATTCGAAGGTGGCCTGGGTGCCTAGCGCTTCGATGGCTACATCTACGCCACGGCCATCGGTCAGCGCCATGATCTGCGCCACCACGTTGCCTTGCTTGAAGTCGACTACGTGTGAAGCCCCCATTTCGCGTGCCACGCTGATGCGCGCCGCCACGGTGTCCACGCCGATGATGGTGGTGGCGCCCAGCATTTTGGCGCCGGCGACCGCGCACAGGCCGATCGGGCCCAGGGCGAACACGGCGACGGTATCGCCGATTGTCACGCCCCCGCGTTCTGCACCGGAAAAGCCAGTGGACATGATATCGGGGCACATCAGCACGTGTTCATCGTTGAGGCTGTCAGGAATGGGGGAGAGGTTGGCCATCGCGTCCGGCACCCGCACGTATTCAGCTTGGCAACCGTCAATGACATTGCCGAACTTCCAGCCACCGATGGCCTTGAAACCATGCGCCGTTCCGGCGCCGTCCTGTGCGCCACAGCCACACAGGCAGGCATTGCTGTAGCCGCTTGGGGTGATGGCGCCAGCGATGACGCGTTGCCCTTCGTGGAATCCGCGAACCTCTGAGCCCAGTTTTTCGATGACACCCACTGGCTCGTGGCCGACGGTCAGCCCTTTGGCCACTGGATACTCGCCACGCAGGATATGCACATCGGTGCCACAGATCGTCGTGGTGCTGATGCGCATCAGCGCATCTAGCGGGCCGATCTCAGGGATGGGCTTGTCTTCCAGCACGATGCGGTTCTTTTCGACATAAATGGCCGCTTTCATGAGTGCCATGGCATGCCTCCGGGGCATCGCTGATTGTTAGCAGCGTGCGCCTAAAAAGCGTGTAAGTCTTGATCCGTGTCAATTTTGCGTCAAACGGCGGCAGCCGTTGATCAGTGCCCTCTGACTTTTGATAAACATCAAACCGCACAGGCGCCGCTGTCAGATCATCAAGGTACTCATCGAGCCCGCAGAGGTGTGCCATGACCAACCCGCAACGACTTCTTCTGATCGCATCGCCCTTGATGCGCCGCACGCCGGTGTATGACCGTGCGGCGGCCCTGGCCAAAGCCAAGGGTATGCCATTGCACATCGTCGCCTTTGACTACCTTGAGGGCCTGGCCACTGCCGGCCTGGTCAACGACCAGGCGTTGGCGGTCATGCGTGAGGGCTATGTTCAGCAACACCGTGCCTGGCTGGAAACCCAGGCACTGTCGATGCGCCGCAACGGCGTGACAGTAACCACGGAGGTTTTGTGGGTGCAAAATCCGCTGGACGAGATCCAGGTGCATCTGCGTGAGCAGCCGTTCGCCCTGCTGATCAAGGGGCTGGAGCATGAGCCGTGGTGGATGCGAGCCATGTTCACCTCGCTCGACGTGCAGTTACTGCGCGACACCCGAATTCCCCTACACCTTGTACACAACGCCAGCAATGCCCTGCCGCGGCGGATACTTGCAGCGGTTGACCTTTCTCGCCCGGAGGACCAGTTCGAAGGCTTCAACGACCATATCATCAGCGAAGCTCTCAAGATGGCCTTGCAATGCAACGCCCAGATCGAACTGCTGTATGCCTACGATATGAGTTCCATGTACCTGGACACCGAAGGCAGTCGGGAACATTCATTCCTGTTCGATTCGAACCTGTCACGGACACTTCACGAGGCTCAGGCCGATGCCTTCCAGGCATTGGCCGAACGCAACGGGATCCCCGCCGAGCACCGCCACATGCGGGTGGGGGACCCGACCAAGGTGCTGGCGCTGTTCATGGACAACAACGATATCGATGTGCTGGTGATGGGGAGCTACCACCATCATGGTATCGGCTGGTTTATCGGCAGTACGGCCGAGCGCATCCTGCATCGGCTCAGCAGCAGTGTTCTGGTGATCTCGCCCGAGCATTCGCAAGGTTGAAGTGCAAGGCCCGCAAGGGCCTTGTTTCAGGCGCGCAGGTCAAGCTCATGGAGGATTTCGCTGACATCGCCGCCCAGGTAGCGCGAACTGAAGCCCAGCGCCTTGGTCAGCCGGTGCATGGCGTAGTTGCTCGACAGGTCCCTGGACACCATGCACTGGTAGCCATTGCGCCGAGCTGCTTCGATCAGGTGCTGCAGCAACAGCTTGCCCAGCCCTTTGCGTTGCCATTGTTCACTGACAGCGACGGCACATTCGCAATTGTGGCTACCCGGGGTCGCGGCATAGCGGCTTACGCCAAGCTGATGCAGCTGGCCATTCGCATGGGCCAGCGCTACGTAGGCCATGCGCTGGTGACCGTCAACCGGCATCAACTGCGCGTCAAGGCCGGGCAAGCCACCGCTGAGTCCGGCGAGAAAACGAAAACGCCGGGCCTCATGGCTGATCGTGCTCACAAAGCGTCTGTCCCGTTCGTGATCATCATCGCGCAGCGGGCGAATCAGCACGGCTGTGCCGTCAGCAAGGGTGTCTACCCAGTGTTCGCTTGTGTCTTCGGTTTCCAGCAACTGATTGTTCATAGGGCCTCCAGAGGGCCTGATCAACGTGGGCTGTACTGGTTGTACCGTGAGGCGTCGGTACGGTTCTGACATTGATCAAGTTGGTGCGCGGGTGATGACTTTCTGATCTGCATCAAGCGCTGAAGGGTAGGGCGCTCGAAGATCGGTGCTACTTGCCATCGCCGCGTGCGGCCGGAGGTTTCCCATGGGTCAGTATCGACAACTGCTGGTGCTGCTTACAGACATAGACCCGCACTCGGCGGCTCTGCGCCGGGCACTTGCCCTGGCGCAGGTCAGCGGCGCAGCGGTGCATATCGTTGGGCTGTTCGAGCCGTACGAGGCGCATTCTTTACACCAGGAGCGGCTGAACGAAGCCGAGCTGCAGCGCCAATACGGGCTCTATCGCAAGCAGCTTGTGGAACTGGTCGAACATCACCGGTCCAGTAATACCTATCTGACGGTGGATATCGTCAAGGCAGAAGACCTGCGCGACCAGGCAGCCGACTACATCCGCGAGCTCAAGCCCGATATGGTCATCAAGGACACCGAAACAACACCGGCACTGGCCCGGTTTTTCGGCACGCCGCTGGACTGCGCGCTGATGCGATCGTACCAAGGCTTGATGCATTTCGTGCCCCGGGCAGCCGCGTCCTTGCCCAAACGCATACTGATAGCCGTGGACACCGCCTTGCACGATGAACCCGATGCCCAGATGCTATTCAATCGCGCCCTCATCCGGGCAGCCGATGCGCTGGCGCTGCAATGCGATGCGCAGTTGCACCTGCTCTCGGCATATGACCTGGTTGGTGTGTTTGCCCCGGACATGCTGGTTGCGCAGACCTGGGTCGAGGAGATGCGTGATGCCTTGCAGGTGTCCTTCGATGCATTGGCCGATGCCGAAGGTGTGCCCCTCGATTGCCGGCATTTCAAGGAAGGCGGGGCAGTGCACGTGATCCGGGAGCAGGTAGCGGCCCTAGATATCGACGTACTGGTCCTGGGGGTAGTGCAGCCCAAGGGTTTGAGCAAGCTGCTGGGCGACACCACCGAACGTATGGTGAGCGATCCACCGTGCAGCGTGCTGACCGTTCATCCCTGCGTGATCGACACCTGGGAGCCACCGCCATGCAACTGACCTTTTTCGGCGGTACGGGCACGGTGACGGGCAGCAAGTTCCTGCTGACGCGTGATTCGACACGGGTGCTGATCGACTGCGGGCTTTTCCAGGGCTACAAGCAACTGCGCTTGCGTAACTGGGAGCCACTGCCAGCGGCACTGCGTGCGGTCGATGCGGTGGTACTCACCCATGCCCACTTGGACCACAGCGGATACCTGCCGGTGTTGGCGCGCGAAGGCTTCTGCGGGCCTGTATATGCCACCCCTGCGACCTGTGCCCTGGCTGAAATCCTGTTGCTCGACAGCGCCCGGCTGCAGGAGGAGCAGGCCGAACATGCCAATCGTCATGGTTATTCCAAGCATTCGCCGGCCCGCCCCTTGTACACCGAGCAGGATGCCAAGCGCGCACTGCAGCTGTTCAGGCCCGTCGCGTTGCACCATCGCACCCAGATCGCGCCCGGTATCGAACTGTTGCTGCGCACGGCCGGGCACATTCTGGGCGCGGCGACCGTGCAACTGACGGTAGATGGCCAGACGCTGGTGTCATCAGGCGATCTGGGGCGGCCCCACGACCCCGTGATGCGCGCGCCCGAGCTGATCGGTGCGGCCGATGCGCTGCTGGTGGAATCGACCTATGGTGACCGTTCGCACCCTGCTCAGGCTCCGGAGCGTTACCTGGCCGATGTGATCAACCAGACCCTGCTGCGCCATGGCATCACGCTGGTACCGTCATTTGCCATTGGCCGTGCGCAACTGTTGATGTACTACCTGTACACGCTCAAGCGCGACGGGCTGATACCCGACATACCCGTGTATCTCAACAGCCCGATGGCGATGGATGCCACGGCCCTGTACCAGCAGTTCAGGCGTGAGCACCGCCTGACGGCGCTGGAGTGCGCGCAGATGTGCAAAGGCACACAGATCATCCGTACGGTCGATGAATCCAGGCACCTGGATCAGCTGCGCGAACCTGCGGTGATCATTGCCGCAAGCGGCATGGCCACGGGGGGGCGGGTGTTGCACCACCTCAAGGCGCTGGCGCCCAATCCTCATAACAGCATCCTGTTCTCCGGCTTTCAGGCAGGCGGTACTCGGGGTGCCGATATTGTTGCCGGCGCGCGCAGCGTGCGCCTGCATGGCGAAGATGTGCCGATCCGGGCGCAGGTCTTTGCCATGGACAACCTGTCGGCGCATGCCGATGCGGACGAAATCATGGAGTGGTTACGCGGGTTCACCCGGCCACCGCGGCAAACCTACGTCATTCATGGCGAACCGCATGCTGCGGACACCTTGCGTCGACGGATAAGCCTCGAGCTCGGCTGGCAGGTGTGCGTGCCCGAGCACCTGGAAACGGTTGCCATAGACCCTGTGCGCTAGCACGGTGCTGGAGGTTCTCATGAATATGCAAGCAAGGGCAAAGCTCAGGGCCTGGGTAACACGTCCCAGGGGCAGCCTTGGATGGATCGCGGCAATTGCCACGCTGGTGGTTGCCGCCTCGGTGTATCAGGTGCTGGGCCCGGCCTGGCGGCTGCCCATGCGTGCCCCGGTCATTGTGCTGGCAGTGCTGGCGCTGAGCGCGGCGGTCGGGTTGGCCGTGCAGCGCTGTTTCAAGGGCGCTGTGGGCGAGACCATTTTTTCCGAGCAGGGCACAGGTTGGCAAGCGAGGCTTGCCTTGATCCGGGGTGTGGCCAGAGAGTCGAACATTATGCTGGGCATGCTGCTACTGTTCGCCGTGCTGGGCATAAGCACACTCGTGCTCGCCAGCCGTTCCGTACAAGGCATTGTGAGCGGGTGCGAGACCCACTTGCAGGCACAGATTGATCTGCCAGAGGATCGAGCGTTCGCCGCACTGGTGGCCAAATCGGTCTGCCAGTGCCTGGCGCAAACGTTTCTGGATCGCAACGGCGTCATCCGGCTGGCCCTGTTCAATACGCCGTTGCTTGAAGTCAGGGCGTTCGAGGGGGTGACCGCGGCCGATGAGCGGCAGTGTCTGGAGCAACTGGACCTGCTGCCGGAGGCCACCGCTGCGGCATCGCCTCAGGCCAGCGAAAGCCGGTGAATCAACTGGCTTGGGTCATCCGGGTCTCTGGCGCTGGTAAACCCTGCTGCCTGAGCCAGGTCGCGCATCGCCACATTGGCCGCAGCGTCCATGGAATACATGTGCCGCAGGCCCTGGGCGCGTGCGTGGTCGATCAGGTGCTGGAGCAGCAATGTACCCAAACCGTGACGCTGCCAGCTATCGAGGACGGTGACGGCGCACTCGCATTCTTCACTACCCGATCGGGTCGCGTAACGGGAAATACCAACCTCCTGCAGTTCACCGTCGACATGGGCGAGGGCCACATAGGCCATATGCTGGTCGTGGTCGACGACCATCAGTTGATCCAGCATGGCTTCGCCAGGCTCCGTGAGTTGGCACAGGAAGCGGAAGTGGCGCGACTGTGGCGACAGGCGTTCGATAAAGTTCTTCTCGCGCTGGCGGTCTTTGGGCTGCAAAGGCCTGATCAGCACATGGGTGCCGTTGTCGAGCGCTTCGATCCAGTGTTCGCCGGTGGTGGCAGGAAATGACGCTGCGGCGTGGGGGCGGGGTGTTTCGGCGGATGCCATGGCAAGCCTCCTTATATTTGGGGGTGTACAAAGGAGGTACAGTTTCAACGCGGCGCCTTTTGCGTACTTGATAGTTGTCAATTGCCGCGCTGATTTCCCCACGCCTCGCTACTTGGTCTTCCAGTACTTCTGCATTTCCAGAAACAGAAAGGAGGCCGTCCAGGTGATCATCACCAGGCCCGTCAGCGCCTGCAGGCCTGTGAGGTATTTGAGGTCGCCACTTGGCGCGATATCGCCAAAGCCGATGGTGGTGTAGGTGGTAAATGAGAAGTACACGCAGTCCATGAATGTGCCATCGAAGTTGCCGCTCAGCGTACCCCAGCCTTTGGCATTGGCCATCAGGTAATAGGCCAGGGCAAAGCACCAGACTTCCAGTGCGTGGGCCGCCAACGCGCCGAACACTCCGATGACGATGCGAAACCGGCTCCAGAGCTTGAGCCGCGGTAGCCAGTCGTTCAGGCGTAGCAGGCATTCGTAATGAATCACCACCACCAGCATCACGACCAGCGCGTTGATCAGTGTGACGGTTAACATCGGTGGTTCCCCTGTGGCCCTGACAGAAGTTTGGCCGATAAAGGCCATCGTGTCGGTTCTACGCTTGAACATCACGGGGTGATTGATAAAGGTCAGTCAGTGGCCGCTCTTATCGCGCTGGCTTCTGTCTCCAACGATCAGCACGCGCCCTGCGACCAAGGTCGAATCCTTGACTTCAGATTCCCTTCAGATTGACCACTGATACTCACCCCATCAAGCCCAAACGGGGGGAGTTTCATGACCCAGTCTCAGTGGAGCAGCCTGCTCCCATTGCCTATCGGCAGCCACGTCGACAATCACGCCCACTTGTCGCTTCATCTGCACAAGGACCCTGGCCGCGATGAGCTGGAACACTTCATTCATCAGTGTTTTGCCAGCGTGCACCACGCTGATGTGCACCATTACCTCCCAGAACTGCTGGCGCTGCACGACAGCCATGGTCGGCTGGTTGCTGCCGCAGGCTTGCGCCCGGCCAGCAGCGGGCCGCTGTTTCTCGAGCACTACCTGGATGAGCCGCTGGAAGCTGCAGTTTCACGCGTAGCAGGCTGCCCCCTTGAGCGTGAGTGCATGGTCGAAGTCGGCAACCTGGCCTCGCTCAGTGCCGGTAGCGCGCGAATCATGATCATAGCGGTGACCTGGTTGCTGGCCACACGGGGCCTGAAGTGGGTGGCGTTCACCGGCGCGACGACGCTGATCAACAGTTTCCGGCGCCTGGGATTGGTGCCATCGGTACTGGCGTCGGCCGACCCGGCTCGGCTGAATGGGCAGGTGGACCAATGGGGTAACTACTACGCTCAGCATCCGCAAGTCTTTGCCGGCAGCATCGGTCATGGCTTCGATGCCTTGAGCAAGGCTGGAGTGTTCCAGCGCCTGGGATTGCCAACGGCCTTTCAGGAGGCTGGCCATGCCGCATGAACTGGAGCGCTTTCATCAACTGCTGGTCACGTTTGCCCGCGATCACGCTGACGCCATTGCCGTGCAAGGGGCGACCGAGCGCTTCACCTACAGGCAGTTGCTGGCAGAGGTGGGGTTACGCACCCACAGCTTGCGTACGTGTTCGCCAGGCCCTCTGGTACTGGCGCTGGATAACAGCCCGCAGTTGCTGTTCTGGGATTTGGCGGCGCTGTTTGCCGAGCGTCCCTGTGTAATCGTCCCGTCGTTCTTCAGTGTTGCCCAGTTCAGCCATTGCATTGAGCAGAGTGGTGCCAGCCATGTGCTGTGCGACCCGCAATGGCACGGTACGCTCGCCGAGCTGGGGTTCGCTCAGCAGGACGTGTTCTGGGTTCGCGAGGCAGAGCCCGCTGCAGCGCTGCCTGCCGGCACCGCCAAGATCACCTACACCTCCGGCAGTACGGGCAAGCCCAAAGGCGTGTGCCTGTCTGTCGAAGCCCTGTTGCGTGTCGCCCGGGAACTGGAGGTGGCCAGCCGGCCCTGTGAACCTCAGCGTTACCTGGCGGTGCTGCCGCTTGGTGTGCTGCTGGAAAACCTTGGGGTCTACGCCGCATTGATGGCCGGGGCGAGTCTGCTGCTGTACCCCCAGGCGCAACTGGGCATGGGCGGTGCAAGCCAGGTCGATTTCAAGCGCTTGCTGGGGGCTATCGCCCTGAGCGGCGCGCAGAGCCTGATTGTGGTGCCACAGCTGTTGATGGGGCTGATCACTGCCATCGAGCGCGGGCTGATGCAGGTGGGGGCGCTACGGTTCGTTGCGGTCGGCGGTGCCCGGGTGGCGCCCAGCTTGCTGGCCCGCGCCGAAGCGATCGGCCTGCCGGTGTTCGAGGGCTATGGCCTGTCCGAGTGCGCTTCGGTGGTGGCCTTGAACCAGCCGGGCGCAGCCCGCCGAGGCAGTGTCGGCAAACCGCTGCCCCATGTGCAGGTGCGTATCGCCGAGGACGGGGAGGTGCTGGTGGCGGGCTCGGTGTTGCTCGGCTATCTGGCGGAACCACCTGTTTGCGATAGCTGGTGGGCCACCGGCGACCTCGGCCATTTCGACGAGGAGGGCTACCTGTACCTCGATGGTCGCAAGAAACACCAGTTCATCACCAGCTTCGGGCGCAACGTCAACCCGGAGTGGGTGGAGGCCGAACTGACCCAGAGCGGCGTGATCGCCCAGGCGTTCGTGCATGGCGAGGCCCTGCCAAAGAACCTCGCATTGCTCTGGCCGCTGGACCCCGCTACCCCCGACACCCTCATCGACCAGGCTGTGCAGCATTGCAATGCCGTGCTGCCGGACTACGCCAGGGTCCATGCCTGGCGTCGCCTGCCGTGCCCCTTGTCCAGTACCGAAGACACCCTGACCGCCAATGGCCGCCCGCGCCGCGAGACCATCCTGCGGCGTTACCACTCCCTGTTATCCGATATCCCGTTGTGAGGTCTGCCATGTCCTTTTTCGATACCCTGCAAATGCAAACCAGCCAGGAGCGTCAGGCCCTGTTCGCCGTGCCGATCATACGCGATGCGTTGGCGGGGCACGTCAGCCTCGACAGCTATGTGGCCTTCCTGACCCAGGCATACCACCATGTACGCCATACCGTGCCGCTGATGATGGCGTGCGGGGCGCGCCTGCCTTCGCGCCTGGAATGGCTGCGCGGCGCCGTCTGCGAATACATCGAGGAAGAGTACGGCCACGAGCAGTGGATCCTCAATGACATCAATGCCTGCGGTGGCGACTGGGAAGCGGTACGTGACGGTCGCCCGGCACTGCCGATCGAGCTGATGGTCGCCTACCTTTACGACATCATCGCCCGCGGCAACCCGGTCGGGCTGTTTGGCATGGTAAATGTGCTCGAAGGCACCAGCATTGCCCTGGCCACCCAGGCCGCCGGCACGATCCAGAGCACGCTGGCGTTGCCCGACAGGGCCTTCAGCTACCTCAGCTCCCATGGCGCGCTGGACCAGGATCACATGGTCACCTACCGGCAGTTAATGGACCGCCTTGATGATGCTGACGACCAGCGGGCTGTGATCCAAGCGGCCAAAGTGGTTTACCGGCTGTATACCGATATGTTCCAGGGGCTGCCGCGTGCGGGCCTGCAAGAGGTGCGTCATGCGCTTGCCTGAGTGTGTAGTGATACTCACCGGCGCCAGCGGAGGCATCGGCCTGGAACTGGCCGAGCAGTTGTGCGCAGCCGGTGCCCGGGTACTGGCGGTGAGCCGGCAGATGGGCAAACTCGCCGGGTTGATGAACCGTTATCACGACAGGCTGCTCTGGCAGTCGGCCGATCTGCGCAGCCATGAGGGGCGCGAGCAGGTGCTTGCCCGTGCCCAGGAGATGGGCGGGGTCAACGTCCTGATCAATGCCGCGGGCGTGAACCGTTTTGCCCTGTTCGATCAGATCGACGAGCAGGCGCTGGACGAGTTGCTGGACATCAACCTCAAAGCCGCCCTGCAACTGACGCGTGTGTGCCTGCCGCTGCTGCGCGCACAACCCAGGGCACTGGTGGTCAACGTCGGTTCCACCTACGGCTCGATCGGCTACCCCGGCTATGCCACCTACTGCGCCAGCAAGTTTGCCCTGCGCGGCTTCTCGGAGGCGCTGCGCCGCGAGCTGGCCGATACCTCGGTGAATGTCATGTACGCCGCCCCCCGGGCAACACGCACCGCGATGAACAGCACCGCTGCCACGGCGCTCAACAAGGCCCTGAAAGTCGGCATGGACGACCCGGCAGATGTGGCCCGCGCTGTGCTCAAGGCCGTGCAGTCAGAGCGCAGGGAGCTTTACCTGGGCTGGCCGGAAAAGCTCTTCGTACGCATCAACGGCATGTTGCCCGGCGTGGTCGACCGTGCATTGCGCAAGCAACTGCCGGTGATCCGTCGTTACCTCGCTAGCCATTCCAAGGAGTCGATCAAATGAAACGTCTGTTCATCGCTGGCTTGCTGGCATTCGCACCGCTCACCTGGGCGCTGGACCAGGCCGGCAGCCAACAATTGGCTAACTTGCAGCAGCGCTGGGCGCAGATCCAGTACCAAACGCCTAAAGACAAACGCGCCGATGCGTTCGAGAAACTCGCAGCCGACGCTTCTACGCTGGTCCATCAGCATCCGGGCTCGGCCGAACCCTTGATCTGGGAGGGCATCATCAACAGCAGTTGGGCGGGTGCCATCGGCGGCCTGGGGGCGCTGGGCAAGGTCAAGTCGGCCAAGGCCAGCCTCGAAGAGGCGATGAAACTCGACCCTAATGCCCTGCAGGGCTCGGCTTATACCAGCCTGGGCACTTTGTACGACCAGGTGCCGGGCTGGCCCATCGGGTTCGGTGACAGCGACAAGGCAGACACTTTATTGCGCAAGGCGCTGCAAGTGAACCCCAACGGTATCGACAGCAATTACTTCTGGGCCGATCATCTGTTCCGGCAAAAACGCTACGCTGAAGCCACCGCCGCCCTGGAAAAAGCACGCCAGGCGCCGCCACGGCCAGGCCGCGAGCTGGCCGACCAGGGCCGGCGTGGCGATATCGATGCTTTACTCAAGGCCATCAAGGACAAACAGGACTGAACATGCGGCTGCTGCTGGTTGAGGATGATACCGCCCTGGGCGAGGGGATCTGCGACGGGTTGCGCCAGGAGGGCTACACCCTCGACTGGTTGCGCGATGGCCTGAGCGGGCTGCATGCCCTGCAACACGAAGTGTTCGACCTGGTGATCCTCGACCTCGGGCTGCCGCGGTTGGGCGGCATCGATCTGCTGCGACGGGTGAGGGCAGGGGGCAACAGCCTGCCGGTGCTGATCCTCACTGCCCGCGATGCGACCGAGGACCGTATCTCTGGCCTGGATGCCGGTGCCGACGACTACCTGGTCAAGCCTTTCGACCTCAACGAGCTCAAGGCTCGCCTGCGCGCCTTGCTCAGGCGCAGCGCCGGCCGGGCCAAGGTGCTCATCGAGCACGCAGGCGTAAGCCTGGACCCTGCCACTCAGCAGGTGCACTACAACGGTGTGCCCGTGATACTGACGCCCAAGGAGTATCGCCTGCTGCACGAGTTGCTGGCGCAACCGGGCAAGGTGTTCACGCGTGAGCGGCTGACCCAGCTGCTGTATGGCTGGGACGAGGAGCCTGAGAGCAACACGCTGGAAGTGAACATCTATCACCTGCGCAAGAAACTGTTCAACGGCCTGATCCGCACGGTGCGCGGTATCGGTTATCTGGTCGAGGGCAAGGTATGAGCTCGCTGCGCCAGCGCACGCTGTGGCGGGTGATGGTGCTGATGCTGCTCGGCACCGGCTTGTTGGCGTTGTACAACTATCACGACAGCCGACGCGAGATCAACGAAGTCTACGATGCTCACATGGCTCAGAATGCCCGGCTGTTGCAGGGAGTGATGAGCCTGCCGGTGCAGGATGGCAACCGCGAAAAGCTGTATCAGGCATTCGACGAGGCGTTGGGCAAGGCCGGGCGCCACCGTGTGGGCCACCCCTATGAGAGCAAGCTGGCGTTCCAGGTGTGGGGGGAGGGAGCACGGTTGCTGGTGCACACCCCCAGTGCACCGACCCTCGACGCACCGCCTACGGCGGCGGGCTTCTACGATTTTGCCAGCGGTGGCGAACAATGGCGCGGCTTTGTATTACCGGTACCCGAAAAACAGTGGGTGATCTGGGTGGGTGAGCGCGACGACGTGCGTTACGACCTGATCGACCGCATCGTACGCCATACCCTGTTCCCGTTCCTGCTCGGCAGCCTGGGCTTGGCGCTGTTGGTCTGGGCGGCCATCGGCTGGGGGTTGCGCCCGTTGCAGAACATGGCCGATGTGATTCGTGCGCGCCATGCCGACTCCCTCGAACCCCTGCAACTGGTGCCGTTGCCGACCGAGCTTGAGCCCATGCAGGCGGCTATCAATCGCCTGCTTGCGCAGATCGATGACCTGCTGCGGCGCGAGCATCGGTTCATTGCCGACGCCGCCCATGAGATGCGCACGCCCCTGGCGATCCTGCGCCTGCATGCGCAAAACGCACAGGCCGCCAGTACCGATGCCGAGCGGCAGAAAGCCCTGGGCTTTTTAATTGGCGGTGTCGACCGGCTGACCCGGGTGGTCAACCAGTTGCTGACCCTTGCCCGCGTCGAGCCGCGCCTCGGTCAGCGCGTCACCCGTGTCGACTTGGGCGAAGTGGTCACCGATGTGCTGGCGGATCTCACACCCTGGATACTGGATCGCGGCCTGGAGCCCTCGCTGGATCTCAGCGAAGGTGACCATGCCCTGATGATCGACTCCGGAGCGCTGGGCATCGCCTTGCAGAACCTGGTTTCCAATGCGGTAGAGCATTCACCGCCTGGCGGGCGTATCACGGTATCACTCAGGCGCCTGGCCAATCGCTTCGAACTGGTTGTCGAAGATGAAGGGCCAGGTCTAGACGAGGCGAATCTTGTGCGGGTATTCGAGCGCTTCTATAGCCGCAATAGCCCCAATGGCGCAGGGCTGGGGTTATCCATCGTGGCCACTATCGTCGAGCGGCTGGGGGGGCAGGTGCGCCTGGAAAACAGGGCCATTGGTGGGCTGGCTGCCATCGTGTCGCTTCCCTTGCAGTAAGCTGCCCGATATTGTCTCTAAGGCCCTTAGTGTGGTGTTTCACAAATACCACTGAAAATCTGAGCTAGGCTCTGTAGAAGCCAACTCTCCAAGGGCATCGACATGGGCCGACCAGCAACCGTCATTACCCTTTCCGAA
>NZ_JABWRU010000017.1:0-114739 GCF_014269165.1 Pseudomonas sp. SWRI68 | reverse complement strand
ACTCGTAATGCTCATGGTCTGGCCCGCTTTCGTCATCATCGGCACCGCGCACTGGATCAGCCTGCTGCTGTGCTGGCGACCCCGCTGGCCGAAGGTGATCCGTGAGGCCGGGTTGCCCGGTAAACCAGTACCTTCACCCACCACCTTGAGTGACTACCCGCCCGAAATCCAAGAACGCCTGCTGGCCAATGCCGACCGCTGGCAGCTCAAACCTGGCAAGCGCCCAGAGAAAAAGCCACGTAAACCGCGTACGCCCAGAGCGCGAAAAATATCGACATAAAAGAGCGGCGGGCAAGATTCCAATTAAAGTGCGAACTTTAAAAAGCTCGTGCTGCTTGCCTTGGAGAGCGGGTACATAGCCAGCTGCTTCTGCACTAAGGAAGGCTTGCCCCTAAATTTAAGTCATGGCATTCAACATTCAGTGAGGACTTATAATGTTTATGATTGAATGGGGTTTTTGGCGAATGGCAATCCAGTCTGCGTCTGCACGCGACGCGCACGAAGCAGAGATGACAGCTGCAGAAAAACATGCCAGTCAAGATTTATACCAGGGTGACTTGGAAGAAGAGATGCATTTCCAATCCGTAAGCGAAAGGCCTCATACGAGAGGACCCACTTTCGCTTTTAACGAGACATTTTTGGAAATGCGCTGCGGAGGGTCTGAAGAGAATCGTGGTCTCTTAACACTTGCAGTGCTCGGCGGAGTTATGCCTGTCATTAGCGTCACGACATTCTCCGCAGTAAGTTTCTTATGGGTTGACATAACGGATCATGCTACACGCTCATTTCTAAGTGTTTCGCTCACCCTAATCATGACCCTAGTTGCAGGTGCCATACTATACCTATACTCAAAATATGGCATACAATTAACCCGACTGGAAATGCTGACAAGCCGTCATCTGCTCATTCGCTTCAACCGAATAACACAACAGGTCCACCTCCATAGACCAAAATATTGCGGCGGTATTGTGACATTTCCGTGGAAAACCACCGGAAGCACGGTTTTATATCCAGAAGACGACCCGCTCAGCGTTGGAATGAGACTTGGCCTGATCTGGCACCCCATCCATACCGGCCTTCCCCACATGGAAATCGCCCTACTCGGCAAACAAGGCCAGGGCGGCAGTGAACTCCGTGATGAATGGGAATTCATCCGCCGCTACATGGAAGAAGGCCCGCACGCCGTCCCCCGCCCCCGCTTGAGTACCCAGCTACCCTCGCCCATCCAGGCATTCAGCGCCCAGTTCGAAGGCCTTGGCCGTTTCTTCCGCAAAAGCAGTTGGCTGTTCAAACTTGCAATGCTCATGGTCTGGCCCGCTTTCGTCATCATCGGCACCGCGCACTGGGTCAGCCTGCTGCTGTGCTGGCGACCCCGCTGGCCGAAGGTGATCCGTGAAGCCGGTTTGCCCGGTAAACCCGTGCCTTCACCCACTACCTTGAGTGACTACCCGCCCGAAATCCAAGAGCGACTGCTCGCCAATGCCGACCGCTGGCAGCTCAAACCTGGCAAGCGCCCAGCGAAAAAGCCACGTAAACCGCGTACACCCAAAGCGCCAAAACCGCCGATATAGAAGCAGGCTGCGCTCAAGCCCCAGCGGCTCTCGGGAGTGGGTAGCAACCACCGGCCCCAACCCCCAATGCTGGGGGTACGGGGCCCATAGGCAAGTTCCAGGAAAACCTGACGAAGGGTCTGCAGCCCTTGTGCCGCAAGGCTTGCAACCCAATGAGATCGTTTTGGCACGCCTATTGCCGATCTCCTGCCAGACGCCCCAAGTCCATGGGCCCGTTTGCAGGAGGAATTGACTCATGCACCGACCGATACCCCACCCGCTGGCAGTGGCGATTTTCGCCGGCATGCTCCAGCTCCCGGCGCAGGCTGCGTTGAACGCTGTCGACCCCGGTCCCTATAACCTTGGCAACGGCAACTTTGCCGGTTGGTACCAGGATAGCCACGGTCGTACCCTCGACCTGTGCCTGACCAAAGCGGTGAGTTCCAGGGCCGCCGGCGCGCCCGGCGCACCGGCGTACATGTGCACACTGCTGCCAACCCCCGGGGTGTTCGATGACACCCAACCCATCGCCTTCCCCACCAACTTCCCCGACGAGGCCTTCTGGTTTACCGCTGACGCCGCCATCGTCGACGCGGCACGCGGCATCGACCTGAGCTACGGCACGGCCATCGAGGCGGCGTTCGCCGCCGAAGAACCGGTCGAAGGCGATCAAGTCAGCTTCGCCCGGGTGCGGATCCGGGTGGATGTACCGACGGCAGGCACCTACGTGGTCACCCACCCCTATGGTGTCGATGTGTTCGATGTACCGGCCGGCGGGCGTCGGGCAATCAACATGACCCGCGACATCGGCATCGCCGGTGCAGGCGACTTTACCGGTGCGCTCAAAGGCGATGTCGGCCCGTTCCTGCGCAGCGTAAACGGCCCTTACACCGAGGGCAGCGAACGCTTCATTGGCGACCCGAACTTGGAAGAGCGTGTGACCGGCAGCCCGTTCAACACCAACTTCGTGCGCATCGAAGGCCCCGGCGGCATCGACCTGCGTACCGAGCTGTTCTCGATCTCAGGCAAGCTCTCCAACGTCGCCCTGCCTACCCCGTTGATGCCGCTACGCACCACCTACTCGCGGCGTACCGAAAATGGCGACCTGCGCGCCCAGCAAGATGTGTTCGTCATGGCCCCGCCGCCGCCTGCGACCGTCACCCTGACCAGCCAGACCCCAAACCTGAGCCTGACCGAAGCCAACGGCACCGGTGCCTGGTATGCCCAGTCGGTTCTCAACCCAGCGCTGCCAACAACGCTGGTGCTGACCGCCGACAACAGTGTGGCCATCCCGACCAGCAGCCTGACCACGGCCAACCTGCCACTGACCGACCTGGTGACCATCACCCAGGCCGAATACCGCCTGTCCACCGGCCAGCTGACGCTGGTCGCCAGCACCAGCGATGAAACCAGCCCGCCTGTGCTGACCGCCCACACCGCCAACGGCACGTTGATCGGCAACCTCAGTGGCAACGGCGCCGTGAAAACATTGAGCACAACCCTCTCGCCCATCCCCCCGGCCAAGGTGCAAGTCACCAGCGCCAATGGTGGTAGCGACAGCGAAGACGTGGTGCTGGTGCCATGAACAGACAAAGGCTCAGCCTTCAAGGAGGCAGCATGAACACTTGGCCACGCCGTGCGCTGTTCGCCGCCGGTTTTTCCCTCACCGTCACCAGCGCCGCCTTTGCCGCGTTGTCCGATGTCGACCCAGGCCCGTACACCTTTGCCACTGGTGGTTATCCCATGTGGTACAAGGACGCCAACGACCTGTCGCTGGAGTTGTGCCAGTCGCGGGCCACCAGCACCCGAGCACCTGGTGGCCCCGGCGCCCCTGCCTACATGTGCACCCTGCTGCCCGAACCTGGCATCTATGACGATACCCTGCCGCTGGTATTCCCCGACAACTGGCCGCCAGAGATGTTCTGGTTCCTGGCCGAGACCGAGATACCACAGGTAGGCAACAGTGGCTACGAGCTGGAAGTATACGTCGCCGGCCTGGAAGCGGCGTTTGCCGCCGAGAACCCGGTGGACGGCGACCAGCAGAGCTTTGCCCGCATCCGAATCCGCGCCTCGGTGCCGCGCACAGGCGTCTACACCATCACCCACCCTTATGGGGTAGAGACGGTCAACGTCACCACGGCCGGCCGGCGGGCGATCAACATCACCCGCGACATCGGTATCGGCGCGCCAGGCAACTTCCGCGGGCCACTCAACGGTAACCTCGGGCCTTGGCTACGCGGCGTCGGCGGCCCCTATACCGCGGTCAACCCGGACACCGGCTCGACCGAAACCTTTATCGGCGACCCGAACATCACCGAAGCGGTGGTCGGCAGCCCCTTCAACACCAACTTCGTGCGCATCGAAGGCCCACCTGGCGCCATCCAGACCAACGCCTTCACGGTGTCCGGCAAAGTGCTCGATCAACGCGCGCAAACGCCCGTCACCCTGGAACGTGCCACCTACTCGCGTAACGGCGCCGGGACCCGTGTCGAGGTCTTTGCCAAAGCGCCCAACAATGCCAGCGTGTGCATGCGCAATGGCTTGGCATTGATTGGCTCACCGCCTTCGCCTTGCCAGTTCAGCCTACTGCCGGACAACAACGGGCTGTTCTTCAGCCAGCAACTGAGCCAGGCCGCGCCGCCACCGGTGGTGGTGGTTACCGGCAGCAGCGCCACCGGCACCACACAGCCAACGGCGTTGTCGAGCAAGCTCAGCGATGTGGTCAAGGTAAGCACCGCACGCTACGACTGGGCCAACAAACGCCTGTTCATCGAAGCCCGCTCCAGCGACGAAGTGGCGATCCCTGACCTGGTGGCCCAAGGCTACGGACGGCTGTCCAAGTCCGGCACGCTGCAAAGCCTGACGGTCAACGATATTGCCCAGCCGCCTGCGACCGTCACGGTCAAATCTGGCCATGGCGGCAGCGATGTCGAGCCTGTAGTGGTGGTCGGCAATGCACCTGTCGAAGCCGCCAACCAGCCACCGCTGGCCCAGGCCGATATTGGCAGCACCAGTGTCGGGGTGCCGCTGAGCCTGAACCTGCTGATGAACGACAGCGACCCGGATGGCAACGTACCGCTGACCATCAGCGACCTGACCCAACCGGGTACCGGCCTGGGCGGCGTGGTACTCAACGGCAGCACGTCGGTGACCTACACCCCACCAGTCGGGGCCACGCAACCGCTGGTGGCCACCTTCAGCTATCGGGCCGTGGATGCCAAAGGCCTGAAGTCGGAACCGGCAACGGTTACGGTCAATGTCGCACCCAACCAGGCGCCGACCGCAGCCGCTCAAACCGTCGCCACGCTCGGTGTAGCGCTCACCATCAACGCGCTGGCCGGCGCTACCGATCCAGAAGGCAATCTGCCCCTGGTGGTTGCCAGTGTGACCCAGCCGGCGGCAGGCAGAGGGACCGTCAGCACTGACGGCACCACTGTCACCTACACACCACCGGCGACCGTCACGACGGCCTTCACCACCACCTTCACCTACCAGGTGCGTGACGCGCTGGGGGCGCTGTCCAACAGCGCCACCGTCACCGTCAACGTGTCGCCACGCCCCGCCGCCGAGACCTTCGCGGTCACCACAGCCACGGTCACGGCACGCTCCAACAACCGTTACAACTGGGACATCAGCGGCACCTCATCGGTGACCACCGGCAACGTCGTTACCGTGCGGGTCACCACCACCACTGGCGTGCAGACATTGGGCACCACCACGGTACCGGTCACCGGCCGCTGGCGCCTGGCCGTCAGCAACAGCACCACGGTGATCCCGACCGCCGCGCCGACGGCGACCATCACCACCAGCCCAGGCACCACCCGCACCGTCAACGTAGTCGTGCAGTGAAAGGCCGGAGAACGCCATGAAATGCCTGTATCCACTGCTGCTCTGCCTGGCCCTGACGGGCCAGGCCAGGGGGGCCGAAGACCTGATGGACAACGCCGACCTTGCGCCCGGCAGTGACCTCGGCGACCCCGTGATCATCCGCCTGTTACCGGTCGGCGCCGGCCAGGCCGCGGTGATCGAACAGCAAGGCAACGGCAACCGCGCCGCCCTCGACCAGAACGGCCAGGCCCTGCTGGGCCGCATCGTCCAGGCCGGGGGCGCACAGGAGGCGTACATCCTGCAAGAAGGCAGTGACCTGATGGCCAGCATCAGCCAGCAGGGTAATGGCAACAGCGCGTCGATCCGCCAGAGCGGCAGCAGCAACAGCGCTGCCATCGACCAGATCGGCAACGACAACAGCGCCAGCATCGTGCAGTCCGGCACGGGCCTCAACAGCTCCGTGACCCAAGCCGGCAATGGCCAGCATGTTCAGATCACCCAATACCGATAGACCTGGAGGCACCACCATGTTCAAGCTCGCTCCCCTAAGTGCCGCTATCGTCCTGGCCCTTGCAGGTCAGGTCATGGCTGCCGACAGCACTTCGACGCAGACTCAGGACGGCAAGGAAAACATTGCCGAAGTGACCCAGACCCTCGCACCGTTCGCCTCGGCCACCCAGACCCAGACCGGCAAGGGCCACAACCACCTGGCAGTGCAGGCCGACAGCACCAGTGATATCCAGCAGAGCGCTACCGGCTCGTACAACGCAGGGTACGCCGAGCAACTGTTCGAAAACGGCAGCCAGATCACCCAGCAGTCCGGGGGCAGCTACAACGATGCCTTCGCCAGCCAGTCACTGGGCGAAAACAACCAGGTCCTGCAGACCCAGCAAGGCAGCGAGAACCACTCGACCGTGTGGCAGGACACCCAGCTAGGCAGCCAAGTCACCACCCTGCAATCGGGCCAGCGCAACGAAGCCTTCGCCGAGCAGATGTTCGGCGGCAGCAACAACCAGAGCCTGATCATGCAGGCCGGCGCCGACAACTATGCCGCTGCCGAGCACCTGACCCACAACGACGGCAACATCCAGATCTACCAGGACGGCAAGGAGAACTGGGCCTACGGTGACCAGCGCGACGGCCAAGGCGGCACCATCGGCCTCAACCAGACCGGCACTGGCAACTCGGTAGAGGTATGGCAGGACACCCAGGTGGGCAGCCAGGCCAACGTCACTCAGACCGGCCAGCTCAACGAAGGCTACATCGACCAAAGTTTCGGCGAAGCCAACAAGGCCAGCCTGACGCAAAATGGCAAGGCCAACGCCAGCTGGTCGGATCAGTTCGAGAGCAACAACTCGACCACTACCATTTCGCAGAAGGGTAGCAACAACCTGCACTACACCTACCAGAACGGTGAAAACCTCAACCTGACCGTGACCACCCAAGGCAACGGCAACAAAATCACCGCCAGCAACTGGAAAGGCGACAAGATGGGCGGCCAGTTTGGTATCAACCAGACCGCCGTTATCAACCAGTACGGCAACGGCAACGGCGTCAACCTGACGCAGAATGGTGACAACCAGCTGGCCACGCTGAACCAGACCGGCAACAACAACGCGATGCAGACCAAGCAGGCCGACAGCAACAACGAGCTGTTCTTCGAGCAGAACGGCAGCGACAACATCCTCATCGCCGACCAGCGTGGCACTGACAACTATGCCTTCGGCAGCAGCGAAGGTACCGGCAACTCCATCACCTTGGACCAGTCCGGCTACAGCAACCAGAGCCACACCAATCAGCTCTACGGTAGCGGCAACGAGGTCACCATCAAACAGACCGACAGCGTCAACGCCGCCTACGTGACCCAGGGCGGCCAGGGCAACAAGGCATTCGTCGACCAGAGCGGTATCGCGCAAACCGCCACCATCAGCCAGCTGGGCAGCGCGAACACGGCCACTGTGACTCAAAAGTAAGCCCTTCCCCCTTGGACCGCGGTGCTCACTCTCCCGAGTGCCGCGGTTCCTTTTTGTTGCAGCGGGCTTGGCGCGAATAGGCCATGCACGCCAACAGCATTACAATGGTCAGCACCCCATTCGGTGCGCCCGTCATGATCCAGTCCGACCTCGACCTGTTCGGCCCCCAGCCGCAACGCCTGGCCAGCCACACCGTGCTGCTGCCCGGTTTCGCCCTGGCCGAGCTCGAGGCCCTGCTCGACGCCCTGCGCCCAGTGCTGCGCGCCGCGCCGTTCCGGCACATGCAGACGCCAGGCGGCCTGCACATGGCCGTAGCGCTGACCAATTGCGGTGCGCTGGGTTGGGTCAGTGATGCGCACGGCTACCGCTACACCTCCACCGACCCGCACAGCGGCATGCCCTGGCCTGCGCTACCGCCCGTTCTGCTCAGCCTGGCAGGTCGCGCAGCCGCCATCGCAGGCTTTGACGATTTTGTCGCCGACGCCTGCCTAGTCAACCACTACCTGCCTGGTACCCGCCTGAGCTTGCACCAAGACCGCAACGAACAGGACTACGACCAGCCGATCGTGTCGATTTCACTGGGTTTGCCTGCGGTGTTCCTGTTGGGCGGGTTACAACGCGCGGACAAGACCCAGCGTGTACCGCTGAACCATGGCGATGTGCTGGTCTGGGGCGGTGAGGACCGCTTGCGCTTTCATGGGGTGTTGCCAATCAAACCCGGCGTGCATCCGCGCATGGGTGAACGGCGCATCAACCTGACCCTGCGCAAGGCGGGGTAATGGCGTAAAAACTTGAACATCTTCGCCGGTAAGGCTTCTAAAGATGAGCAGCGTCAGTCTTTTCGAGGAGCCCGACATGACCTACACGCCCTGCCATGGAGCTGCGCACCGATGAAAATGCCCGGCCGCTCTCCCAACGCCTCGCTGCAGCTCGATTACGTACGCGATACGTTATTCGGCCCTGTAGCGCAGAGCGTTGAATGCCAATGCCAGCTCGCCGCCATCAACCTGCAGGGCCGCCCTGCGCTGCGTTTGCACATCTGCCCGCCACTGCCCGACAAAGTCGACCGTGCTCACAGCGTGGCGTTCGTCTGGGACGGCCGCAGTTACCGCGGCGTGGTGCGCGACCAAGGCAAGTGCGGCGACGGGGGGCTCAACCTGTTGCTGGAGTTGCAATAAGCCGATCAACGGCGGCCAAGTGGGCTGAACCTGCCGGCAACACCACGTCTCCATAGCACAAGAGCCCATGCCTTCTGGAGATCGCCATGAACAGTCCGTTGCTCAAGCTCTTCACCCACCCATCCGATGCCTGGATAGAGATCCGCCGGGCGGAAGAAGACCACCCGCAGCAATACCTGCCGCGCCTGCTGGCGTTGGCGTTGATCCCTGCCGTGTGCCTATTCGTCGGCACTACCACCTTTGGCTGGAGCCTTGCCGGCGAAGAACGCGTGCGCCTGAGCCTCGCCAGCGCGGCGCAGCTGGCGTGTCTGCTGTATGCCGTCACGGTGGTCGGGGTGATGATCATGGGGGTGATGATCCGCTGGATGTCACGCGGCTTTGATGCACAACCCAGCCTGCAGCAATGCATCGGCTTTGCCGCCTACTGCGCGACGCCGTGGTTTTTTGCCGGAGTGGTCGGGTTGCTGCCGATTCGCTGGCTGGCCCTGGTGGCGCTGTTGGCCGCCTCGGCGTATGCCAGCGTGCTGCTGTTCGGCGGTTTGCAGACGTTTTTACGCTTGCGCAAAGAACAGGCCATGCTGTTCGCCGCCTGTGTCTGGGGGGTGGGCCTATTGGTGCTGGTGACCATCCTGGTGTCGATGATCCTGTTCTGGTTCAACGGCCTGATGCCGGAGTATGTGCGCCCGGCCAGCCTGGGCTGACCGGGCTCTACGGGCAGGCTCAGGCAATCGCCCTGAGCGGCGTGGTGGGTTTATCACGCAGCGCGTGCAATTGCGTAAGCAGGTTCACCACGTCGCGGCAACTGTTGAGGCCCTGCAGGTCTACCCCGCTCAGGGTCACCCCCTCTTCCAGGCTTTTCCCCTGGCCCAGGCGAATGGTCAGGTGAGCCCCATCCGCGCAACTGACTTCGCAGCGATCAGGCAGGCAGGCTTGCTCAATCATCTGCCGCATTTCCAGCATTGAAACGCCTATCAACGACATTGTACGACCCTCTCTGTACCGGATGGCCTATTGGTTAGGTACGCCTTTGCCAGGCAAGGTGCCAATTGATATTGCGCATCCTCCGGCGGCCGTCCATGCGCCGGAGCAATGATCGTGCGGGGAATCATCTAGCACCTTAGTGGAAGATCGCTGGTGGGCCTGTACTGTTCGATCGGCTGCTGGCAGTTAACGACGAGCGGTCTCGGCCGGCATCTGCCCGAACCGTCCGGCATGGAAATCATCGAACGATTCTGCGATTTCTGCCTCGCTGTTCATCACGAACGGCCCGTAGCCAACGATCGGCTCATCGATCGGTTCACCGCTGAGCAACAGCACGCTGGCGTCTTCCAGCGCCTCGATGGCAATGCCCTCACCGCTACGCTCGAACAGCACCAGGCTGGCCGGCCCGGCTTCGCGTTCACCGTTGACCCGCACGCTGCCGCGCAACACCACCAGGGCTGCATTACGCCCCGTCGCGACGGGCAGTTGCACGCTCGACTGGGCGTTCAAACGCATGTCCCAGACATCCATGGCGGTAAAGGTTCGCGCAGGGCCTGGCTGCCCTTGGTACTCACCCGCGATCACCCGCAGGCTGCCACCGTTGCCGTCCAGCGCCACCACAGGGATGTCCGTGGCCAGCAGCGTCTGGTACCCCGCCGCAGCGCGCTTGTCACGCGCAGGCAGGTTGACCCACAGCTGCACCATCTCCAGCGTACCGCCACTGCGGGCAAACGCCGGGGCGTGGAACTCTTCATGGAGGATGCCATTGGCAGCTGTCATCCATTGCACGTCGCCTGGGCCGATCAGGCCACCCGCCCCCGTCGAGTCACGGTGCTCCAGTTCGCCCTGGTAGACGATGGTCACGGTCTCGAAACCACGGTGCGGATGTTGCCCGACGCCGCGCCGGGCGCTGGTCGGGGTAAAGGTGTGCGGGCCGGCATAGTCCAGCAACAGGAACGGGCTGATCTGGCTGGCCAGGTTGTCATAGGTGAACAGGCTGCGCACCGGGAAGCCATCGCCTACCCAGTGGGGGTGAGGGCTGCGGTGAATACCCAGAATCTTTTTCATGAGAAGTCTCCTCTCTTGGCTGGGATCACCTTACCAATGATACCAATCAGGCGGTAGACAGCTGAAATGGCATGCATCGTTCCATCAATAGGACAAACTTCAGTTTAGAAAGCTGAGCACGGACGCTGCTGTCATCGCTGGGTCCTCCTGCATGAAACAGTGCCCACCCGCGACCTGCTGGGCAGTCACGTTCGGGTTCAGCGCCACCAGGCGCTTCACCGAATGTGGCACGAAGGGGTAGGTCTGTTCGCCATACAGCACCCGCGTCGGTGTCTGGATCGCTGCCAGGTTCGCCCACATGCGTTTGGGGAACGAACTGAAAATCTCCACCTCGCGGCTGGGCCGACACTTGAGTACCACCGCCTCGCCGCAATCGCCAATGGCATGCTCGACATAGGCTTGCAGCGCCGCATCGCTCCAGCCTTTGAAGATACCGCGGCCCTGCAGCGAGGCCAGCGCCGTTTCACGATCGGGCCAATGGCTGCGGCGGCTGGCAGCCTTGCGCGCCAAAGCGTGGCGCTGGTGCAGGCCAACCAGCGCGGCGGCGCCCATCACGCCGATCATGCTGCGGCTGAACAACACCGGGTCGAGCAGCACGGCGCGCTCGAACAACTGCGGCTCGCTGGCCAGGATCAGCCCCGAGAGCACGCCACCAAAACTGTGCCCGAGGGCAACACGCGGCACCTCGCCATATTCGCCACGCCCGCGCTCGAACGCCTCTACTGCCAGTTCAGCTGTGCGGTTCCAGCCGCGAAACGCACCGCCATGGTCGCTGTCGCCGTGGCCTTGCACATCGCATAGCCACAGGTCGAAGTGCTCGCCCAGGCGCATCAGCAACGGCTGGTAGGCCAGGCAGCAGAAGCCGTTGCCATGCAGAAAATGCAGCAAAGGCTTGCCACTGGCCGGCGTACGCCAGCCGCGCAGGGTAAAGCCTTCGGAGCAATGGTGGGACCACGGGATCAACTGCATGGGCTTGCTGTACTCATCGGTCTATGAAAACGCCGATTCTACAAACAGCAGCGGGTATAGCGAAATCACCAGTAGCACGGCCATCAGGACATTGAACAGCATCAGCCAACGCGGATTCTGCAACAGGTTGCGCAAGGCGCTGCCGAACATGACCCAGACCCCGACGCTGGGCAGGTTGACCAGGGCGAACAGCGCGGCGATGACGACCACGTTCATCACGTATCCCTGGGCCGGTGTGTAGGTGGTGATTGCCCCCACTGCCATTACCCAGGCCTTGGGGTTGACCCACTGAAATGCTGCAGCGCCCCAGAAGCCCAACGGTTTGCGGGCGCTGCCCGAGGCTGTACCGATCGGCCCCGAGGTGGCGATCTTCCAGGCCAGGTACAGCAGGTAGGCGGCGCCTGTGTAGCGCAGGATGGTGTACAGCGCCGGCCATGCCTTGAACACCTCGCCCAGCCCTAAACCGACTGCCAGCACCATGACCATGAAGCCGACACTGATGCCGATGGCATGCGGGATCGAACGGCGCACGCCGAAGTTCACGCCGGAGGCCAGCAGCATGGTGTTGTTCGGCCCCGGGGTGATGGAGGATACGAAGGCAAACAGCACAAAGGCTGTCAGCAGGTCGGCAGAGGCAAGCATGGCAGGCATTCCACAATCATTATTGGTGCTGTCACACTAACGGAGTCGCCCTGCCTTGCGACCGGTACAATTTCGCTAAATTAAATAGATACAAATACTGTACCTATCTCGTTCAGTTCAAGGAAGCCTGCCCCATGAGCCTCACCATTCGCCCCGCCGTGCGTACCGATGCCGCGCAGATTCTGGCATTCATCACCGAGCTTGCCGACTACGAACGTGCCCGGCACGAGGTCGTTGCGTCTGTCGACGACATCCAGCGCAGCCTGTTTGACGAAGGCAGTACCGTACACAGCCTGATTTGCGAGCGTGATGGCCTGGCGATTGGTTTTGCCGTGTACTTCTACAGCTACTCGACCTGGCTCGGGCGCAATGGCATCTACCTCGAAGACCTGTACGTGACGCCCGAGCAGCGCGGCGATGGCGCTGGGCGCAAACTGCTGCGCCATATTGCCAGCGAGGCCGTGCAGAACAATTGCGGGCGCCTGGAATGGAGCGTGCTGGACTGGAACGCGCCGGCAATCGGGTTTTACCAGTCGTTGGGCGCCGAGGCGCAGAGTGAGTGGCTTCGGTATCGGCTCGATGGCGAGAAGCTGCTGGCGTTTGCGCGGGGTTGACCTTCGAGCCCCGACTCACCCTTTTCAGTTTCCTTATGTCACTTCTAAAGAAATATTCGTATTTCCTTGTTTTATATTATCTTTTTAGTGCAATTTCTTACCCATTGAGCCACCACCACAGAGGGTGACACGACTCGGCCACCGCCAATGACGGTGCCCCGTCGGGCACCTTGCGCCTGGGCGTGCCGCAGCCCCTGGGCGGATTTATGGCTGTTCCATCTGCGTTAGCTGGGCAACCTGCAAGAGCCGGTGGAACTGTTCGGCGAGCTGGCTACTACTTCGGCCGGGTCACCTACAACTTCTGAAATACTTTTCGCGCGCGAACCGCTGTGCAATTGACGCAAAACTTGCCTCGTGGTCTCCTAATGCCTCGCGTTCAGGTGCCCCCTCAGGGGTGAAACGGGAAACCGGTGCGTCACAGGCCCTCGACCAAGGCCGGACAAACCCGGTGCTGCCCCCGCAACGGTAAGCGAGCGAAGCGTCTAGACCACTGTGCCGCATCATCTGGCATGGGAAGGGGCGCTTTTCAGGAGCGCTGCTCCTCCTCGTTAGCCCGGAGACCGGCCTGGCGTTCATGAACAACACCCCGCGGTGGGCGGGCGCTGTCGCATTCCCCTGGGCGGATCACGTTCGGGGCTGCCGCGCTTGCCCGTTGCCCACAAAAGCAGAGGAACGCGTCATGCCCGTCACCAGCGCCAAACACAGCATTGCCACCCCCGTTACCCTCAGTCAGCGTGTCGTCATCGCCGTCGGCGCCAGCCTGCTCGGCCTGTGCCTGGTCTACTTTGCCGGTTTCTCGCACATCGAGGCCGTCCACAACGCGGCCCACGACACCCGTCACAGCGCTGCCTTCCCCTGCCACTGAGTACGCCCCATGATCACGCGCATCGCCCGTACCGCGGGCTTCAGCGGGCTGCTTGCTGCCTTGCTGCTGACCCTGCTGCAAAGCTTCTGGGTTGCTCCTTTGATTCTTGAGGCGGAAACCTACGAGTCTGCAGCCCCTGCTGCCGAGCATCACGCACACGGCGCCGAAGGGGCTGCGGCGCATGAACACAGCGACGAAGCCTGGTCGCCCGAAGATGGCTGGCAGCGCATCCTGTCCACCACCGGCGGCAACCTGGTGGTCGCGGTCGGCTTCGCCTTGATACTCGCCGCCTTGTACAGCCTGCGTGAGCCCAAGCGCGCGGCAACAGGGGCGCTGTGGGGCCTGGCAGGCTTCGCCGTGTTCTGCCTGGCCCCTACCCTGGGCCTGCCACCGGAGCTGCCGGGCACCGCCGCCGCTGACCTGGGGCAACGTCAGGCCTGGTGGATCGGCACCGCAAGTGCCACCGCGTTGGGCCTGGCCCTGCTGGTGTTCGCCCGCCACTGGCTGGTGAAGGCGCTGGGCGCCGTGTTGCTGGTGCTGCCGCATGTCATCGGCGCACCGCAACCTGAAGTTCATCAGAGCCTCGCACCCGAGGCCCTGGAAGCGCAGTTCAAGATCGCCTCCTGGCTGACCAACGCGGCCTTCTGGGTGGCCCTGGGGCTGCTCAGCGCGTGGCTGTTCCGCCGCTCCAGCCAGGCCTGATGGCGGTCGACACCTCGGTGCCGACACTGTACGCCGGCTTCGGCTGCCGCCGGGGCTGCCCGGCGGACACCCTCGAAACCCTGCTGCGCCAGGCCCTGGACCACCACGGTCTGGCACTGCCAGCGCTGCGCGGTATCGCCAGCATCGCCTTGAAGGCCGACGAACCCGCCTTGCAGCAACTCGCCACGCGCCTCGGCGTGCCGTTGCTGCTGTACGATGCCAGGCAACTTGCCCCCTACGAACCGCTGCTCAGCCATCGCTCGGTCATTGCCCACGCACACAGCGGTTGCTGGGGTGTGGCAGAGAGCGCGGCGCTGGCCATGGCCAGCCAGCACCTCGGCGCTGCCAGGCTGCTGGTTACCCGCCAGGTGTACGGGCCGGCTACCCTCGCCCTGGCCTGCGGGCGATAATTGCGCCAACCATTCATTGCAAGGATTTTCCATGACGGTCTACTTCATCGGCGCCGGCCCCGGCGACCCGGAACTGATCACGGTCAAGGGCCAGCGCCTGATCCGCCAGTGCCCGGTGATCATCTATGCCGGCTCGCTGGTGCCCGCTGCCGTACTCGATGGCCACCAGGCCGAGACCGTGATCAACAGCGCCGAGCTGCACCTGGAGCAGATCATCAGCGCCATGCGCACGGCACACGCACAAGGCCAGGACGTGGCCCGGGTGCACAGCGGCGACCCGAGCCTGTATGGCGCGATCGGCGAGCAGATCCGCCACTTGCGTGAGCTGGGCATCGACTACCAGATCATTCCGGGTGTCACCGCCACCGCCGCCAGCGCGGCGTTGCTGGGCTGCGAGCTGACCTTGCCGCAGGTGTCGCAAACGGTGATTCTGACCCGCTTCGGCGACAGCTCGCCGATGCCGCCAGGCGAGCAACTGGCCGATCTGGCGCGCCACGGCAGCACCCTGGCGATCCACCTGGGCGTGAAACACCTGCCGCGTATCGTCAGCGAGCTGTTACCCCACTATGGCCAACAGTGCCCGGTTGCCGTGGTCCATCGCGCCACCTGGCCGGACCAGGACTGGGTGCGTGGCACCCTGGAAGACATCGTCGAACGCGTTGCACTCAAGGATTTTCGCCGTACCGCGCTGATCCTCGTCGGCCATGTGCTGGGCGATACGCCGTTCGCCGAATCGGCCCTGTACCGGGCCGGGCACGCACACCTCTATCGCCCCGGCGACTGAGCATTGCCAGCCTTGGCACTGGCGTAGCAGACTCAAGGCTCCCGCCTGCAAACAGGAGCCATGCCAATGCTGGAACTTCGACCCAACTGCGAGTGTTGCAACGCCGACCTGCCGGGGGATAGCCCGGACGCGTTGATCTGCTCGTTCGAATGCACGTTCTGCCGTACCTGTGCCGACACTCGCCTGCACGGCCGCTGCCCCAACTGCGCCGGCCAGTTGCTGGCACGCCCGACACGGGTCGGCCAAGCGCTGGCCAACAACCCTGCCTCGCCCCTGCGCGTAGTCAAACCCCACCCCGCTTGCGCCTGACAGCCCTGCGCAAATAGGCATCGTCACGCCACGCTGGCGGTGCTTATCCCCGTTTTTTTGTAGGACTTTTCAACAATTCCTACTGGGTTAATCAACAGTCCTATACTCGGCATTACCAAACTTCGGGAATGGTCGTATCTTGCAGCGCTTCTGATAACCCCACTTGCAGACGTATTCCTGAGTGTTCCAGGAAGCGGACCACATCCCTACAGGAGTTTTCTTGATGACAACCGTCCTGATCGTCGACGACCACCCTATCGTCCGGCTGTCCCTGCGCCTATTGCTCGAACGGGAGCGCTTTAACGTCGTCGGCGAAGTCGCCAATGGCAGCGAAGTCGCCCAGGTGGCGCGTGAACTGCGGCCGGACGTGGTGCTTCTGGACATCGGCCTGCCCGGCCTGGACGGCATGGAGGTGATCAAGCGGCTTCAGTGCCTCGAGCCGGTGCCCAAGATCATGGTGCTGACCGGCCAGGCCACCGACCTTTATGTACGGCGCTGCCTGGATGCCGGCATCGGCGCCTTCGTCACCAAGGACGAAGACCACGAAGCCTTGCTGTTTGCACTCAAGGCCCTGGTCAAAGGCTATTCGACCTTCCCGCAGATGTCGGTCAACAGCAATTCGCTGGAGAGCGAGTCGATACGCCTGGGCAGCCTGTCCAACCGCGAAATGGAAGTGTTGCGGCGCCTTGCGCGCGGCGAAAACAACAAGAATATCGGCACCTGCATGAACCTCAGTGCCAAGACCATCAGCACCTATCGCGGCCGCATCATGGACAAGCTCAAGACCGAATCGCTGGTGGAAATGGTCGACCTGGCCAAGCGCAACAGCGTTAACTGAGCCCAGCTGCCATGAAGCGCCTGCTGGCGAGCGTTCTACTGGTCATCGGCCTGGCCGGCTCCACCGGCCTGTTTGCCGACAGCGAACCGAGGCAATTGTTGGCGCGCTCGATCAGCGCCGCAGCGCCCTTGCAACTGGGCGACCAAGACCGCCAATGGCTGCAGCAGCGCGGCCGCCTGGTGCTGGGCAGTTCGCGGCCTGATTACCCGCCGTTCGAAATCAACATCAGCCAGCATGATTACGAGGGCCTGAGCGCCGATTATGCAGGCATCATCGCCGAGCAACTGGGCGTCCCGATCGAAGTCCGGCGTTTCGACAACCGCCACCAAGCGATTGCCGCGCTGCGCGACGGCCGCATCGACCTGCTGGGTAGCTCCAACGCATTCGAGGCGGCGGATGCCCAGCTCGGCCTTAGCGAGCCTTACGCCGACGACCTGCCGGTGATCGTTACGCGCGAAGGCCGCACCTTGAAAAACACCCCAGACCTCAATGGCCTGCGCCTTGCGATGGTCGACCACTACCTACCCGCCAATACCGTGCGCGCGCTCTACCCCAAAGCGCAATTGAGCCTGTACCGCTCAACCCTGGCGGGCCTTGCCGCAGTGGAATTGGGCGAGGCCGATGCCTACCTGGGTGATGCCATCAGCACGGATTTTCTCATCGGCAAGAGTTACCAGGGCACGGTAAAGATCGACCACTTCTGCAAGGTGCCGCCCGGCACCTTCGCGTTTGCCCTGGCCAACGACAACCAACGCCTGCGCAGCCTGATCGACAAGGCCTTGGGCAGAATCACCGAAAGCGAGCGCCTGACCATCCTGCGCCGCTGGACCAGCGGCAACACCAGCCTGCTGCTGGAGCGCCACCTGGCGGCCCTGACCGCTGAAGAAACCGACTGGATCGCCCGCAACCCCACCGTCAAGGTGCTGGTCAACACGTCGCTCGCGCCGCTGACCTTCAACGACGCACAGCACCGCGCCAGCGGCATCACCCTGGAACTGCTCAAGCAGATATCCCTGCGCACCGGGCTGCAGTTCAAGCCGCTGGAAAGCCAGTCGGCGCAGGCGATGCTCGAGCGCCTGGGGCGCGGCGAGGCGCACATGATCGGCGCCCTGGGTTACGGCACGGAGCGCGCCAGGCAATTGCGTTTTACCCGCCCCTACCTGGTCAGTCCACGGGTATTGGTCACCCGCAACGACGCGTCATCGCCTGCCCAGGCCAAGGCCCTCGATGGCCAGCGCATAGCCTTGGTACGCGGTTCGCCGCAACGGGCAGAACTCAAGCGTCGCTACCCACGCGCCAAGGTGGTCGAAGTGGACAACCCCCTCGGGCTGATGGAAGCAGTGGCCAACGGCGCCGCCGACGTGGCCTTGAGCAACCACATCAACGCCACCTACTACATCAACCACGTGTTCAAGAACCAGCTGCGCATCGCCAGTGTGCTGGACGACAGCCCGGCCATCGCGGCATTTGCGGTGGCCTCGGACCAACCGCAACTGCAGGCCATTCTCGACAAGGCACTGCTGAGCATCCCGCCAGAAGAGCTGGACCAACTGATCAACCGCTGGCGCACCAGCACACTGGTCAGTGACAGCCCATGGCGCGATTACCGCACGCTGGCGCTGCAAGTGCTGGTGCTGTCGGCGCTATTGCTGGCCGGGGTGGTGTTCTGGAACAGCTACCTGCGCAAACTGATCCACCAGCGCACCGACGCCCAGCATGCCCTGCAGGCCCAGCTGGCATTGAGCCGCGGCCTGCTCGAACAGCTGCGCCAGGCCAAGGACGACGCCGAACAGGCCAGCCAGACCAAGAGCACCTTCCTGGCCACCATGAGCCATGAAATCCGCACACCCATGAACGCGGTGATCGGCCTGCTCGAACTGGCGCTGGAAGACAGTCGCGCCGGCCGCTGCGATACCCAGACCTTGCAGACTGCCCACGATTCGGCCATCGGTCTGCTGGAGCTGATCGGCGACATCCTCGACATTTCGCGTATCGAGTCTGGGCACATGACCTTGCAACCGGTCCCCTGCAACCTGGTCGAACTGGTACGCAACACGCTGCGGGTATTCGAAGGCAATGCGCGAATCAAAGGCCTGCACCTGCACAGTGCGCTGCCACCTTCAGCGGGTTGGGTCATGGCAGACCCGCTGCGGCTCAAGCAGGTGCTCTCCAACCTGATCAGCAACGCCATCAAGTTCACCGAGCGCGGTGAAGTGCATGCCAGCCTGACCCTGTCGACCCAAGCCAGCAGCGGCGAGATGCAAGTTGAGCTGTGCGTGCGTGACACCGGCATTGGTATCAGCCCTGAAGACCAGGCACGTCTGTTCAATGCCTTCGCCCAGGCCGACGGCCCACGGGCACGCCAGGGCGCCGGCCTGGGGCTGGTCATCAGCCGCACCCTGGCCGAACTGATGGGCGGTACGCTCAGCCTGCACAGCGTCGAAGGCGTGGGCACCAAGGTGCAGGTCAGCCTGCAACTGCCGGCCAGCCAGGCGCCCGCGCCTGCCGAAGCGCTTGCCCCTGTCCTTGAAAGCAGCAGCGGCCCGCTGAACATTCTGGTGGTCGACGACTACCCTGCCAATTTGCTGTTGCTGG
Organism: Pseudomonas sp. SWRI68; assembly: GCF_014269165.1. Taxonomy (NCBI): domain Bacteria; kingdom Pseudomonadati; phylum Pseudomonadota; class Gammaproteobacteria; order Pseudomonadales; family Pseudomonadaceae; genus Pseudomonas; species Pseudomonas sp. SWRI68. The sequence goes on along the minus strand of NZ_JABWRU010000017.1, from coordinate 95,433 downwards.
AGCGGCAACTGAACACGCTGGGGCATCGCGTGACCCTGGCTGAGAACGGCGAAGCGGCGCTGACGCGCTGGCAGGCGGCCCGGTTCGATCTGGTGATCACCGACTGCAGCATGCCGATCATGGACGGCCACGAACTGACTCGGCGCATCCGCAGCCTCGAAAGCGAAGGCGCGCTGGCGCCTTGCCGGATTCTCGGCGTCACCGCCAACGCACAGGCTGAAGAGCGTGCACGCTGCCTGGCCAGTGGCATGGATGAATGCCTGTTCAAGCCCATTGGCCTGCAAACCCTCAAAACCCACCTGCCGCACGCCAGCGCGCATGCGCAGCCTGTGCCAGCCCAAGGCAGTGGTTTCAACCTGAACGAATTGCGCCACCTGACTCAGGACGATGAACAACTGACGCGGCACCTGCTGGAACAATTGTCGCAGAGCGCCAGCGAAGACCTGGCCGCGCTGCGCGCGCTCGGCCCCGACGCAAGTGGCGATGCGGTGCGTGCCTTGGCCCATCGCATCAAGGGCGGGGCAAAAATGCTCAAGGTACGCACACTGGTCAAGGACTGCGAAGCCATCGAGCATGCGCAAGCCCAAGGGCTGCCTACGGCTGAACTAAGGCAACAACTGCAGACCAGCATGCAGAGCTTGCTGCACGAACTGGCCGACGCCCTCAGTGCAATTGCAGCGTCGAACTGATCTGGCTGATCGCATCGACCACGTGGCGTGAGCCCTGCTGGATTTCCATGATCACCGTGCCGGCTTCGTTGGCCAGGGCGACGCCATGGCCGGTGCGGGTCAGGCTCGACTGCATGCTGGCCACCGCCAACAGCGACAGGTCGTGGTTCTGGCGCACCACATCGACGATCTCCAAGGTTGCCTTGCTGGTACGCGCCGCCAGGTTGCGCACTTCATCAGCGACCACGGCAAACCCGCGCCCATGCTCGCCGGCGCGTGCCGCTTCGATGGCGGCGTTCAGTGCCAGCAAATTGGTCTGGTCGGCAATACCGCGAATGGTCAGGACAATCTGGCCGATCACATCCGACTGTTTGCTCACCGCATCGATGCTGCGCGCCGCGTCATTGAGCTCTTGGGAAATCTGTTCGATCACCTGCACCGCCTGTTGCACCACCTCGGTACCCTTGCGCGCGCAGGCATCGGTCTGCATGGAGCTGGCGTGGGCGGCATCGGCGGCGCTTTGCTGGGTGCAGACCTGGCTGGTGATATCGCTGGCGAACTTGACCACCTTGTACAGCCGGCCCTTGCTGTCGAAGATCGGGTTGTAAGAGGCTTCAAGAAAGACCGTCTGGCCTTGCTTGTTGATCCGCTCGAAGCGGTGCGAGTGGTATTCCCCGCGGTTGAGCGATGCCCAGAACTCCCGGTACGCCGACGACTCCCGCTCCTGCGGCAGGCAGAACAGCCCGTGGTGGCGCCCCACCACCTCTTCCAGGCGATAGCCCATGGTGGTGAGGAAATTCGGGTTGGCCTTGATGACCCGGCCGTCCGGGGTGAACTCGATCACTGCCATGGAGCGGCCGATGGCCTTGAGCAGGCTTTCACTCTCGTGCTCCTGCATGACCCGCTGGCTGATGTCCGACGCCACCTTGATCACGCTGGTGACTTGCCGCTGCTCATCCAGCACCGGCATATAGCTGGCTTCAAGCCAGACCTCACGCCCTGCCTTGTCGACCCGCTCGAAGGTGCCGCTGATAGCCTTGCCCTGCCCCAGTTCGCGCCAGAGCTGCTGGTATTCGGCTGTCTTGACGTAGGCCGAGTCGCAGAACAGCCGATGATGCTTGCCGCGTAATTCTTCGACGCTGTAACCCATGGCTTGGCAGAAGCGCTCGTTGGCGTCGAGAATGGTCCCATCGGGCGCGAACTCGATCATCGCCATCGAACGGCTGATTGCCGCGAGCTTTGCTTGCGCACTGGCCAGTGCCTGGTGACTACGCTGGATCTCGACGAGGTCGGACTTGCGATGGAAATCGAACATGACGCCGGGCTCCTTTATGCGCGGGGTTTCCTGAGCATAGATGGGCAACAGCGCCGTGCAAGCACATTGATATCACTTTGTAATTAGTCCCCGAGGCCTTCAAGCACAAGGCGCTGAGCCTGAAGAACTCTAAGTCTCAAGAACTCTCGCGCACCATCAGTTCGAACCCAAGGTCCTGCTGCTCGTTAGCCACCCGCTTGCCGTCAAGCAACGTCAGCAGCGCCAGTGCGGCCCCCCGCCCTACGGCTGCCCTAGGTGTGCGAATCGAGGTCAACCGCGGCACCATGTGCGCCGAGGCGGGCAAATCGTTGAACCCCACCATCGCCACCTGCCGCGGTACCTCAACCCCTTGGCGCAGCGCCTGCAGCACAGCGCCCTGGGCCAGGTCGTCGTTGCAGAAAAAGATGCCGTCGACATCCGGCGCCTGCTGCATCAGCTGGCTGAACAACGCACTGCCCAACGCGATGGAGGAAGGCTCGGGCGCCAGGATTTCCAGCTCAGTCGCTTGCAGCCCCGCTTCGGTCAGGGCCTGGCGGAACCCCTCGGCGCGCTGCATTACCCGCGGGTCGAGCTGCGCGGCAATGAACGCCAAGCGCCGCCGTCCGCGTTCGATCAGGTGCTTGGCAGCCGCACGCCCGGCCTGTTGCTGCGAAAAGCCCACCGACAATGCACCCGCCTCGCCACCCAACTCCATCATGTGCACGCAGGGCACGCCACTGGCCGCCAGCATCTGTCGCGATACGTCACTGCGCTCGAAACCGGTCAGCAGCATGCCGCAAGGCTGGTAGGCCAGGTAGTTGCGGATCAGGTTCTCTTCTTCGGCAATATCGTAGTGATAGTTGCCGATCAAAACCTCAAGCCCGCGCGGGCGCATCACCTCGTGAATGGCTTCGAGGGTGTCGATGAACAACTGGTTAGACAATGACGGGATCAGCACCACCACCGACTGGCTGCGGGCCGAGGCGAGTGCGCGGGCGGCCGGGTTGGCGACATAGCCCAGGCTCGCCGCAGCAGCGGCAACCTTTTCGGCCAGCGCCGGGGCAACCGTGCTGACACCGCGCAAGGCGCGGGATGCGGTGATCGGGGAAACCCCGGAAAGTCTGGCGACTTCTGCCAGGGTGGGACGACCGGTGGTGCGGGAGCCTGTTCGGGACATGAATGTTGTAATTTTACTACTTGCCAAGGGAGGGGAACGGCCACTAAGGTAGCGCTGTCTCAGGACGCAGGCAATGTAATCTTTGGTAGCCGTTCCGCGTGCTCGCTGCCAAGCGTCCATACTGCGTAAGGACAAGACCAATAACACCGGGGAGGTGGCGGTTCGTCAGCGACGAGACAGCGCTACCTCACCCCGCAGGAGGTACTGATGAATTCTCCCCTGTCCGCCATTGTGGTGATGGGCGTGGCTGGCTGCGGCAAAAGCTGCGTCGGTGCCGCCATTGCCGCCAGAAGCGGCGGCCGCCTGATCGAAGGCGACGCTTTTCACCCTGCCGAAAACATCCGCAAGATGAGTGCTGGCATCCCGCTGGACGACAACGACCGTGCCGGCTGGCTGGTGCACCTGGGCCAGGAGCTGCAAGCCACGGTCAACGCGGGCGAGCGCCCGATCCTCACCTGTTCTGCCCTCAAGCGCCGCTACCGCGATACCTTGCGCGCCTCCATGCCGGGCTTGGTGTTCGTGTTCCTCGAACTCACCCCTGCCGAGGCAGAAAAACGCGTACTGGCCCGCCCTGGGCATTTCATGCCGGCAAGCCTCATCGACAGCCAGTTTGCAGCCCTCGAAGCCCCGCATGGCGAGCCGCTGACCCTGCCATTGGACGCCACCCAGCCCATCAATGTGCTTGCCGAGACGGTAGACAGCTGGCTAAAGCCCTGCGGTGAGCGGGACCTGGCGCAAACTGCCTGAACCAGGCGGTTTTTCCGGCTCACCAAAGACAGCGCTGTCTCAACCAATGAAAGCGCCTGAAGTTCAATAAAGCAACGCCCAAAACAACGATAAGACCGAGGCATAAAAACCATGTTCGGACTGGCTACTGATACCTTCCTGCTGCTCGACGCCCTGGTAACCATCATCGGGCTGATCCTGCTGATCACCCATTTCAAAGTTCACCCCTTCGTCGCCCTCACCCTCGCGGCCGGCTTCCTCGGCCTTACCTCCGGCATGCCGGTGGCCAAAGTGATGAAATCGTTCCAGGACGGTTTTGGCGGCGTGCTGGGCTTCGTCGGCATCGTGCTCGCCTTGGGCACCATGCTTGGCAAGCTGATGGCCGATTCCGGCGGCGCCGACCAGATCGCGCAGACGCTGATCCGCGCCTTCGGCAAGAAGAACGTGCACTGGGCCATGATGTTCGCCGCCTTCCTGGTCGGCATCCCGCTGTTCTTCGAGATCGGCTTCGTACTGCTGATCCCGCTGGTATTCATCGTCGCCCGGCGTTCCGGGGTCTCGTTGGTGAAAATCGGCATCCCGCTGCTGGCCGGCCTGTCCGTGGTTCACGGCCTGGTGCCGCCACACCCGGGGCCGCTGTTGGCGATCGGCATCTTCAATGCCGACATCGGCAAGACCATCTTCTATGGCCTGATCGTGGCGCTGCCTACCGCGATCATCGCTGGCCCGCTGTTCGGCAACTTCATCTCGCGTTACATCCCCGGTAACCCGTCCCAGGAGCTGATGGACCAGATCGCCAAGGAGTCCGACCAGGGCAACCTGCCGAGCTTCGCCGTCACCCTGCTCACGGTGCTGCTGCCGGTGGCGCTCATGCTGCTCAAGACCTTCGCCGACGTGGTGCTGCCCGCCGAGCATATCGTGCGGCAGTGGATGGACCTGATCGGCCACCCCATCACCGCCCTGCTCGCCGCCTTGCTGCTGGCCTTCTATACCTTCGGCGCGGCGCGGGGTTTCAACCGCCAGCAGATCATGAAGATGCTCGACCAGAGCCTGGCACCGACCGCTGCCATCGTGCTGATCGTAGGGGCTGGCGGCGGCTTCAAGCAGATGCTGGTGGATACCGGGGTCGGCAACGTGATCGGGCAGATGGCGGTGCAGGCGGAAATCTCGCCGATCATGCTGGCCTGGCTGGTGGCGGCGGTGATCCGCATCGCCACCGGCTCGGCGACGGTCGCCACCATCACCGGCGCAGGGATCGTCGCACCCGTGATCGACATGGTACCGGGGGTCAACCGTGAGCTGCTGGTACTGGCCACTGGCGCGGGCTCGCTGATCCTGTCGCACGTCAACGATGCCGGGTTCTGGCTGGTGAAACAGTACTTCAACATGACCGTGGCCGAGACCTTCAAGACCTGGAGCATGATGGAGACCATCCTTTCGGTGGTGGGCATCATCTTCATCATGTTGTTGTCGATGGTGGTGTGACCGTTGATCGGGATGGGGGCACCCGGCGTCAGCTCGGGGGCCCAATCGAGGTAGAAGCCCTCATCCCGATGCAAAGGAGCTTGCACCATGATTCGCACCTTCCTGCTCGCAGCCGTGTTTGTTTCGCCGCTGGCCCTCGCGGTCGGCACCGGGCCGACCTACCCAGACGACCCGCACAACCCAGCGCCCCAGCCGGGTGTCGACAGCACCCTCAACCCGATTGAAAAACCGATGCCACGGGATACCGACCCGCGCTTGCAGGGCAATGACCCCGACAGCCCGCCTGCCACGCAGAATGATGAACATGATTTGCCCGGCATGGAGGGTAGCGGTTCGCAAGACAGCAACAAGGCAGGCGCCAGCAAGCCCTGACGTCGCTGCGCGCTGAGGGGTTACCACTGCCGCTTGTCTGGCCTGGTTAACCCCAGCTTCTCGATCCGGTAACGCAGCATATCCCGCGACAACCCCAGCATCCGCGCCGACTTGGTCACGTTCCAGTCGGTCCGGTCCAGGGTCTTGCACACCAGGTCCCGCTCCATGTCCGGCAGGCTGGTGCCGGGTTCGGGCTCATGCCGTGGCATCTCGAACACCATAGGCGCCTGTTGCTGAATCAACGGTTCGTCGATCAAGCTCATGCACAAGTTCAGCTGATGGGTCTGGATCACCTCGTTGGGCGCCAGCAGCACTGTCTGCTCCAACATGTTGCGCAGCTCCCGCACGTTGCCTGGCCAGCTGTAGCCCAGCATCAAGGCCTCGGCCTCGGCGGAAAAACGCAGGTTAGGCTTGCCATAACGGCGGCCATGGTGCGCCAGGAAATGCCGAGCCAATAGCAGAATGTCCTGCCCACGCGCATACAACCGCGGCACCTTGAGCGCGATGATGCGCAGCCGGAAGAACAGGTCGCGGCGGAACTTGCCCTGCTGCACCATCTGTTCGAGGTTGCAGTTGGTGGCACTGATTACCCGCAAGTCGACCTTGCGCTCCTTCACCGCACCAATGCGGCGGATGCTGCGGTCTTCGAGCAGCTTCAGCAGCTTGGCTTGCAGCACCAGGTCCATCTCGCCGATTTCATCGAGGAACAGCGTGCCCCCATCAGCGGCCTCGACCAGGCCCACCCTGCGCTCCTTGGCATCGGTGAAAGCACCTTTCTCATGACCGAACAACTCCGCTTCGAGCAAATTGGCCGGGATCGACGCGCAATTGAACTCGATGAACGGCCCCTTGCTGCGCAACCCATCGAAATGCAGGGCCCGGGCCACCAGCTCCTTGCCTGTGCCGGTCTCGCCTTCGACCAGTACCGGGGGCAGGTCGTCGCTGGCCATGCGTCGCTCGGCATCCAGCACCTGGTGTAACGTGTGCTTGAGGCTGAGCATCACCGGCGAGTCGCCGATCAGTGCCTGCAACCCGGACTTCTGCGCCTCGCGCTCCTGGTAGAACGACAGGGTGCGCTCCATCCGCTCTGCCGCCAGGGCCTTGTCCAGGGTCAGCTTGAGCTCGGCCAGCACCACCGGCTTGGTCAGGTAATGGAACGCGCCCTCCTTCATCGCCTGCACGGCGTCTTCGACGTTGCCGTAGCCGGTCATCATGATGACTTTCAGCGCCGGCACCTGTGCCACCAGGGCGCGCAACAGGTCGTGCCCGCTCATGCCGGGCAACGAGTTGTCGGTCAGCACGGCGTCGGGCTGGGCCTGCTTGACCTGCTCCAGTGCAAGCTCGGCACTGTGGCAGACCGTCACCTCATAGCCCTTGAGGCTCAGGTAGGTGCGAATGTTGTCAGCAAGGATTTCATCATCCTCGACTACCAGGATGCTCTGTTCCATGGTCCACTCCCGCTGCGATATTGAAAGTAAGGCTGACGCGGGTTCCTTCCTCTTCGCGGCTGCTCAGGCTGACCGAGCCGCCAAAACGCTCCATGATGCGTTGAACCAGGGCCAGGCCTACGCCGAGGCCGCCCTGTTTGGTGGTAAAGAATGGTTTGAACACCATCCTTTCCTGCTGTTGGCTCATGCCCTTGCCGGTGTCGCTGAGCAGCATGACCGCACGCTGGCCGTCCGCCACGCTGACCTGGGCGCGCAACACACCGCCTGCGGGCATGGCCTCGATGGCATTGGAAAACAGACTGTTGAGAATCTGCGTGAGCTGCAGCGGCTGGCTGGCCACGTACTGCAGCTCGGGGCCTTCGTAGCAGAACTTCACACCGTTGCGCGCGATCTGTTGGGCGAAGGCCAGGTGGGTATCCTCGATGGCCGCGACCAGGTCTACCGCCTCGGGCTCGTCACTGGCCGGGCGCAGCGACACTAAGAGGTCGCGCACCCAGCGTGACATGCGGTCCACCTGGCCGATGATGTCGTTGATATTCTTCTGCGCGGTGGGGTTGGCGATTTCCTGGGCCAGCTCGGCGCTGGAGCGGATGTTGGCCAACGGATTGCGCAGGCTGTGGGCCACCGCCGAGGACATTTCGCCCAGTGCCCCGTAGGTTTCGCTGGCCACCAGCCGGTCTTGCTGCTGGTCGAGCATGAGCGCCGCCCGCCGCACGATCCAGAACAGGCCGAAATAGATCAGCGCCCCGCCCACCAGGGTCGAGGCCCAGATCAGCACATAGCCCCGCTGGATACGCCGGATCAGGTCCTGCGGCTCTTTGTAGATCTCGACCATCGACAGCACCTGTTCAGCCTGGCTGTCGAACAGCGGGATGTAGTTCTCGATGAACAGGTACTCGGGTTCACGCAGGAATTTCTGTTCTTCACGGTCTTCCTCAGCCTTGTGGTAGCTGGCAGATACCGCCTTGCGCGAACGGAAGGCGTGCTCCAGGTCGCCATCCTCCTCGATGCGCTTGCCAATCAACTGAGGGTTGGTGGACCAGACGATGGTCCGGTCACGGGCATAGACGTTGGCCAGCAGGGTGTCGGGCAGGTGTTCGACGTGGTCGAGGAATTCGACGCGGGTCGACTCGGCCAGCGCCGGGGTGACTTGCAGGTGCTGTAGGTCCAGGCGGGGGTCGAGCAGTTCACCCATGGTGGTGCCCGGCGGCAACTGCGAATGGCGGACTTCGGCCTGGGCCATGGCCTGGATGAACTGCGCGGTGAGCATGGCGTCGCGCTCGACGCTGTCACGTACCACGAAGCGCGTCGATACGTAACCCAGGCCACCGGCTACCGAGGCGATGATCAACAGGCTGATCAGGGAAAACCAACGCAGCAGGTTGAACTCGCGCAGCGGTGCCGCGAAACCACTGGAGGCCGCAGAGGCTTTGTCGGGCATTTCGTTGTCCAGCATCTGCATAGAGTGGTTCCCGCGCAGGGAGTCCGTTCTGAAGCGCAGCCTTGCTACGGTTGGTAGCAATTCAATAGCACTCCACCTGGGCCGCCGAAGCTGCCATCTGTTGCTATCGGTCTTTGCAAAAACTCAGCCAGCAAATCTTGAAATTAATAAAACTATATTTTTCAATTACTTGATTTAGCTTTTTAATCTTTTTTCAAGATCTAACCCCCATAATTGGGTGAAAATCACCCAAAAACAAATAAATAAATATAAATCATATAGTTATTCAATATTTTTAAAGCCAATTATGCAGAACTGACCAACCTGAAGTTCAGCGAAACCCGAGTGCCGTGCCCTTCGCTGCTGCTCAACCTCACCGCCCCCCCAAAGCGCTCCATGATGCGTTTGACCAGCACCAGGCCAACACCCAGCCCGCCCTGCTTGGTGGTGAAAAACGGCCTGAATGCCATGCGCACCTGCTGCTCGGTCATCCCCTTGCCGGTATCGGACAGGCGCAGGGTGAGACTGCGCCGGTCCTTGCGCACCACTTCGACACGCAAGGTGCCGCCCTGCTCCATCGACTCCATCGACTCCAGCGCGTTGGCGATCAGGCTGCTGAAGATCTGCCTGAGCAATGCCGGGTGCCCCAGGACCTGAACCGCCGGTAACGGCTGTAGGTCAAGCCTCACTGCACAGCGCGTCAGCGGTACCGCAAAGGTCTGCAGGCTTTCCTGCAGTGCCTGCGCCAGGTCCACCGCCACCGCTTCGTCATTGAGCGGGCGCAGTGACTGCAACAGTTGGCGAATCCACTGCGACATGCGATCGACCTGGTTGATGATGTCGTTGATATTCCGATGTGCCGGGCCGTCATCGAACGCTTGTGCAAGCTCGGCACTCGAGCGGATGCTCGCCAGCGGGTTGCGCAAGCTGTGCGCCACCGCCGAAGACACCTCGCCCAGCGCCACGTAGGTTTCGTTGTTGATCAGCCGCTTCTGCTGCACCGCCAGCAGCTTGGCGGCGCGGCGCATGATGCCGTACAGGCCGATATAGACCAGTGCCGCGCCAACGGTGATCGCCGCCCAGATAAGGATCAGGCCGTGCTCGATGCGCACAATCAGGTCATGGGGTTCCTTGTAGATTTCCACCATGGCCGTGACATGCTCGCCATCGGCGTCGAACAGCGGGATGTAGTTCTCGATGAACAGCTGTACGGGCGGAGTCACGAACTTCTGCTCTTCGCGTGCCTGTTCAAAATCATGGTAGCTGGCGGAGACCTGCATCTTGTATTCGAAGGCGCGATCAAGGTCGTCATCGCCCTCGATCAGCTTGCCGATCAATGCGGGGTTGCTGGACCAGATCACGGTGCGGTCCGGCGCGTAGATATTGGCCAACAGCATGTCAGGCAGGTGCGCGATATGGTCGAGGAACTCGCCACGGGCCTTGCGCCGGGCTTCGGGGTCGACATCCGGCAGCGCCGTGCGATCGGTGCGCGGGTCAAGCAGCTCGCCCATGGTGCGCAAATTGGGGATCGACACGTGGCGCACTTCGGCGTCGGCAATCGAGGTAATGAACTGGGCAGAAAGCAGCGCATCGCGCTCGACGCTTTCGTCGATGATAAAGCGGCTGGAAATCAGCCCCAGGCCGACAGCCACCGAAAAGATGATGGCCAGGCTGACCCAGGCGTACCAGCGCAACAGGTTGAACGGCTTGCGTGGGGTTGCCGCCTCACTGCCGGCAGGCACTTCGAGGGCGTCGGAACGAGGGGCGATGTCCATGGCGGACTCCACGGCTGGGCACCTTTGAAGGTTATAGCCCAGAGTTGGGGGAACCATGGTTGTAAATTGATGGCATCCGCCGAAGGGTGGCTGCGCCTATAACGGCGAATCGTCCGCCAACCCTTGCAGCTTGCGGTACTCGCGCAGCACGTTGGGCACGTAGCGGCGGGTTTCGGCGAACGGCGGCACCGCACCCCGGCGCAGCACTGCATCGGGGCCAGCGTTGTAGGCGGCCACGGCCAGGGTGATGTCGTTGTCGAACAGGGTCAGCATGCGTTTGAGGTAGCGTGCGCCGCCCTGCACGTTGTCTTCAGGGTCCAAGACGTTCTCCACGCCCATTTCACGGGCGGTATCGGGCATCAGTTGCATCAGCCCCACCGCGCCCGCTGGCGAGCGGGCCTTGGGGTTATAGCCGGACTCGGCCTTGATCAGCGCATGCAGCAACGCCTGCGGTACGTTGTGGGCGAGCGCCGCGGCCGCCACCAGCTCGGCATAGGGGCGCCCGGTGATCAACTGCGCACCGGCCGGGCCCGCCTGGGCCAGCGGTTCACTGATCACCCGCTGGTAATGACGCCCGGGTCGATGGACGTTGGTCAGTACGTAGCCGCCCTTGGCATCGATGGAGATGTACACATCGGCCTGGGCGGCACCCGCCGCCAGCCAGATCAAACCCAGGATGAGTCCACGCATGTCGGCTGCCTCTTCGTCGTGGCCCCCGATGTGGGGGAAATGCCCCGGAAAACCCGAGGTCGATGTCGACGACGCAAGCACTGTGCCGCTTCCTGTACCGCATGGTGCAAGGCCCCGAGGCAGACGTGCACGGCTGTTGCATGGTGCCTGACACAGCCTGTTTCCATGCAGCGGAGGCCTTCACCATGCAGCGCAGATCCAACCCCCAACGTGGTTTCACCCTGCTCGAACTCCTCGTGGTGCTGGTGGTGCTCGGCCTGCTGGCCGGCATCGTCGCGCCCAAGTACTTCAGCCAGCTAGGCCGCTCGGAGGTCAAGGTGGCACGGGCACAGATCGAGGGCTTGAGCAAGGCCCTTGACCTCTATCGCCTGGAAGTCGGCCATTACCCCAACAGTGAACAGGGCCTGCAGGCGCTGGTCACCGCTCCCAGTGGCGAAGCCCGCTGGACGGGCCCCTACCTGCAGAAGGCGGTACCGCAAGACCCGTGGGGGCATGCCTACATCTACCGGCAACCCGGCGAGAACGGCGGCGAATACGACCTGCTGTCGATGGGCAAGGACGGCCAGCCCGGTGGTGACGGGGAAAACGCCGAAATCACCAGCTGGCAATGAGGAGATCGGCCATGCGCTACAGCCTCAAGGCCCTGGGCAGACAGGGCGTGGTGCAGTTGCAGATCGACGCCGAAGATGCCGACCAGGCGCGTCGCCAGGTCGAGGCGCAAGGTTTGCGGGTGGTCAGCGTGAAGGGCCAGGGCGGCGCATTGCGTGGCATGGCCTGGCGCCGCGAAGCACACTTTGACCTGGTGCTGTTCAGCCAGGAGCTGTCGACCCTGCTGAATGCCGGGCTGCCGTTGATCGACGCCTTGGAAAGCCTGGCGGAAAAAGCCCCGACCCCGGCCACGCGCAAAACGCTGGGTGACCTGGTGCGCCAACTGTACGAAGGGCATTCGCTGTCCCAGGCGCTGGCCCGTCAGCCGCGCATATTCCCAGCGCTGTACGTGGCCTTGGTGCAGTCCAGCGAACGCACCGGCGCCCTGGGCGACGCCCTGGGCCGCTATATCGCCTACCGCCAACGCCTGGACCTGGTCCGGCAGAAGCTGGTGGGGGCGTCGGTCTACCCGCTGCTGCTGTTGCTGGTGGGCGGTGGCGTGGTGCTGTTTCTGCTCGGCTACGTGGTGCCGCGCTTCAGCCAAGTGTTCGAGGGCATGGGTACCGAGCTGCCCTGGCTGTCACGCATGCTGATGCAGATCGGCTTGTTCCTGCATGCCCAGCAACTGCCGTTGGCACTGGGCAGTGTGGCGGGGATAACCGCCCTGGTGCTGCTGCGCCGTCATCCGCGCGTGCGGCGCTGGGCATCCCGCCAGCTAAGGCGCATGCCCGCACTGCACCAGCGGTTGATGATGTACGAGCTGGCGCGCTTCTACCGCTCGCTGGGCATCCTTTTACAAGGTGGCATTTCCATCCTCACGGCAATGGGCATGGCCCGCGGGCTGCTGGGCAGTGCCGCAGCCCAAGGCCTTGAACAAGCCAGCCAACGCGTGGCCGAAGGGCTGCCGTTGTCCGATGCGCTGGAGGCCGGGCAACTGGTGACGCCGGTGTCTTTGCGGCTGCTGCGGGCGGGTGAACAGTCGGGCAACCTCGGCGAGATGCTGGAGCGTTGCGCCGACTTTCACGACCAGGAGATCGGCCGCTGGGTGGAATGGTTCGTCAAGCTGTTCGAGCCGCTGCTGATGACCTTCATCGGCTTGCTGATCGGCTTCATCGTGATCTTGATGTACATGCCGATCTTCGAACTGGCCTCAAGCATCCACTGAAACGGCTAGGCCCAGGCCATTAATGACGCACAAGGTAGGCGCCGGCAGGAATGTGTTTTTTTAGCTTTTTGCACTTGCCGGGCGGGGGTTGATGCCCGGGTGAGCGATCGGGGAACCAGATTCGGCATTTGCCCGGTGGCGGCCTGTGGCCTGGCGGCACCTCAAAAGCAGCATCGGCCATGCGGTGTTCAGCAAGACCGATTCGCTGCTGACCGGCAATGCCCTGCATCTGTTCGGCAGCAGCAAGCGTGACTGATCGTGCGTGCGCCGAGCTCGTCTGTGCTTGTGTTGCTTGAACAGCCGACGCGTTTACAGCACCAGGAGCAGTACCTGAAGTCCGGGCTTTGTTCGCTGCCTGAATCAATTGCAGATTACGATTGCGCAATGCCACGTTGTGCCCGACGCGCAGGTTGGAGCGCGCCGCCAACACTCCCGCCTGATCGTATTGCCCCTGCTGCAAGCGCAGCACACCCAGATAGTGCAGTGTAGCGGGATTGTTCGGCTGAATTTGCAGCGCCCGCTCCAGTGTGGCCGCGGCCTGATCAAGTTTGCCGTCTGCATATTGCCTAGAAGCGGTGTCGATCAACAGGGTCGAGGCCGTATTACTGTGTGCAGTCGCCGTGCGCTCGCCGGCGACGGTGAAATGGCTCGCAGCGACGCTGAACAACAGGGTAAGGGTCGACAGCATACGCTTGCTTGGCATGAGGAAAGCACTCGACTGGTCCAGGTGGGCCTGGCTCGAAAGAAGAGCCTATCGACCTGAGCATGGCATTGAAGTTCCCGATTGATCGCTCAGATGCTCATCTGCCCGCGATGCCGCTTATCGATGAAAGATCCCGACATATCATTCAGCGTGATAATAACCTTCGCCCCGTTCGATTCGTGCGCCGCGCGCAAGGCACTCACACTCCGCCCACTACTAATACTCTGGCGGAGTTCTCCATGGACCACTCACTCAAACCCTTGCGCTTTCCACTCGCTGCCCTGGCAGTCGTAGTGCTCAGCGCTTGCGGTCGAACCCCCGACGCCGTGCAGGCGCCCGCCGCGCCCAAAGTCACCGTTGCCAAGGTGATCGAACAGCCGATCAATGAATGGGACGAGTTCACCGGCCGTCTCGAAGCCCCGGAAACCGTCGAAGTGCGGCCACGGGTCTCGGGCCAGATCGACCTCGTCGGTTTCACCGAAGGCGCCCAAGTCAAGAAAGGCGACCTGCTGTTCCAGATCGACCCGCGCCCGTTCCAGGCTGAAGTCCGCCGCCTCGAAGCGCAATTGCAACAGGCCAAGGCCACCGCTATCCGCAGCGCCAACGAAGCCCGCCGTGGCGAGCGCCTGCGTGACAGCAACGCCATCTCCGCCGAGCTTGCCGAATCGCGCAGCAGTGCCGCCGCCGAAGCCCGCGCCGGGGTCGATGCAATCCAGGCCCAGCTCGACCTGGCCCGCCTGAACTTGAGCTTCACCCGTGTCAGCGCGCCCATCAGCGGCCGTGTCAGCCGTGCCCAGTTCACGGCCGGCAACATCGTCACCGCCGATGTCACCCCGCTGACCAGCGTGGTGTCCACCGACAAGGTCTACGCCTACTTCGACGCCGACGAGCGCGTGTACCTCAAGTACACCCAGCTGGCACGTGAAGGCCAGCGCGGCCAGACCACCCCGGTGTACCTGGGCCTGACCAACGAAACCGGCAACCCGCACCTGGGCCAGATGAACTTCGTCGACAACCAGGTCAACCCGCGCACCGGCACCATCCGTGGCCGCGCCGTGTTCGACAACCGTGACGGCCAGTTCACCCCTGGCCTGTATGCACGCCTGAAGCTGGTCGGCAGCGCCCAGTACGACGCCATGCTGATCAACGACGAAGCCGTGGGCACCGACCTTGGCAAGAAGTTCGTGCTGGTCATGGACAAGGACAACAAAGCTACCTACCGCGCTGTAGAGCTGGGGCCCAAGCTCGAAGGCCTGCGCATCGTGCGCAGCGGCCTGGCCAAGGATGACCGCATCGTAGTCAGAGGCCTGCAGCGGGTACGCCCAGGTTCGGCGGTTACCCCAGAAGAAACGGCAATGGCCAGCGAACAGACCCTCGCCGCCCTCGCCCAGCAGCGCCAGGCCCTCGAGGCCAGCAACACCACGCCGAAGGTAGCGGGCACCACTGAGAAAGTCGCCAGCGTCCAGGCGCCACGCGGTTAAGGGATCACACCGATGAACTTTTCAAAATTCTTCATTACCCGGCCGATCTTCGCCGCGGTGCTGTCGCTGGTGCTGCTGATTGCGGGTTCGATCTCGCTGTTCCAGCTGCCGATCAGCGAATACCCGGAAGTGGTGCCGCCCACCGTGGTGGTGCGCGCCAACTTCCCCGGTGCCAACCCCAAAGTGATCGGCGAAACCGTCGCCGCGCCGCTGGAGCAGGCCATCACAGGTGTCGAGAACATGCTGTACATGTCCTCGCAATCCACCGCCGATGGCAAGCTGACCCTGACCATCACCTTCGCCCTGGGCACCGACCTGGACAACGCGCAGGTGCAGGTACAGAACCGCGTCACCCGCACCCAGCCCAAGCTGCCGGAAGAAGTGACGCGCATCGGTATCACCGTCGACAAGGCCTCGCCCGACCTGACCATGGTCGTGCACCTGACCTCGCCGGACAACCGCTACGACATGCTCTACCTGTCCAACTACGCCATCCTCAACATCAAGGATGAGCTGGCACGCCTGGGCGGCGTGGGTGACGTGCAACTGTTCGGCATGGGCGACTACTCGCTGCGCGTGTGGCTCGACCCGAACAAGACCGCCTCGCGCAACCTGACGGCCAGTGACGTTGTCGCGGCCATCCGCGAGCAGAACCGCCAGGTCGCTGCCGGCCAGCTGGGCGCCCCGCCCGCCCCTGGTTCCACCAGTTTCCAGCTGTCGATCAACACCCAAGGCCGCCTGGTCAATGAGGAAGAGTTCGAGAACATCATCATCCGTGCCGGTGCCGATGGCGAAATCACTCGCCTGAAAGACATCGCCCGGGTCGAACTCGGCTCCAGCCAATATGCCCTGCGCTCGCTGCTGAACAACCAGCCGGCAGTGGCCATCCCGATCTTCCAGCGCCCAGGCTCCAACGCCATCGAGATCTCCGATGAAGTACGGGCCAAGATGGCCGAGCTGAAGAAAGACTTCCCCGAGGGCATGGACTACAGCATCGTCTACGACCCGACCATCTTCGTACGCGGCTCCATCGAGGCAGTGGTACACACCCTGTTCGAAGCGCTGATACTGGTGGTGCTGGTAGTGATCCTGTTCCTGCAGACCTGGCGCGCCTCGATCATCCCGTTGCTGGCGGTGCCGGTGTCGCTGATCGGTACCTTCGCGGTGATGCACCTGTTCGGCTTCTCGCTCAATGCCTTGTCGCTGTTCGGGCTGGTGTTGGCCATCGGCATCGTGGTGGACGACGCCATCGTTGTGGTGGAGAACGTCGAACGTAATATCGGGCTGGGCCTGAAACCGCTTGAAGCCACGCAAAAGGCCATGAGCGAAGTGACCGGGCCGATCATTGCCACTGCCCTGGTGCTGTGCGCCGTGTTCGTGCCTGCCGCGTTCATTTCCGGCCTTACCGGGCAGTTCTACAAGCAGTTCGCCCTGACCATCGCCATCTCCACGGTCATCTCGGCGTTCAACTCGCTTACCCTGTCGCCGGCCCTGGCCGCCGTGCTGCTCAAGGACCACCACGCACCCAAGGACCGCTTCTCGCGCTTCCTTGACAAACTGCTGGGCAGCTGGCTGTTCTCGCCGTTCAACCGCTTTTTCGACCGTGCCAGCCACAATTACGTCGGCGGCGTGCGCCGGGTCATCCGCTCCAGCGGCATCGCCCTGTTCGTGTATGCCGGCCTGATGGGCCTGACCTACCTCGGTTTCTCGTCCACCCCGACCGGTTTCGTGCCGGCCCAGGACAAGCAATACCTGGTGGCTTTTGCCCAATTGCCAGATGCTGCCAGCCTCGACCGCACCGAGGCGGTGATCAAGCGCATGAGCGAGATCGCCCTGAAGCAACCTGGGGTTGCCGATTCGGTAGCCTTCCCGGGCCTGTCGATCAACGGTTTCACCAACAGCCCGAACAGCGGCATCGTGTTCACCCCGCTCAAGCCGTTCGACGAGCGCAAAGACCCGAGCCAGTCGGCAGCGGCCATCGCCGCCGCCCTGAACGCCCAGTTCGCCGACATCCAGGACGCCTACATCGCGATCTTCCCACCGCCGCCGGTACAGGGCCTGGGCACCATTGGCGGCTTCCGCCTGCAGATCGAGGACCGCGGTAACCTGGGTTACGAAGCGCTGTACAAGGAAACCCAGAACATCATCGCCAAAAGCCACAACGTGCCGGAACTGGCGGGCCTGTTCACCAGCTACCAGGTCAACGTGCCGCAGGTCGATGCCGCCATCGACCGGGAAAAGGCCAAGACCCATGGCGTGGCGATCAACGACATCTTCGACACCCTGCAGGTTTACCTGGGCTCGCTGTACACCAACGACTTCAACCGCTTTGGCCGTACCTACCAGGTCAACGTCCAGGCCGAACAGCAGTTCCGCCTCGATGCCGAGCAGATCGGCCAGTTGAAGGTGCGCAACAACTTGGGCGAGATGATCCCGCTGGCGACCTTCCTCAAGGTCAGCGACACCTCCGGGCCTGATCGCGTGATGCACTACAACGGCTTCATCACCGCAGAAATCAACGGTGCTGCTGCCCCGGGCTACAGCTCTGGCCAAGCCGAGGCTGCCATCGAGAAACTGCTCAAAGAGGAACTGCCCAACGGCATGACCTTCGAGTGGACCGACCTGACCTATCAGCAGATTCTCTCTGGCAATACCGCGCTGCTGGTGTTCCCGCTCTGCGTACTGCTGGCGTTCCTGGTGCTGGCGGCCCAATACGAAAGCTGGAGCCTGCCGCTGGCGGTGATCCTGATCGTGCCGATGACCCTGCTGTCGGCCATTACCGGGGTGATTGTCTCGGGCGGTGACAACAACATATTCACCCAGATCGGCTTGATCGTACTGGTGGGCCTTGCGTGCAAGAACGCGATCCTGATCGTCGAATTCGCCAAGGATGAACAGGCCAAGGGCCTCGACCCGCTGGCCGCAGTGCTGGAAGCCTGCCGCTTGCGTCTGCGGCCGATCCTGATGACCTCGATCGCCTTCATCATGGGCGTGGTACCGCTGGTGTTCTCCTCCGGTGCCGGTTCGGAAATGCGCCACGCCATGGGTGTCGCGGTGTTCTCGGGGATGATCGGCGTGACGGTGTTCGGGCTGTTCCTGACCCCAGTGTTCTTCTTCCTGATCCGCCGTTTCGTCGAACGCCGCCAAGCCCGCAAGGCCGAACGCGTGCAATCGCTGGAGAACCCCGCATGAACCTGCTCAAACCCCTGACCCCGAGCCTGCTGGCGTTGGCCCTGGCGGCCTGCGCGGTGGGCCCGGAATACAAGACGCCGAACACCGAGCCTGCCCGTTTTGACGCGCAGATGCAGGCCAAGGCCTACGACCGTAGCCGCTTCGAAAGCATCTGGTGGAAGCAGTTCGACGACCCGGTGCTGAACCAGCTGGTGCAGGCCTCGCTCGACGGTAACCGTGACCTGCGGGTAGCCTTTGCCCGCTTGAAGTCGGCCCGTGCTATCCGTGAGGACGCCGCCAACGACCAACTGCCGGTAGTCACCAGCCGTGCCAGCAGCGAAATCGGCAAGGGCCAGGTCCCCGGCCAGACCGAGCAGCGGGTCAACAGCGAACGCTATGACCTGGGCCTGGACATGGCCTGGGAACTCGACCTGTTCGGCCGTATCCAGCGCCAGATCGAAGCCAGCGAAGCCCAGGAGGCCGCCGCCGCGGCCGACCTGCAGCAGTTGCAAGTCAGCTTGATCGCCGAACTGGTCGACGCCTATGGCCAACTGCGCGGTGCCCAGTTGCGCGAGAACATCGCCCTGGCCAACCTCAAGACCCAGCAGGAATCGCGCACCATCACCGAAACCCTGCGCGATGCTGGCGTGGGCAACGACCTTGATGTGGTGCGTGCCGATGCGCGCCTGGCAGGTGTCGAAGCCACTGTGCCGCAACTGCAGGCCGAACAGGCGCGAGCCCGTCACCGCATCGCCACCCTGCTTGGCCAGCGCCCGGACGCGCTAAGCGTAGACCTGTCGCCCAAGGCCCTGCCAGCCATCGCCAAAGCACTGCCGGTGGGCGACCCCGGCGAGCTGCTGCGTCGTCGCCCGGATATTCGCAGTGCCGAACGCCAACTGGCCGCCGCCACGGCCAACGTCGGTGTGGCCACTGCCGACCTGTTCCCACGGGTCAGCCTCAGCGGCTTCCTCGGCTTTACGGCTGCGCGCGGCTCGCAGATCGGCTCCTCGGCAGCCAACGCCTGGGGCCTGGGCCCGAGCATCACCTGGGCGGCCTTCGACCTGGGCAGCGTGCGCGCCCGTCTGCGCGGTGCCAAGGCAGACGCCGAAGGCGCCCTGGCCAACTATGAGCAGCAAGTGTTGCTGGCCCTTGAAGAGTCGGCCAACGCCTTCAGCGATTACGACAAGACCCAGCAGCGCCTGTTGTCGCTGATGCGTCAGAGCGACGCTAGCCGCAAGGCGGCAGCGCTGGCCTCGATCCGCTATCGCGAAGGCACGGTGGACTACCTGGTGCTGCTCGACGCCGAGCGTGAGCGCCTCAGCGCAGAAGATGCCCAGGCCCAGGGAGAGGTCGAGCTGTACCGTGGCATCGTCTCGATCTACAAGGCCCTGGGTGGCGGCTGGCAACCGGATACGGTGGCCAGCGCGCGCTGATTCAACCCCTTTCAACGACTCCTTTGGTTGGTTACTCCCCCAACCGTTTGCCCCGCGGGCCTTGGCCTGCGGGGCTTTTTTTGCGCCTTGCGGGGCCTATGACGGCCTTGGCGCGGCCATGCCTTCAGCGGTTGCATTTGACCCGTTGCTGGCCCAAGCTCTGCCCTTCCTGCCGCCACGGACCGTCCGATGCCCAGACGCAACCGCTACCTGATCGCCTTGCTGCTGATTCTGCTGGTCACCATGATCGGCTACCTGCAGCGAGACGACCAGCCGGCACCGCCCACGCTGCCCGCGCACAGTTACGCCAAGGCCCTGCGCCAGGCCCATGAAGGCTTGCCAGGCGCTGCGCGGGTGCTGTACCAGCAATTGCAACGTAACGACCTGGCCCCCATTCGCCGCGCGGCTCTGTACGCCGAGCTGCCCAACTACCCCTCCCCCCAGGCCCTGAAACTCGCACGCATGGACCTGGAACACGCGGACCCGCTGGTACGCCAAGCAGCCATTGCCGGCATTCGCCGCTTGCTGCCGGCCGCACAACGCAGCCTGGTACTCGGCCCCTTGCTCGATGACGACGAGCAAAGTGTACGCTTCGCGGCCGTAGACGCTCTGCTGGGCCTGGACCCGGACGCTATCGGCCTGTACTTCGGCCCCTTGCAGGCAGCCCTGGAGCAGTACCAGCAGGCACTGGAGGAACAACCCGACGACGCCGATGCTCAGGTGCATCTGGCGCGCCTGTACCTGCACGAAAACGACTACACCCAGGCCGCTGCTGCCTTGCAACAGGCCCTGACGGTGGCCCCAGGCAACGTCGACGCGTTGGCAACCCAGGTTCGCCTGCTGGAGCGCCAAGGCCATCACGACGCTTCTCGCCAGGTGCTGGCCAAAGCCTTGCTCCTGAGCCCCGACTCTGCCTTTTTGCAGTATGAGCTTGGGCTCTGGCTCAATCGGCACGAACAGCGCGAATATGCCCTGCTTGCCCTGTCCCGTGCGGTGGAGCTGGAGCCGGACAACGCCGAGTACCGCACTACCCTGGCGGTGACCCTGCATGAACTCGAGCAGGTCGATGCTGCCCAGAAGCAGTTGGAAACCGTGCTCAGTCGCGAGCCAGCCAATCGCCGGGCGCGGCTGTTGCTTATCCAGTACTGGAAAGAGACCGGCCAACTGCAGAACGTTCAGGTGCTGCTCGCCGAACTCGAACGGCAAAATCCCGACGATCCGGTGCTGCAACAGGGGCTTTAGCCCCTCCACAAGATTCGTTGAACCCCACGCGACAGCCTGAGGTCCAGTGAGTATCGGACTACTGGCGGCATGGCCAAGCCTCGGCCCTGCCTATTACTACAGGAGCGTCACTTTGGCCAGTTCGTTGGCGTTGGACGAACGTGCCTTGATCCTGGCACCCCCAGAGCTTGCTGCGGAAACCGCTCGCCTACTTGCAACCGCCGGCATCGAGAGCCTGTGTACCCATGACATCGCCAACCTGCACGACTGCCTGATCGAAGGCGCAGCCCTGGCGATTATCACGGAGCAGACGTTCAGCAACGGGCCCAGCCCGCCGTTGCAAGGTTTTATCGACCAGCAGCCCAGCTGGTCAGACCTGCCCATTCTGCTGATCATGGATTTCAGCTCATCCACCACTGCCTCCAGCCACCCGCCTACAGGCAACTTGATGCAGTTGCTCTTCCCACTCGAGGAGGGGCAAGTGTTGCAACTGATCCGCATCGCGCAGCGTAACCGCCGCCATCAGTACCACGCACGTGATCAGCTCTCAGCTCAGCAACAGCGGCTGGACGCACGCTTCCAGGAACAGCACAGCACAGAGCTCGCCCGCACGCAGATCCGCAAAATGGAAGCCATCGGCCAACTGGCCGGTGGCATCGCTCATGATTTCAACAACCTGTTGACCAGTATCGGTGGCAGTCTCGAACTGATCGAGCGTCGTTTCAAGCAGGGCCGCAGCGACAGCCTGGAGGGCATCTTGCGCATGGGCCAGGAGGCCGTGTCGCGCGCAGGTCAGTTGACCCACCGTCTGCTGGCGTTTTCCTGCAGACAATCCCTGCACACTCAGCGCGTCGAGCTGCACACGCTGCTTGAACCTAAGCGCCTGAATGCTGGGCTCAGCCATTCAGTGACCCTGCAACTGCATGTGCCCGCCGACCTCTGGCCAGTTGAGGCCGACGACGGGCAACTGCAAGAGGCCGTGGACAATCTGCTGCTCAATGCGTGTGAAGCCATGCCCACCGGCGGGCTGCTACGCATTGAGGCGAGCAACCAGCGGGTCGAGCACGAGCAGTTCGCGGGGGGCGCCCTGAACAGTGGTGAATACCTGCGCCTGAGCATCATCGATGACGGCCAGGGTATGTCGCAGAGCACACTGGAACACGCCTTCGAACCGTTTTTCAGC
Source organism: Pseudomonas sp. SWRI68 (assembly GCF_014269165.1). Classification (NCBI taxonomy): domain Bacteria; kingdom Pseudomonadati; phylum Pseudomonadota; class Gammaproteobacteria; order Pseudomonadales; family Pseudomonadaceae; genus Pseudomonas; species Pseudomonas sp. SWRI68. Next base: position 73,352 of record NZ_JABWRU010000017.1, on the reverse strand, counting down.
ACCAAACCCGTTGGCCAGGGCATCGGCCTGGGCCTGTCCATGGTCTACGGCTTCAGCAAGCAGTCCCATGGGCATGTGACTCTGCAGAGCAAGATCGGCCATGGCACCCAAGTCGACCTGTACTTGCCGCGGCACGTTGGCGAGGCAAAGCCCGAGCGCCCGTCCCCAAGGCCTGTGCCCGGCAGCAAGGGCCATGACGTGCTGGTGGTCGAAGACGACCCTCATGTGCGTCAGTTGCTCTGTCATGCACTTTGCGAAGACGGCTTCCCTTGTCAAACCGCCGCCAACGCCAATGAAGCGCTGCACATACTGCGTTCATCGCAAAGGATCGACCTGCTGGTCAGCGATGTCGGCCTGCCCGGCATGAATGGGCGGCAACTGGCGGAAATCGCCCGCACCCTGCGCCCAGACCTGCCGGTGCTGTTCATCACCGGTTACGCAGAAACGGCCATGGCCAGGGAGGGGTTTCTTGGCGCGGGCATGCACCTGATCTGCAAGCCATTCGGACTCGAACAGCTGCAGGCGCAGGTGACGCAGATACTCGGTGAGCCCTGAACCGGCTCAATCGGCAAGCATGTGCTGGGCCTGGTTGGCCAATTGCTCCAGCGGGAACGGCTTGAGCATCAGCGCGGTGCCAGGCTGCTCGAGCAGTTGGGCTTCGATCGGCTGATCTGTATACCCGGTGATGAAGAGGATTTTCTGCGTCGGTTTGAGCATGCGCATGGCCTTGGCCACTTGCCGGCCGCTGAAACCACCCGGCAAGCCGATGTCAGTGATGACCAGGTCGAAAGCCCCGTCATGACGAAAGCGGTCCAGTGCAGAATTGGCGTCGGAAACTTCAATGACGGCAAAACCACGCTCGCAGAGAAACTCACGCATCAGTGCGCGCAGGTTGACCTCGTCATCGATCAGCAGCAGCCGCCCGCCCTGGGCCCGCTCGATGACCGGCAGGCATGCCGGTGCCTCTGCCGGAATCGACGCACGGCTGCGCGGAAACAATAAGGAGACTCTCGTCCCCTCGTTCAGGTTCGACTCGATCCAGACATAACCACCCGACTGGCCGACAAAGCCGTAGACCATCGGCAGGCCGAGCCCCGACCCACGCCCCATGGGCTTGGTGGTGAAAAAGGGCTCGAAAGCTTTGGCGACATCGGCCGCCGACATGCCGTGGCCGTTGTCTTCGACATGCAATGCCACGTAGTCGCCTGGCGGCAGCCCCTGCTCATCCGGGAAATGCGCAGTCAACCGTTCATTGACAGTACGGATAGTGACGCTGCCGCGCTCAAGGCAGGCTTCACGGGCATTCACACAGAGGTTGATCAAGGCATTTTCAAACTGGGTAACGTCAACGCAGACCGTCCACGGGGTCACATCCAGTTGCCAATGCAGGCTCATTTCCGCACCCAGGGCCTGTAGCAGCAGCGGCTCGATCAAGGACAGTCGCCGATTGAGATTCAGTGGCCTCGGATCAAGCGGCTGATGGCTGGAAAACGCCAGCAGCCGGTGGGTCAGGTTCATGGCGCGCTGCACCGAGTCGCGCGCCAGCTCCACATAGGACTCCATGCGCTCCAGGCGCCCCTGCAGCATGCGCCGTTGCAACAGTTCCAGGCTGCCCCCGATACCCGACAGCAGGTTGTTCATTTCATGTGCCATCCCGCCCGCCAATTGGCCAATGACTTCCAGGCGTTCACTGTTGCGCAACAAGGCCTCGGACTGGCGGGCGGCCTCTTCGCGGTCGGCAGTGATGTCACGGCCCACGGCGGTCAGCAAGTTGCCATCGAATTTGGCGGCCCAGCGAAACCAGCGATAGTGGCCATCCTGGTGACGCAGGCGGATATCAATCTGCTCGAGCGCCTTGTCCTGCACGAAGCCGGATACCGCCACCTGCACTTCTGCGCGATCCGCCGGGTGGATCAGCTCCAGTATCGGCATGCCCTGCGCCGCGTCCTTACCCCAACCCAGGATACGGTGCCAGGCTGGGTTGGTAGCGTGTAGCGTCAGTTCACGGGTGACGATCATCATGGCATCACGCGACAGTTGCCAGATCTGTTCACGATCGGCCATGTAGCTCCCGAGCTGTTTTTCAAAGGCCTCGGCCTGCTCACGCCAATGGTGATACGCCTCGACATTTGCCGTGGTTTCGATGAGTGTGTGAAGAAAACCCGCAACGCTGCCCTGCTCGTCACGAATCGGTGAGTAGCCGAAGGCACACCACACGGGGTCGCCGTTCTGGCCGCAGGCGATACGCATGGGCGGGTCCTCGACAAAACTCGAGCGCCCTTCGAGTGCCTTGAACACCCAAGGCCCCATGGTCTGCCAGGCATCGCTCCAGACCGCGTCGAACGCTTTGCCCAGTACATCCTGGCCGCCGAGGCGCAGCGCTCGATAGGCGTCGTTATGGATCACGCTGAGGTCAGGCCCCCACACCACCGCGCAGGCAAATGGCGACAACAGCATCATGTCGACGGCAATACGCAGCGAGGCCTGCCAGCGTGGCAATGGCCCAAGCGCGGTGCGCCCCCAATCGAATTGGGCGATGCGCTCGCCCATGGGATCGACCGTTGCCGTGTTGGGCGCCAGCAGGATGGCCTGTGACGCAGCTTCGCGGGGCGTGCCGTTAGCGACCAAATGTGTGACTCCATGGTGTTCTGGGTGGCGAATGCTGTTCAAGGTAGCACAGCGCGCGCTGCTTTAATGGCGTACCGGCATGTGGCAGCTATGCTCATTAGGTTTTCCACTGAGCCATGGAATAACGGTCCCTTACAGGCTGCCGACGGGAGTGTGGTCATGAGCAAGAAAGTGCTGGTAGTGCTGACCAATACGGCCAAGTACCCGAACCTCAAGCGGGCAACCGGGCTGTGGTTGGGCGAGGCCGTGCATTTTGTCGAGAAAGTCGAGAAGGCCGGTTACGAAGTTGACTATGTCAGCCCTCAGGGTGGCTACGTACCGGTCGACCCGCACAGCCTGCAGATGGCCCCCGACCTGGACTGGCAGTGGTATGACGACAAGCGGTTCATGAGCCGCCTGGGCGCCACCCTGAGCCCAGGTCTGGTCAAGGCTGACGACTACAGCGCCATCTATTACACCGGCGGGCATGGCGTGATGTACGACTTTGTCGAGTGCAAACCGGTTCAAGACCTCGCACGCAAGATCTATGAGAACAAAGGCATCATCGCGGCTGTTTGCCACGGCGTCGTCGGCCTGTTGAACATCAAGCTCAGTGACAACAGCCTGCTGGTGAAAGACCGACAGGTCACGGGCTTTTCCAACATCGAAGAGCAACTGGTTGAACTGGACAAGGTAGTGCCTTTTCTCACCGAAAACGAACTGGTTGCCCGTGGCGGTATTTACAGCAAGCACGATGACCCATGGAAACCCTTCGTGGTCGGCGATGATCGCCTTATTACCGGGCAAAACCCCGCATCCACGGCTGACCTGGCTGAAAAGGTGCTCGCGAGACTCAAGGCAAAGTGACAACTTACGCCTGATTACCCGATTTCCCGGCGTTCATGCCGCACCCGGACTACATCCGACATACCGTTGAATACATAGGCTTTCAGCTCATCTGTCCAACACGGGCAGCATCAGACTGGAGAGCAATGGCCTATGTCGAAAATCATGCATGCCGGGCGCAGTTTGCTGGAGTTGCTGCTAATCATGGCGATCGGCCTGGTACCGGTGGTTTCCGGGTTGCTGGTGATGGTGTTTCAACTGGAAAAGAAGCTTGAGGAAAACGCACAGATCTCGGTTCAGGAAGCGGTGTTTACCATCGACAAGGTGCTGGAGCGCATGCATAGCACCGCGTTGCTTGCCCAGCCTCTGGCTGGCAAGGCATGCGCTGATGTCATCAGTACATTGCAGGACCAGGTGGCCCGCGATCCCTTGCTACGCTCATTGACGCTGACGCAAGACCAGCAAGCATACTGCAGCACCCACACCGAGTCGCTGGAGCATCTGTCAGCTTTCGCCCAATCCGGGCAGGGGGTTGAGCTGGCGATCGACTCACCCGTGTTGCCCACCACGCTGGTGACTCACTTTCAAGTGCCGGGGCAAAACCCCAGTGTGATCGTCACAGGCAATGCCTCGGAACTGCGCAACGAATTGCGTGCATTCCAGGATGGCCTGACGCTGCTTCTGGAGTTCGGCGACCAGTACATCTGGAGCCATGGAGACAGCCGCGACCCGAATCGGCCTTCACAGTCCGAGTACACGGTACGGGCAGTTTCTGCCAAGTATGGATATGCCGTCACGGGGGGGTACGCCCAAGGGTACAGCGCCCAGGAACTCCGCCAGTCGATGCTGCAGATTCTTCCTTCTTTGGTGCTGGTAGGCATAGTGACCGGCTCGATCATCTATTGGGGCCTGTTCCGGGCGCGGGGCAACAGGCGTGGTACCGCCGCCGTAAAACCCTGACGGCGGCACCCGGTTGGATCAGTCGGTGCTCAATACGCCCCGACGAACCTGGTCCCGTTCGATGGATTCGAACAGCGCCTTGAAGTTACCTTCGCCAAAGCCATCATCGCCCTTGCGCTGGATGAACTCGAAGAACACCGGCCCAAGCAACGTTTCCGAGAAGATCTGCAGCAGCAGGCGCTTGTCACCCGACTCTGCGGCGCCATCAAGGAGGATGCCGCGCGCTTGCAGTTGATCCACCGGTTCACCGTGGCCTGGCAGGCGCTCTTCGAGCATTTCGTAGTAGGTTTGCGGCGGTGGGGTCATGAAGCGCATGCCAATGCCCTTCAGCGCATCCCAGGTCTTGAGCAGGTCATCGGTGAGGAAGGCCACGTGCTGGATGCCTTCACCGTTGAACTGCATCAGGAACTCTTCGATCTGCCCGGCGCCCTTGGACGACTCTTCGTTGAGCGGGATGCGGATCATACCGTCGGGTGCGGTCATGGCACGCGAGGTCAGGCCGGTGTACTCGCCCTTGATATCGAAGTAGCGGATCTCGCGGAAGTTGAACAGCTTCTCGTAGAAACCGGCCCAATAGGCCATGCGCCCACGGTAGACGTTATGGGTCAGGTGATCGATGATCTTCAGGCCCGCACCCACAGGGTTGCGATCCACACCTTCGATGAAGTTGAAATCGATGTCGTAGATCGAGCTGCCTTCTTCAAAGCGGTCGATCAGGTACAGCGGCGCACCACCAATACCCTTGATCGCCGGCAGGCGCAGCTCCATCGGGCCGGTTTCGATCTCGACCGGCTGGGCGCCCAGCTCCAAAGCGCGGGCATAGGCTTCATGGGCATTGCGCACGCGGAACGCCATGCCACAGACCGATGGACCATGTTCGGCGGCAAAGTACGAGGCGATGCTTTTAGGTTCGTTGTTCAGGATCAGGTTGATACCGCCCTGACGGTACAGGTGCACCTCTTTGGAACGGTGCGTAGCAACCTTGGTGAAGCCGAGTATCTGCAGAACCGGCTCGAGCACGCCAGGTGTCGGCGATGCCAGCTCGATGAACTCGAAGCCCATCAGGCCCATTGGATTTTCGAAAATATCTGCCATGTTCTTGTCCTCATCTACAGCGAAAAATTAGTGATTTCCGGGGATGTAGAACAGAACAGGCGGTGAGCACGGGATGCCGCGCACGCTGCGAGCGAGGAAGTCACCAATGATCAGTTTGAACCCATGGTTTGTCATATGGACCCATTCTCGGCGGGCTTGATTCTCCGGAGGTGGAGAACCTTATTGTTGTATTCGTAACCGGATTCTACAGTGCGTAAATTGCTTTGTCGCGCTTTAGTTAGCCACGCTCCCTGACAAGCGGCTATCCTCTGCACGTTACCTTCCATCACATTAGGCCAGCATGCCCCTTACCACTAGACGCCGCGCCGGCTGGAGCTGGCGCACCCTGCTGCCCTGGGCGATCGGCGTAGTCCCGGTGGCGTGTGGCCTGGCAGTGATGAACTGGCAGATCGATCGCGACCTGCGCGCCAGCAGCCATGCCACCGCCGCCCAAGTGGTCGAGCATGTCGAGCGCATTCTCGACAGCTTGTCCAACACCGCCTACGCGCTGCTGCCCTTGGCAGGTAGCCCCTGCACACAGGTCAAACTGGCCCTGCGTGGCCAGGTCACCCGTAATGCCTTCGTCCGCTCGACCAACCTTTTTCAGCACAACACGCTGTATTGCTCATCGCTGTTCGGGGAGTTCGATGAGGTCGTCGACGCGGGCGAGTACACCAACGGCACGCTCTGGCTGATGGATGGCAACTCGGTGACGCCGGGCCACCCGCTGCTGGTGTACCGGGCCAGCGAGGGCGACCACGGGGCGATCAGCACCGTGGATGGCGACCACCTGCTCACGGCCCTGCGCCTGATCGGCCCGGACGATACGTTGCAGATTCGCGTCGGCAACGACTGGATGGGCAAGGACGGTATCGTCCACAAAGGCGTGCCCCCCACGGCTGCGACTGCCGCCGTGACGCTGAGCTCGACCCGCTACCCGTTCAGCGTGTACGGCGGCTATGGCGCCGAAAAGCAAGGCCAGTTGCTGCGCAGCCACTACCCCGCCCTGCTCAGCTTGCTGATGGTGCTCGGCGTGCTGGCCGGGGCCGCGTGCCACTGGCAAATCCGCCGTGCCACCTCGCCACGTGCCGAGTTGCAGCGCGCCCTTGAGGCTGACGAATTTCTGCCGTACTTCCAACCCGTGGTGCGCAAGGGTGATTACCGCTGGGCGGGCGCCGAAGTGCTGATGCGCTGGAACCACCCACGGGAAGGCCTGGTGCGCCCCGACCTGTTCATCCCCTACGCCGAACACGGCGGCCAGATCGTCGCCATGACCCGCGCGCTGATGCTGCACACCGCGCAGAGCCTGGCACCGTATGCCGCGCTGCTGGAAGATGGCTTTCACATCGGCATCAACATCACCGCCGACCATTGCCGCGACCTGAGCCTGCTCGACGACTGCCGGACTTTCCTTCAGCACTTTCCACCCGGCCGGGTGGCACTGACCCTGGAGCTGACCGAACGCAAGCTGATCGAAGCCACCCCAGTGGCCTTGGAGTTGTTCGAGAAACTGCATGATATGGGCGTGATGATTGCCCTTGATGACTTCGGCACGGGCCAGTCGAGCCTCAACTACCTGCGCCAGTTCAAGGTCGACTACCTGAAGATCGACCAGAGCTTCGTCGCCATGATCGGTGTCGACGCGCTGTCCCTGCACATCCTCGACACTGTCATCGAGCTGTCGGGCAAATTGGGCCTGGGCATCGTCGCCGAAGGCGTGGAAACCGAGGCCCAGCGCGACTACCTGGCCCAGCACGCGGTGGACTTCCAGCAAGGCTACTTGTTCGCCCGGCCCATGCCTGCAGAGGCGTTCCTCGAAGCGCTGGCCGCACGCTCCGGTGTCTCGCGGTTGCCGCAGGACGCGCCCCCTGAGATCATGCGCGGCTGATCCACACGCTCAACTCCCCTATTCGAGGCATTCGTGTCAAAAGGCATCCTTTCATCGGTCATGGCGTCTTGCTTGTTCGCTGTGATGTACTTCTATACCTCCCTGCTCACGCCGCTCGATGGCGAAGAGATCTTTGGCTGGCGCACGCTGTTGACGCTGCCCTGCCTCACCCTGTTCATGCTGGCCTCGAAGGACTGGAAACGGGTCGGCGAGCTGCTGGCGCGGGTGCGGCGCACACCGGTGCTGCTGCTGGGGATGGTCGGTACGTCCTGGCTTATGGGGGTGCAACTGTGGCTGTTCCTGTGGGCACCGCTGCATGGGCGCAGCCTGGAAGTGTCGATGGGCTACTTCCTGCTGCCGCTGACCATGGTCCTGACCGGCCGCCTGGTCTACGGCGAACGCCTGTCGCACCTGCAGAAGGTGGCGGTGTGCTGCGCTGCGCTGGGTGTCGGGCACGAGTTGTACCAGCATGGCAGCTTCGCCTGGGAAACCCTGGTGGTGATGATCGGCTACCCGATCTACTTCGTGCTGCGCCGACGCTGCCGCACCGACCACCTGGGCGGCCTGTGGTGCGACATGTGCCTGCTGTTGCCATGGGCGCTGTACTTCGTGATCCAGGGGCCGTTGTCAGCGGCGGACCTGCTTGCCCACCCTGGCCTTTACGCCTTGATCCCGGTATTGGGAGCGATCAGCGCCTCGGCCCTGATCGCCTATGTGCTGGCCAGCCGTCTGTTGCCGTTCAGCCTGTTTGGCCTGCTCAGCTACGTCGAGCCGGTATTGCTGGTGGGCGTGGCCCTGCTGCTGGGTGAAAGCATCGGCCCGGATCAGTGGCTGACTTACCTGCCGATCTGGGCCGCAGTGCTGGTACTGGTTGTGGAAGGTTTCAAGCACCTGCTGCGTCAGCGTCGCCGTTCGGTATAAGCCGTACCTGGCGCACGCGCCGCTCTTCAACAGCCTCCACAGTCATGATCCAGCCATTCCAGGCCAAGCGATCACCCACCACCGGCAGGCGGTCCAGCAAGCTCATCACCAGGCCCGCGAGGGTCTGGTAATCCTCGGTGGCACGGGCACTGAAGCCGGTACGTGCCTGGACCTGGCTGAGGTTCAGGGCGCCGCTGACGACAAAGCCTTCACCCTCCTCAACGATACCCGGGCCTTCCACTTCGCTGGCATCTGGCAACTCACCGGCAATCGACTCAAGGATATCGGTCATGGTCAGCAGGCCGGTGAAATCACCGAATTCGTTGACCACGAAGGCGATATGGGTAGATTGGCCACGCATCTGTTCAAGGGCGTTGAGGATGCTGAAGCTTTCCAGCAGGTTCAAAGGGGCCCGCGCCATGCGCTCCAGGTCTGGCTGGCTTCCCGACAGCAGCTCCTTGAACAACTCCTTCTTGTGCACGAAGCCCAGCGGCTCATCGATGCGACCATCGCGGATCAACGGGAGGCGTGAGTACGGCGAATTCGCCAGGGCTTCGGCTATGGCCGCGGCCGGCTGCGCAAGGTCGATCACATCGACTTCGGTGCGTGCGGTCATCACCGTGCGGATCGGCCGCTCGGCAAGGTTCAGTACACCACTGATCATTACCCGCTCCCGGCGGTCGAACAGCACCTCTTCGCCGCCGCCCCCGACCAGGTCGGCGATTTCTTCGCCCACCTCGTCGGCCTCGACCCGACGGCCACCCAGCAGGCGCAGTACCGCATGGGCAGTACGCTCACGCAGCGGCCGATGCTGCTGCAGGCTGCGTTTGCGGCGTGCGCGGGCCAACTGATTGAACACTTCGATCAGGATCGAGAAGCCAATGGCCGCGTACAGGTAGCCTTTCGGTATATGGAAGCCCAGGCCTTCGGCGGTCAGGCTGAAGCCGATCATCATCAAGAAGCCCAGGCACAGCATGATCACTGTCGGGTGGGCGTTGACGAAGCGGGTCAGCGGTTTGCTGGCGACAATCATGATGCCGATCGAGAAGATCACCGCAATCATCATGATCGACAGCTGCTCGACCATGCCCACGGCGGTGATCACGGCGTCCAGCGAGAACACCGCATCGAGCACGACGATTTGCGCAACAATCGGCCAGAACGCCGCGTGGCGTACCACGCCACTGGCCTGAGTGACGTGCCCTTCAAGCCGTTCGTGCAGCTCCATGGTGGCCTTGAACAGCAGGAATACACCACCGAACAGCATGATCAGGTCACGGCCCGAGAAACTCTTGCCAAATACCTCGATCAGCGGCGCGGTCAGCGTCACCATCCACGAGATACTTGCCAACAAGCCCAGGCGCATGATCAGCGCCAGGCTCAAACCGATGATCCGCGCACGGTCGCGCTGATGGGGCGGCAACTTGTCGGCCAGGATGGCGATGAACACCAGGTTGTCGATACCCAGCACCAGCTCGAGGACGATAAGCGTCAACAGGCCTAGCCAGGCCGTGGGGTCGGCTAGCCATTCCATTACCGGGTACTCACAAGGGAAGCGTCACAGGGACGGTTGAAGGATGGCCGAGAAGGCCGAAGACTGGGGGGCTCCGCGAAGGTGCTCATAGTTACCTGGGTAGAAATTGGGTAAGCGATCGTACAATCACAGCAGGTTTTTCTGACAGTGAGAAACTATTACAAAACCTGTAACAGCTCATTGGGGACTTTTGTTCAATACGCCAGAGCACCGCAGCCCGAAGATGCTCGGCAACTCCCCTCACAGGATTGCCCTCATGAGTCTGTCTTTGTCCATGGCCGCTTTCGCGCTGGCGGCCTCGATCTCCCCTGGCCCGGTCAACATCGTCGCCCTGGGCAGCGGTGCCCGTCATGGCCTGCGCGCTAGCCTGGCCCATGTGGCCGGTGCGACGCTGGGGTTCTGCCTGCTGCTGGTACTGGTCGGGCTGGGCCTGCATGAACTGCTGCTGCACTGGCCGCTGCTGGGCGTGCTACTGCACTGGGGTGGGGTGGCTTTTTTGCTGTACATGGCCTGGAAACTGGCCAGCGATGATGGCCAGCTAGGTGGCGAGCACCGGCAGAGCGCGCCCTCGGCCTGGCATGGCGCAGCGATGCAGTGGCTCAACCCCAAGGCATGGCTGGCGGCGGTGGCGGGTGTCGGCGCCTACACCGGCGGCGAACAGCAACTGCTGTGGCTATTCACTTGGATCTATGGGCCGATCTGTTTTGTCTCGGTGGCCAGCTGGGCATGGGCCGGAAGCGTGATTCGCCAGTGCCTGGGCAACGCCCGGCAGATGCGCTTGCTGAACCGCGGGCTGGCCGTGTTGTTGGTTGCCAGTGCTGCGTATCTGGTCATCTGAGCGACGGGTCACTCTTGCAGTAATGCCCCGGTGTTGCCGCCAGGTGTCGCTTGAACGCACGCTGCAAGTGCGCCTGGTCGGCGAAACCGGCCGCCAGTGCCACTTCGGCAATAGCACGGCCCTTGCGCAGGTACGCCCGGGCGAGCTGCACGCGTTGGTCAACCAGGTAGCCATGGGGCGTCAGGCCGAAACGCTGGCGAAAGGCCCGAATCAGGTAAGACCGGGATAAGCCACTGGCCATGCAGATGTCTTCAAGGCTCAGTGGGTCGGTACGGTGTGCGCGAATGAAGGCAGCAGCTGCGTCCAGCCGAGGGTGTTCCGGCACGTTCAAAGCTGGCGTGGCACCTAGCAGGCTTGGCAGTGTGTCAAAAAATGTCGCTACGCGGCCTTCACGATCAGTCAGGTCGTCGTCGAACAGGTCTGCAAATACCTGTAAAACGCGGCTATAGAGGCGCGGCGAGGTGCTGCAGGTCTGTAAAGGCAGTTGAAAACCCAGCGCCTGCAGCCATGGCAGATCCACGAACAGCATCAGGTAAGACCAGGCCTGGCCCTCAATGGGGTTGCAGGTATGCACAACCCCAGGGTTCATCAGCACCGTAGCACCGGCGCTCACTTCGATCTGGCTATCGCCGGTCAGGTAAGTACTGCGCCCACCGGTGATGACGCCGATGGAAAAACTCTCATGGGAGTGGGCGGCGTAGCACACCTGGCGACCGTCCCCTACGCGCCGGGCTTCGACGAAGGGCAATGCCGGATCCCGCCAGAACCGCGACACCTCGATCATCACCCTGCCCTCATTCGCCGTCGTCGTGTACCACAACCAGCAACTGCGCCGGCTGCGGCCCCACAGAGCGCAGCCGGTGCGGCGTCTGGGCATTGAAATGCAAGGCATCACCCTGCTCCAGCAGCACCCGTTCGTTCATGAAATCCACCTCTACCTGGCCTGCATGAACGAACAGAAACTCCTCGCCCTGGTGCTCCTTGAACGTCGGGTCACTGAACTCGGTCGGCGGCTGGATCAGGAACGGCAACAGGCTGCGCTGACCCACCTGGCTGGTGAGTGCCGCGTACCCCGGCCCTGTGCCGTCGCCCACCAGGGCCTGGCGCTCAGCATGACGCACCAGGCTGTAACGGTGCTGCGCGGTTTGTTCTTCAGCGAACAATTCTTCGACATTGACGTTCAACGCTCGCGCCAGCTTCAGCGCCGCAGCGATCGACGGCGTGTTCAGGCCACGCTCGACCTTGGACAGGTAACTCTTGGTCATGCCGGTTTTCTCGGCCAGCAATTCCAGGGTCAGGCCCAGTTTCTTTCTCAGCAATTTCAATCGGATAGACATGTGACGCAGTTTTCCCAGGCGAAGGCAGATGCAAGGCTCGCGCGCACCGATGATACGTGGACTGCGCGCGAAATGCTGGCCCTGATCTCAAGGCATCACGGGCGGCACATACTGCAATGTCGTACCCAACGCCCACAGCAGCACCAGTACCAAGGGTGCATGCACCAGCAATTGCACGAACGAGAAGCCGATCAGGTCGCGCGCCTTGAGGCCCAGCACGCCCAGCAGCGGCAGCATGTAGAACGGGTTGATCAGGTTTGGCAGGGCTTCGGCAGCGTTGTAGATCTGCACGGCCCACCCCAGGTGATATTGCAGGTCATTGGCCACCAGCATCACATAGGGCGCCTCGATGATCCATTTGCCCCCGCCCGAGGGGATGAAGAAGCCCAGCACTGCCGAGTACACGCCCATCAGCACGGCGTAGGTATCGTGGGAGGCGATCTGTACGAAGAAGGTGGAAATGTGGTGGGCCAGGGTCTGTTCGTCCACTCCCTTGACCTGGGTGAGGATCGCCGCGATCGAGCCATACAACGGGAACTGGATTAGCACCCCGGTGGTGGTGGGCACGGCACGGGTCACCGCATCGAGGAAGCTGCGCGGGCGCCAGTGCAGCAAGGCACCCAGCATGATGAACAGGAAGTTGTAGGTGTTAAGCCCGGAGATGGCGGTGATTGCAGGCTTGGTGGCGAACTCCTGGTACAGCCAACCACCGGCCAGGGCCACCAGCAGCAAGGTCAGGATCGGGCTGTACTCCAGCCACTCGCCGGGCCGGCTGCGCTGGGCCGGTGGCGGCGCGGTGAAGCTTGGGTCGACGCCGCATTGTTCCGCCGTACGCGCGCTGGTCGCGCCTGGGGCGGTGGCATAGGCCACCACCAGCGATACGATCACCAGCGCCGCCAGCAGGACCCCCGACTGCCAGAGGAAGATGGTTTCGGTGAACGGAATCACCCCGGTGATCGACAGAATCGACGGCGGCAAGCTGGCCGGGTTGGCCTGCAGTTGCGCCGCCGACGACGAAAGGCCCAGCGCCCATACCGCGCCAAGCCCCAGGTAGGCAGCGGCGCCAGCGGCGCGGTAATCCATTTTCAGGTCAGTGCGGCGCGCCAGGGCGCGCACCAGCAGGCCTCCGAAGACCAGCGACAGGCCCCAATTGAGCAACGAGGCCAGCATCGAGACCAGCGCAACCCAGCACACCGCCGAACGGCCGTTGCTGGGGATACGCGCCAAGCGGTCGATCAGCCGAGCGGCAGGCGGCGAGCTGGCCACCACATAGCCGCCAATGACCACGAACGCCATCTGCATGGTGAACGGGATCAAGCTCCAGAAACCATCGCCGAAGGCCTTGGCGGTGTCGGTCGGTTTGGCGCCCATCACCAGGGCACCCAGGCACACCAGCACTACCGCAAGGGCGGCGAATACCCAGGAATCAGGGAACCAGCGTTCAGCCCAGTTGGAACAGCGCAAGGCAAAGCGGGCGGAACGGCTGTCTTGGATTTCAGCGGCCACAGTCATGTCCTTTTATTGGTTTTGTCGAACTGATCTTGAATCAACAGCAAAAACCCTGTGCAAGCTCGCTCGCACAGGGTTGATGATCACAGCAGAGGTTAGAACGTCATCTCTTTCACATCATCCGGCACGATCAGCTTGCCGGCGGTCTTCTCGATGATTTCTTCGACGCTCACCCCCGGCGCCGTCTCGCGCAGGATAAAGGCGCCATTGTCGATTTCCAGGTAGGCAAGGTCGGTCAGTACCTTGCGAATGCAACCGGCACCGGTCAACGGCAGGCTGCAACGCTCCAGCAACTTGGACTCACCGTCCTTGGAGGCGTGGGTCATGGTGACGATGATGTTGTCGGCACCGGCCACCAGGTCCATGGCGCCGCCCATGCCCTTGACCAGCTTGCCGGGGATCATCCACGAGGCGATGTTGCCTTGCACATCCACTTCGAAGGCGCCCAGCACGGTGAGGTCGACGTGGCCGCCACGGATCATGACGAACGATTGCGCCGAATCGAAGATCGAGGCGCCACGGCGGGCGGTAACGGTCTGCTTGCCGGCGTTGATCATGTCGGCATCGATCGTGCTTTCGGTAGGGAACTCGCCCATGCCGAGCAAGCCGTTTTCCGACTGCAGCATGACATCCATATCGTCGGGTACGTAGTTGGCCACCAGGGTCGGAATGCCAATGCCAAGGTTGACGTAGTAGCCGTCCTTCAGTTCACGGGCGACGCGTTGCGCCATCTGTTCGCGGGTCAGTGCCATGGTCAGGATCTCTTTGTTGTTCTGAAGGATGGCGCTCAGGCCTTGACGGTGCGCTTTTCGATACGCTTTTCGAAGGTGCCGACAATCACGCGGTCCACGAAAATACCGGGGGTGTGGATCTCGCTGGGCAGCAGCACGCCCGGTTCGACGATCTCTTCCACTTCAACCACGGTGATCTTGCCGGCGGTGGCCGCCAGCGGGTTGAAGTTCTGCGCGGTGTTGCGGTACACCACGTTGCCGTAATGGTCGGCCTTCCAGCCCTTGACGATGGCGAAGTCACCGGTGATGGATTCTTCGAGAATGTAATGGCGGCCTTTGAATTCACGCACTTCCTTGCCATCGGCGACCGGGGTGCCATAGCCGGTGGCAGTGAAGAAGGCCGGGATGCCAGCGCCGCCGGCGCGCATTTTTTCGGCCAGGGTACCTTGTGGGGTGAGTTCGACTTCCAGTTCACCACTGAGCAGTTGGCGTTCGAATTCGGCGTTCTCGCCCACGTAGGAAGCGATCATCTTGCGAATCTGGCGCTCTTCCAGCAGTACCCCCAGGCCGAAACCATCGACACCGCAGTTGTTGGAGACCACGGTCAGGCCCTTGACACCACGGCGCTTGATCTCGTTGATGAGGTTTTCCGGGATGCCGCACAGGCCAAAGCCACCGGCCAGTACCGTCATGTTGTCGGTCAGGCCGTCAAGGGCCTCTTCATAGGTTGCTACGCGCTTGTCCAGTCCGGCCATGTTGATCCGCCTTTTGTAGTTGTTGAACCGACGAGGCTGTCGGTGAGCGTGTGCTGACATCTTCACCGCAGACGACTGATTTGTTAATTTTGTTTTCATCATTGATTGATAACGTTTTCAAAACAAACAGTAGGCCCGTCATGAACGTCAAGCAACTCCGCGCCTTCGTCGCCGTGGCCAAGTACCAAAGCTTCGCCCAGGCCGGCGAGCATCTGCATGTTTCGCAACCGGCATTGAGCCTGACCATCAAGGCCCTTGAGGAAAACCTCGGCGGCGCCTTGCTCAGCCGCACCACCCGCAGTGTCAGCCTGACGGCCGAAGGTGAAGTACTGCTGCCACTGGCGCGGCGCCTGCTGGCCGACTGGGACGACACCGAAGAACTGCTGCGCCAGCGCTTCACCCTGCAACTGGGGCGGGTTTCAGTGGCGGCTATGCCGGCTTTTGCAGGCAACTTGCTGCCCCGCTCGCTCAAGGTGTTTCGCCAGCGCTACCCGAAGGTCAACGTCACCGTGCACGATGTGATCAACGAACAGGTACTGGAACTGGTGCGCCATCGTCGCGTCGAACTGGGCATCGGCTTCGAACCGGACAACACCGATGGCCTGGCCTTCTACCCGTTGTACATGGACCGCTTCGTCGCCGTGGTACCCGCCGACTCACCGTTGGCATTGTTGCCCAGGGTCAGTTGGGCGCAACTGCTGGCCGAAGATTTCATTGCCTTGCAGCGCCCTTCGGCGGTGCGTCTGCTGATGGAACAGAACGTTGCGGCCAGGCACGGCAAACTGGCAGTGGCGTTCGAAAGCCATCAGCTGTCGACCATTGGGCGCATGGTTGCCAGTGGCCTGGGCGTCAGCGCAGTACCGGCGCTGTGCATCAACCAGATGCAGGAGCTCGGCGCCCGCTGCCTGCCCTTGGTCGAGCCCTCGGTTGAACGGCGCATCGGTGTCATTGCCCTGAGCGAGCACAAATTGTCCACCGCAGCGCAAGCGCTGCTCGAGGTACTGCTTTCCCATACCCTGATCCCGGAGGTGACATGCGACACGTGAAACTGGCAGGTTCGAGCGTTCCGGCCATTGGCCAGGGCACCTGGTACATGGGTGAAGACCCCGGCCGCCGTGCAGCAGAGGTGTCTGCCCTGCAACAGGGTATCGAGCTTGGCCTGAGCCTGATCGATACCGCTGAAATGTATGCCGAGGGCGGCGCGGAGGAAGTGGTCGGCCAGGCCATCGCCGGGCGTCGCGACCAGGTGTTTCTGGTCAGCAAGGTCTACCCGCACAATGCCAGTACGCGGGGCGTGCCGGCTGCCTGCGAGCGCAGCCTCAAACGCCTGGGTACCGACTGCATCGACCTGTACCTGCTGCATTGGCGTGGCCAGCATCCACTTGAACAGACCGTCGAGGCGTTCGAGCGCCTGCGCGAACAGGGCAAGATCAAGCGCTGGGGGGTGTCCAACTTCGACGTCGATGACCTGCGCGAGTTGAACAACCCCGATTGCGCCACCAACCAGGTGCTGTACAACCCGACGCAGCGCGGCATCGAGTTCGACCTGCTGCCGTGGAGCCAGAAGCGTGCATTGCCAACCATGGCGTACTGCCCACTGGCTCAGGCCGGGCAGTTGCTGCAGCATCCTGTGCTGCTGGAGATCGCCGAGCGCCATGGCGCGTCAACGGCCCAGGTCAGTCTGGCCTGGGTGACACGTGAAGATGGGGTGATCGCCATTCCCAAGGCGGTAGCGCCAGAACATGTGCGGCTGAATGCGGCGGCGGGTGTGCTGACCTTGAGCAGCGAAGACCTACGGGCAATCGACCGGGCGTTTCCACCGCCGGCCCGCAAACAACGGTTGGCGATGGTCTGACCGACACCGCCCTTGGGAGCGGCTCAGTGAAAATCGCGGCTACGAACATCCAGCCCCTGCAGCAAGGGGCTGACATCCTCCAGCCGCCGGGCGATCAGGTGGCGAACGCCATTCTCCTGCTCCAGCCGCCCGCTCACCTTGAGCAATTGCGAGCCCACCAATGCTCGCCGCTGCCGCTCGGCCAAGTCACGCCACACCACCACATTGACCATGCCGTACTCATCCTCCAACGTCACGAACGTCACCCCGCTGGCGGTTTGCGGGCGTTGCCTGCCCACCACCAGCCCGGCCACGGCAATGCTGTCGCCATGCTCGACAGCAGCCAGCTCGCACGAACTGCGACAGCCCAAGGCGCGCAAGCGTGGGCGCAGCAGTGTCAACGGGTGTGGCCCAAGCGTGGTACCCAAGGTCTGATAATCGCTGACAAGGTCTTCACCTACGGTCGGCGCCGGTAGCGCCACCGCGCCCTCTGGCGCTGCGTCCACTTCAGCGAACAAGGGCAGTTGCGGTTGCACCGCCGCCACCTGCCAGCGCGCCTGGTGGCGGTCACGCGCCAGGGCCCTCAGTGCCCCGGCGTCCGCCAGGCGGGCGCGGGCACGCTGGTCGAGCCCTGCACGCAGGCACAGATCTTCGACATCGCGCCAGGGCCGTTGCGCCCTCGCCTGCTCCAGGCGCCGAGCATCGGCCTCGGCAAAGCCCCGAATCTGCCGCAACCCCAGGCGAATGGCTAGGGCATTGTCAGCCACGCGCTCGAGCGTGCAATCCCACTCGCTGTGAAACACATCCACCGGCCGCACCTCGATACCTTGGCGCCTGGCCTCCTGCAGCAGTTGGTCGGGGCTGTAGAAACCCATGGGCCAACTGTTGACCAACGCACAGCTGAAAATGGCCGGCTCATGGCACTTGAGCCAACTGCTCGCATAACACAGCAAGGCAAAGCTGGCCGCGTGAGACTCAGGAAAGCCATAGCTGCCGAAGCCCTTGATCTGCTCGAAGATGCGCTCGGCAAACGACAAGTCGTAACCATTGCGCAACATGCCTTGTATCAGCCGCTCACGGTGCGGCTCCAGCCCACCGTGGCGCTTCCAGGCGGCCATGCTGCGCCGCAACTGGTCGGCCTCGCCCGGGCTGTAGTCGGCAGCCACCATGGCCAGTTCCATGACCTGTTCCTGAAACAGCGGCACCCCCAGGGTACGCTCGAACACTTCCTGCAACTTCGGCGAGGGGTAGGTGACCGGTTCCTGCTTCAGGCGCCTGCGCAAGTAAGGGTGGACCATGTCGCCCTGGATCGGCCCGGGGCGCACGATGGCCACCTCGATCACCAGGTCGTAGAAGGTGGTGGGCTTGAGCCGAGGCAACATGGCCATTTGCGCCCGTGATTCGATCTGGAACACGCCCATGGTCTCGGCCCGGCTGATCATCGCGTAGGTAGCCGGGTCCTCAGCAGGAATGCTCGCCAAGGTCAGCTGCCGGCCACGGTGGCGTTGCAGCAAGTCGAAACAACGGCGCAAGGCGCTGAGCATGCCCAGGGCCAGCACATCGACCTTGAGCAGCCCGACCATGTCCAGGTCGTCCTTGTCCCACTGGATCACCGTGCGGTCTTGCATCGCGGCGTTTTCCACCGGCACCAGTTGGTCCAGCGGTTGCTGCGAGATGACAAAGCCGCCAGGGTGTTGCGACAGGTGCCGGGGAAAGCCGATCAGCTCAGCGGCCAGAATCAGCACCCGCCGCAACGATGGGCTGCTGGCCTCGAAACCCGCTTCGGCCAAGCGCTGTGCATCGGGGATGCGATCGCTCCAGCGGCCGCAGCACTTGGCCAGTGCATCCACCTGATCGGCCGGCAGCCCCAGTACCTGCGCCACATCACGCACCGCACCGGCAGCGTGATAGGTGTTGACCACTGCGGTGAGTGCGGCGCGATGCCGGCCATAGCGACGAAACACGTACTGGATCACTTCTTCGCGGCGGTCGTGCTCGAAGTCCACGTCGATGTCGGGCGGCTCGTTGCGCTCGCGTGACAGGAATCGCTCGAAGAGCAGGCGGTGCTGCATGGGGTCGAGTTCGGTAATCCCCAGCACGAAACACACCACCGAGTTGGCTGCCGAACCCCGGCCCTGGCAGAGGATACGCTGGCTGCGGGCGAAGGCGACGATGTCGTGCACGGTCAGGAAGTAGCTTTCGTAAGCCAGCTCTTCGATCAATGCCAGCTCCCGTGCCAGCACTTCGCGCACCTTGTCGCTCGGCCCGGCCGGCCAGCGCAACGGCAAGCCTCGCTCGCACAGTTCGCGCAGCCAGCTTGCGGGGGTATGGCTTTCGGGCACCAGCTCACGCGGGTACTGGTACTTGAGTTCGCTGAGGTCGAAACGGCAGCGTTCGGCAATGGCCAGGGTCTCGGCCAGCAAATCGGCGGGGTACAGCTCCTGCAGCTGCTGCGGGGTGCGCAGGTGGCGCTCGCCATTGGCGAACAGGTGGCGCCCGGCCTCGGCTACCTGGCAGTGCTGGCGGATGGCGGTCATGCAATCCTGCAGGGCACGGCGACCGCGTACGTGCATGTGCACGTCGCCGCAGGCCACGGCGCGGATACCGACCTTGCCCGCCAGTTCGCGAAGCTTGCCAAGGCGCACTTCATCATTACTGCCACGGTGCAGGTGCACCGCCAGCCAGAGCCGCTCGGCGAACAACGTGTGCAGCCAGTGGCCAGGCGCAGAGTCATCGGGGTCGTCGGCAATCCATAGCACCAGCAACCCTTGATTGTGCGCGCGCAGGTCATCGCCGAACACCTGATACGCGCCCTTTTCCGCCCGCCGTCGCGCACGGGTAATCAGTGCGCACAGGCTCTGGTAGCCCGCCAGGTTTTCCGCCAGCAGCACCAGCCTGGGGCCATCCTGCAGGCGTATTTCACTGCCAACAATCAGTTGCAGCTGGTGCTCCTTGGCCGCCTGCCAGGCGCGCACGATACCGGCCAGGGTGCACTCATCGGTGATCGCCAAGGCTTGGTAGCCCTGCTCGCGGGCACGCCGGAACAACTCATCGGCACTCGACGCACCCCGCTGGAAGCTGAAGTTCGACAGGCAATGCAATTCGGCATAGCCGAATGTATTCATGCGAACCAACCTTGCAGCCACAAGGGGCCAGGCTGGCTGAGGTCGCGGTAGGCCCAGCCACGCAGCCCTTCGCGGGTTTCGATGCGGTAGTAGTCGCGACGCACGTCGCCACCGTCCCACCAGCCCGATTCGATGCGCTCGGCTTGGCCCAACAAGCGGTGCCCTGCGTCGTCAAGTGCCAAAGGCGTCGGGAGCAGCCAGCCGGGGCGGCTACCTGGCATCAGTTGCAGGCTCGCGCGTGCGCCCTGCTCCACCGCTTGCCAGGCACATTCGGGGCGATGGTCGGCCTCGGCGCTCAGCCCTTTTACCGCCTCATCGCCCAAGCGCGCACGCAACCGCTCACGTAGCTGCTCCCAAGGCTGCGCCTGCTGCGCGCGGGGGTCGAACAGCGCCTGGCGCTGGGGCACGAAGGGTGGCAAGTCATCGGCGACCAGGCGCAGGTTGCGTACCGGGGCGCGCAGCTGCAGCGGCTCCAGCCGCCCTTTGGCCAACTCGAAGAGCATGCCGGCATCACGCTCGGCCGCCAGCAGGCCCACCTGCAGTTGCGTGTCAGGCCCTTCGGCATGCTCCAGGTGCAGGCAGAAGCGTTGCACGCCGCAATCGCGCCCGGCCAGGAAGGCGCCAAGGTCATTGAGCATTCTGCGCAATGGGAACAGCAGCGCCTGGTGCGATTCAACGTCAAAGTTCAGCTCCAGACGCGCTTCGAAGCGGTCAGGCGGCTGGTAGAAAGCCAACCCCAGGTTACGCAGGCCCAGCAACTGGTCCAAGTGCAGCTGTACCTGGGCAGAAAAGCGTTTGGCCAGGGCATCGCGAGGCAAGGCCATGACCTGGCCGAGCTGGCGCAGCCCCATGCGGGCAAAGGCCTCGGCGGCCTCCTGAGGCAGCCCGACACGCTCGATTGGCATGCGTGCCAGCACTGCGCGCGCCTCTTCGGCGCAGGTCACCGCCAAGCCATCGTGGCCATTGGCGAGCATGCGCGCCGCCACCGGGTTGCTGGCCAGCACAATGCGCTGACGCAAGCCCAACTCGCCAAGCTCTTGGCGCAGCCGTGCCTCGAACAAGGGCCAGGGGCCGAACAATTGCAGGCTGGAGCCTACTTCAAGCAGCAGCGCCCGTGGGTAATGCAGGCTCACCTGGGCGCTGAAGCGATAGGCCCAGGCTGCCAGCAGTTGTTGCAACTGTTCGATGCGTTTGCCGTCGGCCTCCACGCAGGTGAAGCCATCGGCCAGGGCACGGGCTGCTGTCAGGGTCTGCCCGGCACGCAGGCCCAATGCCGCAGCAGCGGGGTTGACCGCCTGCAAGACGCGCCGCTGAGTGGGGCCGCCAATCAGCACCAGTGGCGTATCGGGGTCGTCGCGTTCACGCAGCACTGTGTCCAGCGCCAGCTGTGGCAGCAGAATGCAGGCCCAGAGCATGATGCATCAGCCCTGCCCGGGGCAGGCGATGGGCAGCGCCGGGGGCATGCCACCTCGGCTCTTGAGCACGCGCCATTGTGCTGGCCGGGTGTCGATGGCAATGCGCAAAGCGGCTGGCGACGGGTTGTTTGCCGCCTGCTGCGGGCGGCAGGCGAAGGCCAGCGCCTGGCCGGTCTCGGCGGCCACCTGCAGGCGCCGCAGTGCACGGTCATCGGCGCGTTCTGGCCAGCACAGCACGGCGGCGCAACTGCCCGAGCGCAGGCATTGCTCAGCCGCCCAGAGCGCGTCGACCGGGGCGGCGGCGACCTGAACCAGCCAGCGTAAATCCACCCCCGCTGCCTGCCAGGCCGGGGCAAAGGGAATAAACGGCGGCGCGACCAGCACTACCCGCCCGCCTTCAGCGGTCAGGCGTGCCAGCGAAGGCCACAGCAACTGCAGCTCACCGCAACCGGGGCTGGCCAGCAACAGTTCGCTGAGCGCTGCGGCCGGCCAGCCGCCCTCGGCAAGGCGTTGGTCCAGCGCGGCATGGCCGGTGGGCTGCAACCCCAGGGGCCGAGCCTGAACCTGCCGACCGCGCCAGACCTGACGCTGGTCGAGCAGCCTGTCGAGATCGACCACCGCGCCCATCAGTCGCGCCTCAGCAGGCCGCAGAACACGCCTTCGATGAAGAACGCCTGTTCAGGCCCCACATCGATCGGCGCATAGGCCGGGTTGCGTGGCAGCAGCCGGTAACCACCGGCCTGGCGCTGCAAGCGCTTGATGGTCACCTCGCCGTCCAGGCGGGCAACCACGACCTGCCCGTCACGGGCCTCGCCCTGCTGGCGAATGCCGACCAGGTCACCGTCGAAGATGCCGTCGTCGATCATCGAGTCACCGCGCACCTTCAACAGGTAATCGGGAGTGCGCCGGAACAGGCTGGGGTCGATCAGCAATTGCTCGTGGATACCGAGGTCCGGGCCGATCGGCGCACCTGCGGCGACCTGGCCCAACACGGGCACTTCGAGTATTTCCGGGCGGCGCAGGGGCTGGGCCAGGCGAATGCCACGCGCCTGGTTTGGCGTGACGTCGATGTAACCGGCCTGGCACAGGGCGGTGATGTGCTTGCGCGCGACACTGCGCGAGGCAAAGCCGAAGCGCGTGGCGATGTCGGCGAGGCTCGGCGGCTGGCCGTGGTCGGTGATGCGCTCACGAATGAATTCGAGAATGGCGCGGCGTTTGGGGGTCATATTGTCCATGGAGCACATTTGTACTCTTTTCCCAGCGCACTGAACAGCCCCCTTCGTCGTCAGCTTTGGTTATGATCGTTGGGCTTGTGTTTTTTCATACCTGGATACCTGATGCTGACTGCCCTGCTGTTCGACCTCGACGGAACCCTTACCGATACCGATACCCTGCACTTGCAGGCTTTCCGCCAGTTGCTGCGTGAGCATGATGGCCGCGAACTGTCCCAGGCCCAGTTCGATGCGCAGGTTAGTGGCCGGGCCAACGGCGAACTGTTCGCCGAGCTGTTTGCCGATGCCAGCCCACAGGAGTGCCTGGCACTGGCAGACCGCAAAGAGGCGTTGTTCCGCTCGCTGGCGCCATCGCTCGAGCCGATGCCAGGGCTGTTGCGCCTGCTGGAGCACGCCCAGGCCTATGGCCTGGGCATGTGCGTGGTCACCAACGCGCCGCGGCTCAATGCCGAGCACATGTTGCAGGCCATGGGGCTGGGGGCACGTTTCGAGCATGTGCTGGTGGCCGAAGAGCTTGAACGTGCCAAGCCGGACCCGCTGCCCTACCTGACCGGGCTGCAGCGCCTTGGCGCGGTGGCCGGTCAGGCGCTGGCCTTCGAGGACTCGCTGCCTGGGGTCCGGGCTGCCAGCGGGGCGGGTATCTTTACGGTGGGAGTTGCCACGACGCAGACAGCCGAACGGCTGATGGAGGCGGGTGCTGGGTTGGTGATTCGGGACTTTGATGATCCGCGGTTGTGGGCGTTGATTGAATCGATGGGGTGATGGCTTTGGCGCATGCCTTGAGCGCTCTAGGCGCTGAATATCCCAAGCCATACCCCCAGCTGCCATTACCCCCACGACCTGCCAAACTAGACAATCCCACCCGCCCCTGCCCCAGGCCCCCACATGCTCATCGACGAAGAACTGACCCTGAAAAAGCTGGAAACCTTCCTCGCCTTCATGCGCAGTGGCAACCTCGGCCGGGCCGCCGCCGAACTGGCCACCAGTGCCGTCAGCGTGCACCGCGCCATCCACTCGCTGGAAAACGCCCTGCGTTGCCCCCTGTTCAAGCACGAAGGCCGCCAGCTGATCCCGCTGGAGAGCGCCTACGTGCTGGAAAAAAAAGCCCGCCAGCTGATCCAGGACGCCGAGCAGATGGTCCGCCACACCCGCGAGGCCGCAGGCTTCTATGCCGAACGCTTCCGCCTTGGCGCCCTGTATTCGCTGACCGTGAAGACCGTGCCAAAACTGGTCATGGGCCTGAAGCTACGCCGCAGCGAGCTCAACATCGACCTGACCCTGGGCTCGAACGTCGACCTGCTGCAACGCCTGAAAAACCACGAACTGGAGGCCATCCTGGTATCGCTCGACGAAAGTGTCAGCGACCCCGCCTGCGAGCAACTGCCGCTGTTCTCCGACGATATCTTCCTCGCCGTCCCCACCGACTCGCCCTTTGCCGAACAAGCCGAGGTGGACCTGGCAGACCTCGCCGACTCCACGTTCATCACCCTGACCCAAGGCTTCGCCACCCACCGTGACGGTGCGCGGGTATTCCAGCAGGCAGGGTTCGAGCCCAAAGTGGCCATGCAGGTGAACGATATCTTCACCCTGCTGAGCATGGTCAGCTCGGGCGTGGGCTTTGCCCTGCTGCCAGGGCGGATCGCAGCGGTGTACGAGAACCGGGTGCGGCTGATTGCCCTGCAGCCGCGCTATCGTCTGCAACAACATATCGGCGTGGTGTTTTTGAAAGCACGGGAGCGGGAACCGAACCTGCTGGCGTTGCTGGCGCAATGCAGGATGTACAGCCGGGAAAACTGAACAAGGCCTGCAGGGCTTTTGCACGCCAGCACCGATTACACCACCTGCCGTGCAGCGCGTCGGCCTGAACCGGCATGGCGCCCTTGCAGCAGAACGGCCAGCGCAGCCAGCACCGCCGGCACAAGCAACGACGCGAACACCTGCGCGAAGCTCCACCCCATTGCCAGCATCTGGGCGCCGGCAAACGCACTGAGAATCGCCCCGAAACGGCCGATGCCACTCATCCAGCTGGCACCGGTCGCGCGCGCTTCGGTCGGGTAGAACGCTGCCGCCAGCGCATTCATGCCCACACTGGCACCATTGAGGCCAAAGCCCACGGCCCAGGCAATCGTGCACAGCCAGGTGAAGTCCCCGGCCACCTGGCCAATGGCGAAGATCACTGCGCCGCTGAACAGGAAGGTCAGCATCAGCACGCGTTGCGGGTTGCAGCGGTCCATGGCCCAGCCCACCGAAATCGCCCCCAGCGGCCCGCCGATCTGGAAGCAGGCGGTGACGATGGCCGCTTCGGCTACCGAGAAGCCACCGCCCTCCTTCACCAGAGTGGGCAACCAGCCGCTGAACAGGTAGACCAGAAACAACGCCAGCACGTAGCCGGTCCAGAGCATGAAGGTGCCGAAGCGATAGCGCGGCGAAAGGATGGTGCCAATTGCCCCACCGCTGCGCGGCGTGCTGGGCGGCAGCACAAAAGTGCTGTCGGCGCTGATGCGCCCCGGCGCCAGGCGGCTGACAATGGCGCGTACGCGTCGCACATCGGCACCCTTGCTGACCAGGAAGGTGACCGATTCGGGCAGCCGCCAGCACAGCAACGGCAAGGTCAGCAGCGGCAGCACGCCCCCCAGCACCAGCACACTGCGCCAGCCCAGGTTCGGGATCATCCAGGCACTGACAAAGCCGCCTGCCGCCGCGCCCAGGGAAAAACCGCAGAACGCCAGGGTGATCAGCAACGAGCGGCTGCGCGCCGGCGCGTATTCGCTGACCAGGGTGCTGGCATTGGGCATGGCGGCGCCCAAGCCCAGCCCGGTGAGAAAACGCAGGGCCACCAGGGTTTCAAGGTTGGGCGAAAACGCCGAAGCCAGGGTCCAGACGCCAAACAGCAGGACGCTGCCCAGCAAGACCGCCTTGCGCCCGTAGCGATCTGCCAGGGGGCCGGCGATCAAGGCCCCGAGCGCCAGGCCGATGAGGGCGGCGCTCAGCACCGGGCCCAGGCTTTGCGCGTTCAGGCCCCAGTCGCTTTTCAGCTGCGGGGCGATGAAACCGATGATGGCGACGTCCAGCCCGTCCAGGGCGATGATCAGAAACCCCAGAAAGACCACCCACTTCTGGTAGCGGCCGATGGGTTGCTGGTCGATCAGTTGGCGCACATCGATAGCGTTGTTCATGGGTATCACCTGTTGTTGTTTTTATGCGGGTGCAGGGCCCCGGTGGCATTAGCGGTGAGCGAGGCTGTGCAGCCGCACCGGCCTGATGATCCGCGTCTCCTGGGCCACCACCAGGTCACGGGTGGCGTGCAGGTAGGCGGCGAAGTCCGGGTCGGCATCGCGGGCGGCGCTGCGCGTTTCGAAGTCCTCCAGGCTGTCGTAGCCCCACAGGTGCACCACCTGGTTCAGCGGGCCGATGCTGCTGGTGTAGAAGGCCAGTGGCGCCCCCAGATGGCGCAGCAGAATCGGCATCGCCAACTGGTCGAAGGCCTCGAGAAACGCCGCCATGCCACGTGGGCGGATGGTGTAGATCCGATGGTCGACAATGGCCTTGTCCATCACGCCACCTCCCGTGCATTGGCCGCAGTCGCCAGGCCTTGTTCGACGCCTGCCAGATGGCGCCCGGTGATGTAGCCAAAGGTCATGATCGGCCCCAGGGTGATGCCTGCACCGGGGTAGTTGCCGCCCATGATGCTTGCGCGGTCGTTGCCAACGGCATACAGCCCCTCGATGGCCCGCTCATCGGTGCCAAGCACTTCGCCGACCACACTGGTGCGGATCCCGTCGAAGGTACCCAAGTCGCCCATGATCACCTTCACGGCAAAGTAAGGCCCCTCGCCCAGCGGCGCCACGCAAGGGTTGGGCGTGTGTTGCGGGTCGGCCAGATAACGATTGAAGCGGGTAGTGCCACGCCCGAACTGGCGGTCCTCACCCTGAACGGCGCCCAGGTTGTACTCACGCACGGTCTGCTCCAGCCCGGCGGCATCGATCCCGGCCTTGCCGGCCAGCGCTGCGAGGCTGCGCCCCTTGAGCAGGTAGCCATTGCGCAACAGCGGCCCCAGCGGCATTGGCGCGGGCTTGGCGAAGCCCAGGCCATACTTGGCCAGGGTGCGGCGGTCACAGACCAGCCACATGGCGGTTTCCGGCTGCTCGGCACAGGCTTCGATCAACGCTGCCCCCACATCGTGGTAGGAATTCGATTCGTTGGTGAAGCGCTTGCCCGAGCGCAGCACCCCGATCACACCGGGCTTGTAACGATCGAGCAAATGCGGAAAGGCAACATAGCGCCCTGTCCCCATGGGCACTTTCGATACCGGCATCCAGGCCGCTGCGGCTTGCAGGCGGATATCGACCTTGGCGCCCAATGTTTCGGCCATGCGGGCACCATCACCCGTGTTTCCTTCAGGCACCGGCGAAAAATGCTCACCGCCGCGACGCACATGCGGGTAGGCCTGCTTCAACCGCTGCAGGTCGTGGGAGAACCCGCCACAAGCCAGCACCACAGCCCGCCGCGCTTCGATACGCAGCTCGCTGTCGCCTTGCTTGGCCAACACCCCCGTGACCCGATTGCCTTCAAGTAACAGTTGCCTGGCCGGGGTGCCGGTCAGAATCGGAATACCCAGGTCCAGCGCCGACCTCACCAGCCGCGCCGCCAAGGCATTGCCGCTGGTGACCTGAGTACCACGCCGGTACAGCGCCAGCTCTTTGAAATGGGTCAGCAAGCGCTTGGCCACATAAGCGAACGACGTCAGTGAACGCGTGACATTGAAGAAGTGCTTGAGGTCGGCATTCGACGAGTTGAACATCATGCCGATGAAAGTGATGGTCTTGAGCGGTGGCCGCAGGCGTGCCATGTCTGGCCCCAGGCCCCGGATATCGTAGGGCGCCGCCAGTATCGAGCGGCCGACCTCGACGCCACCCTCCACCTGCGGGTGGTAGTCGGGGTACAGGGTGGGGACGAATTTGACGGCTGTCTCGCGCTCGAAGAAGTCCACCATCCGTGGCCCGTGGCGCAGAAACGCCTTGACCGCCGCTTCGTCGAAGCAGTCGCCGGTTTCGTTGCGCAAGTAGGTAAGTGCCGCCGCCTCGCTGTCGTTTACCCCATGTCGGCTGCACGGCACCCACAGCACCCCGCCGGAAAACGCCGTGGTGCCGCCGAAGCAGTCCGCCTTCTCGATCACGATCACATCCAGGCCGTGCTTTTTCGCGGTGATCGCCGTCGCCAGGCCACCGGCCCCCGCCCCCACCACCAGTACATCGCAGCTGCGCGTGTTCATGGGCGAACGCCCTCGAAGCCTGGGCGTGGGATCAATGCCATGGGCATGCTCTCCAACCCACCATCGACGGTCAGCTCGGCACCGTTGATGTAGTCGGCACGTGGGCTGGCGAGAAACAGGACTGCTTCAGCGATGTCCTGCGGCTCGCCGATCCGCTGGTTGGCGGTCATGGCGCTGCGCTGGCGCTCGATGTGCGGGTCGGCGTAGAACGCGGCCGACAACGGCGTGCGGATTAACCCGGGGCACACCGCATTGCTACGCACCCCGCGCGGGCCCCACTCCACGGCTATTTGCCGCGACAACAGGCTGACACCGGCCTTGGCCGCGCTGTAGGCACCGCTGTTGGGTTGTGGGTAATGAGCGGCGATGGACGCAATATGCACGATGCGCCCCTGGCCACGGGCAAGCATCGAACGGCCGAAGGCCTGGGAACACAGCAGGTAGCCGCTGAGGTTGACCGCCAGTACCTGGTTCCATTGCTCCAGGCTCAGCGTTTCAAGGGCACCGGGGCGCAACACGCTGGCGTTGTTGACCAGTACATCGCAGCGACCGTGCAGCGCCTGCACCTGTGCCGCCGCCTGGCTGACGCTGTCGGGGTCGGCGATGTCGCAGCCCAGCGCGCTGACCTCGCCGACGCTGTGCTCGCCCAGGGTCGCCGCCAGCTCGCGGCATTTATCCAGGTCGCGATCCAGCAACACCACATGGGCATGCTGCCCCACCAACGCGGAAGCCAGGGCCGCGCCAATGCCGCCGGCCGCGCCGGTTACCACGCAAACGGCAGAGTCCAGGCCCAGCCAGTGATCAGTCGTCATCTTGTTGTTATGCATGCTGCTCTCCAGAGTGTCGCTTCATCTGGCAAACAGCCTAGGGCTGGCACGTGCCCGGGCAGAATGGACAAAACCTGCAACCCACCCCACATTCCCGACAATTTCGTCCACTGGCCCTTAACCCGGCAAGCCGCTGTGGCACAGTAGCCGGGTAGCGATCACAACAATAACTACAAGACCATGAACAAGATCCCCAACTACGCCCTGTACGGCGAAACCGCGCAGCCGGTGTGGCACGAGTCCCTGCATGTGGAGTCGATCTCGCAACGCTCCGGCGCCCACAACTGGGAGATTGCCGCGCACCGTCATGAAGGCCTGCTGCAGCTGCTGTACCTGCAAAGCGGGGCCGGTGAAGTGCTGTTCGACAGTGACCACGTGCAGGCCCGGGCGCCCTGCGTGGTGTACGTGCCGGCGCAGGTGGTGCATGGTTTTCATTGGGCCGGCGCGGTCGAGGGCCAGGTGATCACGGCGGCGCAGCATCCGCTGGAAAGTATCGCCCAGGTACTGGCACCCAACCTGCTGGCACAGGTGCGCAAACCCCAGGTGATCGCCCTGCCGCAGTGGGACGCCGACGAAGACCCGCTGCTACCGCTGTGCCGCGCACTGCGTGAGGAATACCACAACCGCGCCCGCGAGCATGTGGCGTGCAGCATGTCGCTGCTGCTGACGCTGATGATCCAGGTGTTGCGCCACGAGCCGCAGGCCCGCGCCGGCGAGCAGCGTCTACCGTCGAGGCGCAGCCAGCAACTGACCAGGTTCCGTGAGCTGGTGGACATGCACTACCGCGCGCATTGGTCGCTCGGTGATTACGCCGGTGAGCTCGGGCTGACCTTGGCCACGCTGGGGCGGCTGTGCCAGGAGCATCTGGGCATGACGCCGATGAATGTCATCAATGCCCGCCTGGTGTTGGAGGCCAAACGGGCGCTGGGGCATTCGAGCCTCAGTGTGAAAGAGATCGCCCATGAGCTGGGGTTTGTCGATGTGGGCTACTTCAGCCGGTTTTTCCGCAAGCACTCAGGGGTGAGCCCGAGTGGGTTTCGTGAGGCCGCAGGGCGAAAGGGCCCGTGATCTCGCACAGCACCCTCAAGCCTCCAGCGCCTGCTGCACCTGGCCCACTGTCGCTGCCAAGCGCTGCAGATGCAGGCTCAACACCCGCTCCACCGGCGCCTGGTCCTCCGGCCAGTGCAAGGCAATGCTACCCGCCAGCCGCCCCTCAACCCGTACCGGCAACGCGATCGCCCGGATCAGGAACGGCAACCGCACCGGGTACTCCCAGTGCCCCTCGGTGCGCTGACCAAAGCCCTTGTGCGCATCGTCCTCGATATCGCGCAACAGTGTTTCATCACCCAACTGCTGGTGGCTGGCCAGGCGCTGCACTTCGTCGCTGTGCATTTCCCCCAGGCATGCCCGCCCCATTGCCGAGTGAAACAGGCTGGCATGGTGCCCGACGATCTGGCAGTTGTTCGGGTAGCGCTTGCGCAGCACCAGGGGGATGGCGCTTTCCATCACTTCAAGGCGCTCGCCATCGAAGCACGACAGGTCCGCCACCAGCCCGGTGCGCTCGCTCAGTTCCAGCAACCAGGGCGCTGCGTGTTCGACCAGGCGCCGCTTCAAACGCAACTGGCGGTCACCGAACAGGCGCCGGGCGCACAGGCGATAACGCCGATCACTCAAGCCCCGGTAGACCCAGCCCTGCTCCTGCAAGGTGGCCAGCATTCGCGACACCGTGGCCTTGGGCAGGGCCGTCAGGTAATGCAGCTCCTCCAGCCCTAACGCCTGATGTTCGCCGAGCAAATCGACGATGGCCAGCGCCCGCTCCACCGAGCGCACGCCGCCGCTGTCTGTCGTGGTGCCCATGTGTCTGACCTCCCTGTCTCTGCGTGGATGGTCATGATGCCCAGCAAAAAACGCGCCTGCCCAGGGGGCTCAACGTGATTGCAGGCAATTAGGCGGCTGCCGCTCGACCCAACGGGTCAGTTGTTCATGGGCATACGCCAGCTGCAGCACGGCATGGTCGGCCTGGGCGGGGCCTATGATCTGCAGGCCCATCGGCAGCCCCGCGGCATTGAAGCCAACCGGTACGCTCATGCTCGGCAAGCCGGCCAACGTCGGGCCGATGACTACCTCCATCCAGCGGTGGTAGGTGTCCATCGCCTGCCCGCCGACCACCTTCGGCCACGCTTGGGCTGCGTCGAAAGGGAACACCTGGGCAGCAGGCAACAGCAGAAAATCGTAACGTTCGAACAGGGTGTTCAACGCCTGGTACCAGGCGCTGCGGTCCAGCGAGGCCTGGTAAACGTCCGCCGCCGTCAGGCGCAGGCCCCCTTCAACCTCCCAGCGCGCCTCGGGCTTGAGCAGTGCGCGCTTCGCGGGGTGGGCATAGGCTGCGCTCAGGCTTCCGTGCACCAGGAAGTGGCGGTGAGTCAGCCAGCATTGCCACAGGCGCGCCATCTCGAAGCCTGGCTGGCACGCTTCGACTTCGCAACCCAGCGCGGCAAAGTCCGCCAAGGCCGCTTCGCACAGGCCCATTACCCCGTCATCCATCGGCAGGTAACCGTCATGGCTGCCCAGCCAGCCGACCCGCACGCCCTTGAAATCACGCGGCAGCCCATGGGCGAAGTCGCGCGGGCCGTCGCGCAGTGACAATGGCACCCGCACGTCATGGCCGGCCTGGACCGACAGTAGCCGCGCCACATCTGTCACCGTGCGCCCCATCGGGCCCTCGGTGGCCAGCTGCTGCATGAACAGCTCCGGTGTCGGCCCATATGGCACCCGCCCTTGCGAAGGGCGCAGGCCAAACACATTGTTGAACGCCGCCGGGTTGCGTAGCGAGCCCATCATGTCGCTGCCATCGGCCACCGGCAGCAAGCGCAGGGCCAGGGCCGCAGCTGCCCCGCCACTGCTGCCACCGGCCACGCGGCTCGGGTCGTAGGCGTTGAGGGTGGTGCCGAACAGCGTGTTGTAGCTTTGCGAGCCGAGGCCGAACTCCGGCACATTGCTCTTGCCGATGATGATCGCACCGCTGGCGCGCACCCGCGCCACGCTGAGCGCATCCTGCTCGGGCACATGCTCGGCGAACAGCGGCGAGCCCAGCGTGGTACGCAGCCCCGCCGTGGCCGCCAGGTCCTTGACCGCCTGCGGCATGCCATGCATCCAGCCTCGCGACTGCCCGCCCGCCAGCTCGCGGTCGCGCGCGTCGGCCTCGGCCATCAGCACCGCGCCCTCGCGCAGCGACACCAGCGCATTGACCTGCGGGTTGAAGCGTTCGATATGGCCCAGGTAGGCCTGCATCACTTCACGGCACGACACTTGGCGGGCATGAATAGCCTGGGACAGCGCCTCGGCATCCAGGGCAACGATCGGGTCGATGGCTAACAGGTTCACGGTTTCACTCCAAGGTTGAAGGCAACAGCCTTGCCAGCACGCGGGGCCTCTTTCAGGCAATAGGTGCCCAGCAGCGTCAGCAGGCACGCGAATAGCACATAGAACGACGGCGCTACCGGCGTGCCGAGCACCTTGCTCAGCCAAGTGACGATCAGCGGGGCGAAGCCGCCGAACACCATCACCGCAACGTTGTAGGCTACCGACACCCCAGTGGAGCGCACCTCGATCGGGAACTGCTCGGCCAGGGCGGTCGGCGCCGGGCCGAAGAAGCCGCCGATGGCAGTGCACAGCAGCAGTTGCATCACCAGCAGGCGCTCGATCGAGGGCGCCGCCGCTACCCAGACATACAACGGGTAGACCATCACGAAGAACGCCAAGGTAAAGGCCATCAGCACCGGCCGCCGGCCCAGGCGGTCCGATAACGCACCCGCCAGGGGGATCACCACGGTCATCAGGCCCACGGCCAGCATCTGCACCAGCAGCACCTGGTCCAGCGGCAAGCCCAGGTTCTTGTGGGCGAAGGTTGGCATGTTCACCAGCACGACATAGAACGACACCGTCGCCCCACAGGCCAAGCCCATCGACACCAACAGGCTGCGGCGGTGCTCACGCAGTACCTGCCACAAACTCGGCGCCTGGCCCTTGGCCTGCTTGCGGGCTTCGAGGAACTCCTCGGGCTCTTCCATGTGCTTGCGAATCCACAGCCCCACCGGGCCGATCAGCAAGCCGATCACGAACGGGATCCGCCAGCCCCAGCTGTCCAAGGCCTCGGGCGTGCACAGGTGGGTGACCAGCGCCACCATCGCCGCCCCGCTGAACACCGCCAGGCACTGCCCCACCAGTTGCCACGAACCATACAGCCCCTTGCGGTGGGCCGGTGCGCTTTCCACCAGAAACGCGGTGGCACTGGCGTATTCACCGCCCGTGGCAAAGCCCTGCAGCATGCGCGCCACCACGATCAGCAGCGGCGCGCCCATGCCGATGGCCAGGTAGCTGGGGGCAAAGGCGATCATCGCGATGGACACCGTCATCAGGCGGATGATCAGTTGCATCGCCGCCTTGCGCCCCTTGCGGTCGGAATACATACCTAGCAGCACCCCGCCCACCGGGCGCATGAAAAAGCCCACGCCGAAGGTGGCCAAGGCCATCAGCAGCGAGGCGTACTCGTCGTCGGAGGGGAAGAACTGGCGGGCGATGATGCTGGCCAGAAAGCCGTACACGATAAAGTCATACCACTCCAGGGCATTGCCGATGACCGCCGCGACCACTTGCCGGGTACGCGACGCGCCTGTATTGGAAGTCTGCATGCGGAGCACTCCATCAATCTGTTGGCCAGAAACGCTTCAAGTGATCGCCCAGGCACGCTCGCGCCCGGGTTCCAGCGGCAGTCGTCAATGCAGGGCTCAGGCGGGCTCGAGCCAGCGCTCGGTCAGCGCGCCCCAGTAAGCGGCGCCGGTCAGCAGGATGTCGTCGTTGAAGTCATAGGCCGGGTTGTGCACCATCGGCCGCTTCACGCCATTGCCGATGAACAGGTAGGCGCCAGGGCAGCGCTGCAGCATCCAGGCAAAGTCCTCGCTGCCCATCAGCTTGCGGGTATTGCCATCCACCGCGTCGGCGCCGAGCAGTTCGACACCGACCTGGTGGGCAAAGGCGTTTTCGGCGGCGTGGTTGACCAGCACCGGGTAAGCGGGACGATGCTCGATGCTGGCGGTGCAGCCATAGCTCTGCGCCTGGCTGACGATGATCGCCTGCACCCGCTCCAGGGTCTGTGCGCGCACCTCGGCATTCAGGGCGCGCAAGCTCAGACGCAGCAGGGCCTGCTGCGGGATCACGTTGGCTGCCTCGCCCGCCTGCAGCGCACCGACGGTCACTACCGCCGCTTCCTGGGCATCGATATTGCGTGCCACCACCGTTTGCAGTGCCATCACCACACTGGCCGCTGCCACCAGCGGGTCGACCGTCAGGTGCGGCATGGAACCATGCCCACCGACCCCCTCGATGGTCACCGTGAGCAAGTCCTGCGAGGCCATCATCGGCCCCTCACGGAAGCCCAGGTGCCCGGCTGGCAGCCCGGGCATGTTGTGCATGCCGAACAAGGCATCGCAGGGGAAGCGCTCCAGCAGGCCGTCGGCGAGCATCGCCTCGGCGCCACCTTGGCCCTCTTCAGCCGGCTGGAAGATCAGCGTCAGCGTGCCATCGAACTGGCGGGTAGCAGCCAGGTAACGGGCGGCACCCAGCAACATGGTGGTATGCCCGTCATGGCCGCAAGCGTGCATGCAGCCTTGGTGGCGGCTGCTGTAGGCAGCGCCGGTGGCCTCGTGAATGGGCAGCGCGTCCATGTCGGCACGCAGGCCGAGCTTGCGTGGGCTGCTGCCGTTGCGCAGCACGCCGACCACGCCGGTCTTGCCGATGCCGGTGTGTACTTCGTAGCCCCAGTCTTTGAGCAATTGCGCGACCAGGGCCGAGGTGCGGCTTTCTTCGAAACCGAGTTCGGGGTGAGCGTGGATATCGTGGCGGATGGCGTGCAGGTCGCTGGCCACGTCGTTGAGCCAGGCCAGGATGTGCTGATGGTGCGGCATGTGGAATCTCCTCGCGCGGGTGGGTCCCGTTCTTGTTGTTCGCTTTGAGATCACGACGGGGAAGGCAGGTCGTGGTTACGGACAGATAAGCGCGACGGGGGCCGGAGCACAATTGAATGTGGTTCCACGGGGTGGAACATGGCAGCGAAGGGGGATTGCGGGCGGGCGGCTATGGGTATGTCTTGGGAGTTTTTTCGCCTATGAGATCGAGCGCCGCTACTTCGAATCGGTCGCGCCCTATGCCCGGCGCCTGATCGACCAGGTTGGCGTACCCGACGTGGACGCCATCGAAGGCCTGCCCCCTGCGGTGGCCCTGCAGCAGCAACGCGGCACGCCAAGCGCGCGTTCGTCGGTGGGCAGCGTCACCACATTGTCCAGCTCGATCCGCATGCTCTATTCGCGTGCCGGCCACTACCCGGCCGGGCAGGCCATGCTGTACGCCGAAGACTTCTCGCCCAATACCCCACAAGGGGCCTGCCCCGAATGCCACGGCCTGGGCCGTGTCTACGAGGTGAACGAGGCAACCATGGTCCCCGACCCGTCGCTGACCATACGTGAGCGGGCGGTGGCCGCGTGGCCGATGGCCTGGCAGGGCCAGAACCTGCGCGATATCCTGGTGACCATGGGCTATGACGTTGACACCCCCTGGCACGACCTGCCCCAGGAGCAACGCGACTGGATCCTCTACACCGAAGAAACCCCCACCGTGCCGGTCTACGCCGGGCTCAGCCCGGCGCAGACCCGCGCCGCGCTCAAGCGCAAGCTCGAACCCAGCTACCAAGGCACCTTCAGCGGCGCCCGGCGCTACGTGATGCACACGTTCATGCATTCGCAGAGCGCGCAGATGCGCAAGCGCGTCTCCCAATTCATGCGCCCAAGCCACTGCCCGCTGTGCCAGGGCAAACGGCTCAAGCGCGCAGCGCTGGCCGTGACCTTCGCCGGCCGCGACATCGGCGAGCTGTCACGCCTGCCTTTGCAGACGCTAGCCGAGGTGTTCCGCTCGGTGGCAGCCCCCGGTTATCTGCAACAGCATGAAGACACCCTGACCCTGGAAAAGCGCCTGGCCGCCCAGCGCATCGCCCACGAACTGCTGGAACGAATCGCGCCGCTGATTGACCTGGGCCTCGGCTACCTGGCCCTGGAACGCAGCACGCCGACACTGTCCTCGGGCGAACTGCAACGCCTGCGCCTGGCCACCCAGCTCAACTCGCAACTGTTCGGCGTCATCTACGTGCTCGACGAACCGTCGGCCGGCCTGCACCCGGCCGACAGCGAAGCGCTGTTCGACGCCCTGCAACGGCTCAAGCAGGCGGGCAATTCGGTATACGTGGTTGAGCACGACCTGGATACCATGCGCCGCGCCGACTGGCTGGTGGACGTCGGCCCGGCAGCCGGCGAGCATGGCGGGCAGGTACTGTACAGCGGCCCGCCCGCAGGCCTGGCCGAGGTCGAGGTATCGCGCACCCGCGCCTATCTCTTTGCCCCGCAGCAGCCAGCCGCTCGGGCGCCACGAAAGGCGCAGGCCTGGCTGCAGCTGGAGGGCATCACCCGCAACAACCTCAACAACCTCAGCACCCGGTTCCCTTTGGGGTGCTTCACCTCGGTGACCGGTATTTCCGGCTCGGGCAAGTCGAGCCTGGTCAGCCAGGCGCTGCTGGAACTGGTCGGTGCCCACCTGGGCCATGCCGCACAGCGTGCCGAGCCCGAGGAGCAGAGCCTGGAGGACGAGCCCGAGCAGACCAGCGCAGGCCGTGTCAGTGCGGGCCTGGACAACATCAAGCGGCTGGTGCAGGTCGACCAGAAGCCCATCGGCCGCACGCCGCGCTCCAACCTTGCCACCTACACCGGCCTGTTCGACTACGTGCGCAAGCTGTTCGCCAGCACCGAGCAGGCCAAGGCGAACGGCTTCGATGCCGGGCGGTTTTCGTTCAACGTTGCCAAGGGCCGTTGCGAGAACTGCGAGGGTGAAGGGTTCGTCAGCGTCGAGCTGCTGTTCATGCCCAGCGTGTATGCACCCTGCCCCACCTGCCATGGCGCCCGCTACAACCCCGATACCCTGGCAGTGACCTGGCAGGGCATGAACATCGCCCAGGTGCTGCAACTGACCGTTGACCAGGCCCTTGCGGTGTTCGCCGAACAACCGCCGGTACGACGCTGCCTGCAGGTCCTGCAGGATATCGGCCTGGGTTACCTGCGCCTGGGTCAGCCGGCCACCGAGCTGTCCGGCGGCGAGGCGCAACGCATCAAGCTGGCCACCGAGCTGCAGCGCACCGCG
Organism: Pseudomonas sp. SWRI68; assembly: GCF_014269165.1. Taxonomy (NCBI): domain Bacteria; kingdom Pseudomonadati; phylum Pseudomonadota; class Gammaproteobacteria; order Pseudomonadales; family Pseudomonadaceae; genus Pseudomonas; species Pseudomonas sp. SWRI68. The sequence goes on along the minus strand of NZ_JABWRU010000017.1, from coordinate 36,388 downwards.
CGCGGGGCGACGCTGTACGTGCTGGACGAGCCCACCAACGGGCTGCATCCGCAGGACATCGACCGCCTGCTGGTACAACTCAATCGCCTGGTCGATGCCGGGCATAGCGTGGTGGTGGTCGAGCATGACATGCGCGTGGTGGCGCAAAGCGACTGGGTGATCGACATCGGGCCGGGGGCTGGGGATGCCGGCGGCAAGGTGGTGGTCAGTGGGACGCCACAATCGGTTGCCCAGTGCAAAGACAGCCGCACCGCCAGCTTCCTGGCCAACGCGTTGTAGGCGCGGCAAACGTGAGCGCAGACAGTTTTAATGCCCATGCCCGTCACGTACAGTCTGCCTATGAACAAATACGCCCCACGCCAGTGGCTCCCGCACGAAAAACCCAGCCTGCCTGGGTCGCCCTCTACTCCCCTGCACACGCCCGGAAAACGCCTGGCCTATGGGGTGGTGGGGCTGCTGGTGGCGATCACCGGTGGCCTGGGCAGCGCGCTGGTAACGGCCAACCTGGTGTTCCTGCAGGGTGCCCTTGGGGCGACCACCGCCGAAATGGCCTGGCTGCCGGCCGCCTATGTGATGACCAACGTGTCGATGAACCTGCTGCTGGTCAAGTTTCGCCAGCAGTTCGGCTTGCGCGCCTTCACCGAAGTGTTCCTGGTGCTCTATGTACTGGTCACCTTTGCCCACCTGTTCGTCAATGACCTGAACTCGGCAATCGCCGTGCGCGCCGCCCACGGCATGGTCGGCGCCGCGCTCAGTTCGCTGGGCCTGTACTACATGATCCAGGCGTTCCCTGCGCAGTGGCGGCTCAAGGCTATGGTCCTGGGCCTTGGCGCCTCGCAGCTGGCCTTGCCGCTGGCGCGGATCTTCTCCGAAGACTTGTTGCAGATCGCTGAATGGCGCGGGTTGTACCTGTTCGAGTTGGGCTTGGCACTGGCCGCACTGGGTTGCGTGCTGATGCTCAAGTTGCCGCCTGGCGACCGCTTCAAGACCTTCGAGCCGCTCGACTTTCTGACCTTCACCCTGATGGCCAGCGGCACCGCCCTGCTTTGCGCCGCACTGTCGCTGGGGCGCATCGACTGGTGGCTGGAGGCGCCTTGGATCGGTGTGGCGCTGGCGTCGTCGATCGGCCTGATATTCAGCGGCCTGGCCATTGAACACAATCGCCAGAACCCCTTGCTGATGACACGCTGGCTGGGCAGCGGCACGATCATCCGCCTGGCCCTGTGCGTGATCCTGATTCGCATGGTGACCTCGGAGCAGTCCACTGGTGCGGTGGGGTTTCTGCAGGCGCTGAACATGGGCAGCGAGCAGATGCGCACGCTGTACGCGATCATGCTGTTCGGCGCGGTGGCCGGCCTTGCCACCAGCGCCCTGACCATCGACCCCAAGCACCTGGTCATCCCGCTGCTGGTTTCGCTGCTGGCAATGGCCGTCGGGGCCTTCATGGACAGCAGCTCAAGCAACCTCACGCGCCCGGCGCAGATGTACCTTAGCCAGTTCCTGCTGGCCTTCGGCAGCACCTTCTTCCTGGGCCCGTCGATGGCCCTGGGCATCAGCCATGTGCGGGCCAACCCGCGCAACCTGGTGAGTTTTTCGGTGCTGTTCGGCATCTGCAACAACCTCGGCGGCCTGATTGGCGCAGCGCTGCTCGGCACCTTCCAGACCTGGCGGGAAAAATTTCACTCCAGCCACCTGATGGACCGGCTCAGTTACCTTGAGCCGCTGGTCAACGCCCGCGTGCAAAGCGGTGGCGGCGGTTATGCCGGGATCCTCGCCGACCCGGCGCTGCGCAGCGAAGCCGGCCTGCGCGTGCTAGCCAGTGCGGCCACCCGGGAGGCCAACGTGATGGCCTACAACGATGTCTTCATGCTGATCGGCAGCATCGCTATCCTGACCATGGTCTGGATCTGCATCCGCAGCACCTGGCTCTGGTACACGGCCGCCAAGGCCACCTCCTCCGACTCTAGCCGTAGCGCGCCTACCCGATGACCGACGAAACCCGCACGACCACCACCACCGCCCTCGCCGAGACCCCGGAAGGCACGCCGCCCCCCAGTGAACCGACCAGCCCGGTACGCTCGCGCCGGGTGCGCATCCTGTCGACGGTCAGTTTTGCCTGCGTAGCCCTGGCCGGCATCCTGTTGGTGCTCTATGCCTGGCGCCTGCCGCCGTTCGGCAGCGCCATCGAGAGTACCGAAAATGCCCTGGTGCGCGGCCAGGTGACCATCATCGGCCCGCAACTCAGTGGCTACATCGTCGATGTACCGGTGCATGACTTCCAGTTCGTCAAGGCGGGCGACCTGCTGGTGCAACTGGACGACCGCATCTACAAGCAACGCCTGGCCCAGGCCATCGCCCAATTGCAACAGCAACAGGCGGCACTGGCCAATAACCTGCAGCAACGCAACAGTGCCGAGGCCACCATCGCCCAGCGTCAGGCTGCCATCGGTGATGCGGCAGCCCAAGCGACCAAGGCCAAGGCCGACCTCGGCCGTAACCAGGCACTGGTCAGCGACGGCTCGGTGTCGCGCCGCGAGCTGGACCTGGCCCGTGCCAGCCAGGCGGCTGCCGTCGCCAGCCTGGCCCAGGCCAAGGCTGCACTGGAAATCGCCCGCCAGGACCGGGAAACCGTGGTGGTCAACCGGGCTGCGCTGCAAGCCGCGGTGGAAAATGCCAAGGCCGCCGTGGAGCTGGCCCGCATCGACCTCGACAACACCCGTGTGACCGCCCCGCGCGACGGCCAGCTGGGGCAGATTGGCACGCGCCTGGGGGCCTACGTGAACTCGGGTGCGCAATTGATGGCGCTGGTGCCCGACACGCTGTGGGTGATCGCCAACCTGAAGGAAACCCAGATGGCCGCAGTGCGTATCGGCCAGCCGGTGAGTTTCACCGTGGATGCCTTGAACCACCTGAAGCTGTACGGCCATGTGCAGCAGATTTCGCCGGCCACCGGCTCCGAGTTCGCGCTGCTGCAGGCGGACAACGCCACCGGCAACTTCGTCAAGATTGCCCAGCGGATCCCGGTGCGCATCACCGTGGATGCCGACCAGCCCCAGGCAAAACGGTTACGGCCAGGTATGTCGGTGGTGGTGAGCATCGACACCCGTGACGGGCAGTAGGTACCTGCCGAGGTGCCGTCTTGCCGCTCTAGGCCGTGGGGTTTGCCTGGCTTTGGCTTGGCGGTGGTGCTGATATCGAGCACCGCCCGCGCGGCGCATCGCGACGCAAGGCCGCTCATTCGTTTCGGGCCAATTATTCCTGTGGCATTGGCGCGCGGCCCCTTGGTGCCCCCTCAATATCGCGTCGTACAAACAAGGCGGTCGCGCGCAAATGCCACTGGCCTCACTGGCCCGAAACGAATGTAGGAGCGGCCTTGCGTCGCGATGCGCCGCGCGGGCGGCGCTCGATATCCGCCCCCCTGAAGAAACCAAGCCAGGCACCTGATGCCCCTCCCTACAATCTCCAGCCCCACCCAAAAAAACTCGAACAACACAACTGCCCCCCACAACGTAAACCTACGCGCTACAACCATGCAGCCAGCACAACCGGCAACCAGGCAAACGACAGCACAGTCGAACACATCACCAGGTTCGCCACCTGCTCGGGCGAGCGATTGGCCCGTACCGCCATCAGGTAGTTGAACACCGCCACCGGCATCGCGGACTGCAGCATCAGCACCGCCCGCTCCAGCGGTTCCATGCCCAGCCCCGCGCCCACGGCCCAACCCACTGCCGCGCCCAGCACGATACGCAGCCCACCCAACAGGATGCCGCTGCCGACATGCTGCAAGCGGATGCTGGCCAACGATACCCCCAGGGTCAGCAGCATCAGCGGTATGGTCATGCCGCCAAGCAGGTCTGCCGTGTTGGCCAACCAATGCGGCAGTTCGAAATCGAGAAAGATGATCGGCATCGCCCCCGCCAGGCTGATCACGATGGGGTTGCGGGCCAGCGCCTTGAGTGACGCCGCCGTGCCCGAGATGGCCATGCCGATGGTGAACTGCACGATCGACAGGGTCAGGAAAAACGCCACCGCCAGGGCCAGCCCATGCTCGCCGAAGGCGTACAGGCTGATCGGCAGGCCCATGTTGCCGGTATTGGGGAACATGAACGCCGGCAACAGCACCCGCCAGTGTTGCCCCGAGACGCGGCACACCAGCAGCCCTGCCAGGGCCATGCCCAGCGTGCACAACAGGCAGGCCACGGCCATGCTGGTGAACGCCGTCGGGTCCAGTTCGGTGCGGCTCAAGGTCGACAGCACCAGCGAGGGCGTGCCGACCGTCATCACGATCCTGGCGATGAACTCGGTGGGGTAGTCCAAGCCTTTGCGAGCCCAGGCGAAACCAATGCCGGCAACGATGAACACGGGTGCCAGAACGGCGAACAACGATGCCAGCATGAGCCTTACCTTCCTGGGTTGGGGAAGGCGTCAGTATGCCGCAGTGTTACGCCGCATCAACCCGGAAACAGAAATGGGTTGATGCTGCTACGGGCAAAGCCTTGCCCTTCAAGCTCGGCATCCAGCCGCAGCGTGGCCAGGTCATCGGCGACAGGTTCCAGCGCCGGGTCGTGCTCGTAATAGAACGCCTTGAGGTAGCTTTCGCAGTCGCCGCAGCTTTCTGCCTTGACCGCACTGTCCTGACGCTCCAGCGACCAATAGTCCAGTTTGCCGGTGTGTTCGCAATTGCTGCACTTGACCCGCACCATGTGCCAGCGGCTCTCGCACAGCCCGCAATGCAAATAGCGCAGCCCGGCACGCTTGCCCGTGAGGATGACGCTGGCCACCGGCGCGCTGGCGCATACCGGGCAGAACTGGCGGTGCTCCCCCACTGCCGCGTGGGCATGGGCAGGCAGTGCCGCCGCAAGTTGCACGAAGTACAGCCCCAGGGCGGCCCACAGGAACAGCGCCTGGCCGCTGTCCACTTCGCCATAGCGGCCCTGCAGCAGGTGCTCGGCGCAGGCTTCGCGCTGTTCGTGGCTCAATGCGGCAAGCGCATCCAGCGCGGCGCGTACCGGGCCGCTGGCCTCAGCGCGCAGCTCTTCGATCAACGCTTCGAGCGCTTGCTGCCAGTAACGCGAACGCGGCAACTGCTGCACCGCTAACGGCGCAGCGTCGCCCATCCGCTGGGCAAGGGCCTCAAGCTCGGGCGCAGGCACCGGAAAACGCTCCAGCAGCCGCTGCTGGGCCTGTGCAACGGTGGCGGCGAAGCCCAGGTAATCAGCCTGCTCATGCCCCTCGGCCAGCTGGCGCAAACGCGCTGCGCGCTTGGCAAAGTGCTGACCCAATTGCGGCAGCAACAAGGCGCTGATAGCGCCCACGCCACCGCTGGGCTGCTCGACCGCCGTCAGTTTGATGCTGCTGCTCATTTCTTCTCACTCTTGTTGCTGATCTGCTGGTACCAGCGGTCATGGTGCGACTTGGCCCAGGTACGCGAGACGTAGCCTGTGATCATGCCGCGAATCGAGCCCTTGACCCAGAACGCCAGGTAAGCGTGGCCGATGATCAGCAAGATCAGCGAGATGCCGGCCAGGGCATGGGTAAACAGGGCAATGCGGATCAGCGGGATGCTGAAGTAATCGGCAAACCACGGCCGCCAGATGATCACGCCACTGCCCATCAGCAAGGTGATCAGGCCCATGATCCCCCAAAACAGGATCTTCTGGCCGGCGTTGTACTTGCCGATGCGCAGCGGCTGGCTGTGATCGCCTGCCAGCACCTTGTTGACGTTGCGAAACCAGATGGCGTCTTCACGTTCGGGCAGGTTGTACCTGACAAAGCGCACGAACAGGAACATCAGCACCACGTACACCACCACCCCGAAAAACGGGTGAAGGATACGCGCCAGCTGTGGCGTGCCGAACACCCCGTTGAGCCAGTTCAGCGACGGGAAGAACCACGACAGCCCCGACATCGCCACCAGGAAGAAACAGATGACCATGAACCAGTGGCTGGCCCGGTCGATGAAGCGCGTGCGCAGAATCAGTCGGTCCTTGTTCATACCTGGGTCTCCTTTTCGTCTTCCTCGACTTCGTTGGGGCCAACACCGATGTAGTGGAACACCGTGCCCGCCAGGGTGGCGAAGAACGCTGCGGCGGCCACCGGCTTCAGCCAGCCTTTCCAGCCCTCGATGGCGCTGCTGATGCGCGGGTCCGGGTTGAGCTTGTGGTACAGCTGCGGCTTGTCGGCGTGTTGCAGCACGTAGAACACATGGGTGCCACCCACGGCCTGCGGGTCGTAGATACCGGCACCGGCAAAGCCGCGGCCTTGCAGTTCGCTCACGCGCTCTTCGGCCCGCACCAGCATGTCGGCCTTGCTGCCGAAGTTGATCGCGCCGGTCGGGCAGGTTTTAACGCAGGCCGGTTCCTGGCCGACCGTGACCCGGTCGACGCACAGCGTGCACTTGTAGGCCTTGTTGTCCTTCTTGCTGATGCGCGGCACATCGAACGGGCAGCCGGCCACGCAGTAGCCGCAGCCGATGCAGTGCTCGGACTGGAAATCGACGATACCGTTGGCGTACTGAATGATCGCACCCGGTTGCGGGCAAGCCTTCAGGCAGCCAGGGTCGGCGCAGTGCATGCAGCCATCCTTGCGGATCAGCCATTCCAGCTTGCCGTTTTCGTCCTGGTGCTCGTCGAAACGCATCAGCGTCCAGGTGTCTGGCGTAAGATCGGCCGGGTTGTCGTACACGCCGACGTTGTGCCCGACCTCGTCACGCAGGTCGTTCCACTCGTTGCACGCTACCTGGCAGGCCTTGCAGCCGATGCAGATGCTGACGTCGATCAGCTTGGCCACCTCGGCCTGGTGGTCGCGGGCACGGGGCGCGGGGGTGAAGGCGTTGGTCGCCGAACGGCGAATGATGTCTTGGGATTGCAGGGACATGTGCGTCGCTCCGTCAGGCCTTTTCCACGTTCACCAGGAACGCTTTGTATTCCGGGGTGTTGGTGTTGGAATCACCCACGCCTGGGGTCAGCGTGTTGGCCAGAAAACCCTTGCGGGTAGCGCCTTCGAAGCCCCAGTGGCAAGGGATGCCGATGGTGTCGACCATCTGCCCGGCAACCTCCAGGCGCTGGACCCGCTTGGTGACCACCGCCTTGGCCTTGATGTAGCCGCGCTTGGTGGTCACCCGCACCAGGTCGCCCTGGACGATGCCCTTCTCCTTGGCCAGCACTTCGCCAATCTCGATGAACTGCTCGGGCTGGATGATCGCGTTGAGCCGCGAGTGTTTGGTCCAGTGGCGGAACAGCTCGGTGATCGAATAGGTGGTGGCCACGTAAGGGAACTCCTCACGGCTGCCCATGCGCGCCCGGTCGCTTTCGTACAGCCGTGCGGTCGGGCTCTTGCTGACATTGGGGTGCAGCGGGTTGGACACCAGCGGGCTTTCGATCGGTTCGTAATGCTCAGGGAACGGCCCATCGTTCATGGCCCCGACCGAAAACAGCCGCCCTACCCCTTCGGGCAGCATGATGAACGGGTTGACATCGCTGCCGGGCGCGGCGGTAACCGGGTAGTCCGGCACATCGCTGCCAGCCCAGCGGCTGCCATCCCAGGCAATGATCTGGCGCTTCGGGTCCCAGGCCTTGCCCTGAGGGTCGGCCGAGGCACGGTTGTAGAGGATGCGGCGATTCTGCGGCCAGGCCCACGCCCAGCCCGGTGTGCAGCCCAGGCCGCTGTCGGCGTTGTCGCGGCGGGCCATCTGGTTGCCGGCTTCGGTCCAGGAACCGGCGAACACCCAGTTAAAGCAGGCGGTACTGCCGTCGTCACGCAATTGGGCGAAGTTGTCCAGCAACTGGCCCTTGCGCAGCACCAGGTTGCCCTTGTCGTCATGCAGGTCGGTCAGGGCGTAGCCGTTGGACTCCTTGGCGACTTCCTCGGGTTCTGGGTCGTAGGGGTTCTTGTAGTCCCAGGCCATGTTCAACACGGGCTCGGGGCACACGCCGCCCTCGCGGCGATACAGCTCGCGCAGCTTCATGAACAGGTGGCCGAGGATCTTGCCATCGTGCCAGGCTTCACCCGGTGGCGCCGCGCCGGCCCAGTGCCATTGCAGCCAACGGCTGGAGTTGACGATCGAGCCGTTCTCTTCGGCGAAGCAGCTGGAGGGCAGGCGGAAGACCTCGGTCTGGATGGCTGCCGGGTCGACGTCGTTGGACTCGCCATGGTTCTGCCAGAAGCTCGATGTCTCGGTCGCCAGCGGGTCGATGATCACCAGGAACTTGAGCTTGGCCAAGGCCTCGGCAGCCTTGTTCTTGTCCGGGAAGGCCGCGATCGGGTTGAAGCCCTGGGCAATGTAGCCGTTGACCTTGCCTTCGTACATGCGGTTGGAATAGTTGAGCACATCGTAGCTGTCGTCCCACTTGGGCAACCAGTCGAAGCCCCAGTTGTTCTCGCGGGTGGCCTGGTCGCCCCACAGGCTCTTCATCAGGCTGATGAAGAACTTGGGTGTGTGCTGGTAGTAGTTGACCTGCCCCGGCAGCTGGGCGCTGGGGGTGGTTTCCTTGAGGTAGGTTTCGACGCTGGTCTGGTTGTCGGACGGCAGGTTCATGTAACCCGGCAGGCGTTGCGACAACAGCCCCAGGTCGGTATAGCCCTGGATGTTGGAGTGCCCGCGCAGGGCGTTGACGCCGCCACCGGCCATGCCGATATTGCCCAGTAGCAGTTGGATCATGCCCGAACCGCGGATCATCTGGGCGCCCGTGGTGTGGTGGGTCCAGCCCAGGGCATAGAGGAAGGTCGCAGTCTTGTCTGGTGCGCTGGTGCTGGCAAGGATCTCGCAAATCTGCAGGAAATCGTCCTTGGGCGTACCGCACAACTCGTTGACCCGCTCCGGCGTGTAGCGGCTGACATGCTGCTTGAGCAGGTTGTACACGCACCGCGGGTGGTTGAGCGACATGTCGCGCTTGGCAAAGCCCTGCTCGTCGAGCTCGTAGGCCCAGGAGCTGCGATCGTAGCGTCGGGTGCCTGCGTCGTAACCGCTGAACAGGCCGTCGTCGAAACTGTAGTCGCTGCGCACGATCAGGCTGGCATTGGTGTAGGCACGCACGTACTCATGCTGGATACGGTCGTGGCTGATCAGGTAATTCACCACCCCCATGAGGAAGGTGATGTCGGAGCCGGCGCGGATCGGCGAGTACAGGTCGGCCACCGAGGCGCTGCGGTTGAAGCGCGGGTCGACCACGATCACCTGGGCGCCGTTGCGGATCTTCGCCTCGATCACCCACTTGAAGCCCACCGGGTGCGCTTCGGCGGGGTTGCCGCCCATGATCAGCACCACGTTGGCGTTCTTGATGTCCACCCAGTTGTTGGTCATGGCGCCACGGCCAAAGGTCGGTGCCAGCGCCGATACGGTCGGGGCGTGACACACCCGGGCCTGGCTGTCGGTGCCGAGGATGCCCAGAGCGCGAGTGAAGCGCTGATCGAGCGAGCCGGTTTCGCTGCTGGCCGCCGAGGAACAGAGCATGCCGGTGGACAGCCAACGGTTGACGGTTACGCCCTTGGCGTTCTTTTCGATGAAGTTGGCATCGCGGTCGTCCTTCATCAGGCGGGCGATGCGCTCGATGGCATGGTCCCAGCTGATGCGCTGCCACGTGTCCGAGCCTGGGGCGCGGTACTCCGGGTACAGCAGGCGCTGTTCGCTGTGGATGTAGTCCACCAGCCCCGCCCCTTTCGGGCACAGCGAGCCCCGGCTGACCGGGTGGTCCGGGTCGCCTTCGATATGGAAGATGCGCGCCTTGGCGTTCTTCGCACCGTCGCCCAGGCTGTACATGAGGATGCCGCAGCCTACCGAGCAGTAGGTGCAGTTGTTGCGTGTCTCTTTGGCGCGCAACAGCTTGTATTGGCGTGACTGGCTGGCATTGGCCACCGCCGGTGCAAAGCCCAGCGACACGCTGGTCGCTGCCGCCGCCCCGGCCGTGCAAAGTTTGAAAAATTGTCGTCTGCCAAGTGCCATGGGCATCTCCTCATCTAAGCCCGGCTCGGTACCGGGCGAACAGGCATTACTTATCAACGGGTGTAATCGGCAAGTCGTTCTAGTTGGGTGACGGGCACTAATCGGCGGCAATAGGTACTCGCAGTGCGTTGATATAAACGCAACTTTTTGGCAAACACTAAATGGGCCGTGGCATCACTCGTTTATCAAGGCGCCCCTTGCAGGTCGCGGCCGCCATTGTAGTGGCAGGATGCCGCAGGGACCAATTGACCGGCTTGATCGCTTGATAAGTTTTATCGATCAATGCACTGCGATGGCAACTAACTGCATAACTGTATTGATTCAGATCAATAAACGGACTCGGCAACTCGATAAATCCATGAATCAATACGACTAAAGTTATTTACCCTTACAAATTATTATTAGCAGGCTGTAGTCTGGGTGCAGCTGCACTCCCCCCTGCGGCGTCTCGTCGCAGGCCAATGCCCCTTGGGCAAATCGATGCAAGCACGTAGAATCGCGCTTCCTTTTCGCCCGTCGCCTTGAACGGTGGCAACCGGCAGCAACGACAGAGTCCGTGCCTGAACACATGAACGCACATGTGAAATAGGCTCAACCCACCCCGCCCGGCCCAGTTCTTCCAAGGCCCAGCGGTTGAGTCTTGCCCAGGTCGCATCCCTCCCAGGCACATCCGTGCAGCCTCTTGGCCCCTTATCGGGCCATGTCGGCGTGCGCGTCCGAAGAGGCGCTCATTCCGCTCATCCACCTTGAGGTACATATGTCTCCGCGTTTGCTGGCCATGGCGCTGGCGCCCCTGCTCGGGCTGTTTATCATTGCCCTGGGCAACGGCTTCATGTCTTCCCTGACCACCCTGCGCCTGGGCGCTGCCGGTGAATCGGCAACCACCATCGGTATCGTGTCGTCGAGTTACTTCATTGGCCTGACCCTTGGCGCGATCTTCAATGACCGGCTGATCCTGCGCATCGGCCATATCCGCGCCTACACCAGCTTCGCCTCGCTGATCGCTGCAACCATCCTGCTGCAGGGGATGTTCTACGACACTACGTGGTGGTCGATCCTGCGTTTGATCAACGGCTGGGCCGCGGTGGGCGTATTCCTGGTGATCGAGAGCTGGCTGCTGCTGGCCGGCGACGCGAAGATCCGGGGCCGCCTGCTGGCGCTGTACATGATTGCCTTCTATGGCGCTGGCGTGATTGCCCAGGCAGGCCTTGGCGAGATCACTCGCCTGGGCGATACCGCACCGTTCATGCTCGCCGGCATGCTTGCGGCGCTGTCGGTGCTGCCGATCGTGATCCTGCCGCGGGTGTCGCCGCTGCTGGACCAGGTCGAGCCACTGAAACCGCGGCAACTGCTGGGTGTTGCACCGTCGGGCCTGGTCGGCTGCTTCGGTTCGGGCGTGGCGATTGCCGGCATTTATGCCCTGCTGCCGCTGTACCTGCAGCGCATCGGCCTGGACGTGGGGGAAGTCGGCAACATGATGGCCTGGGTCATCCTCGGTGCCATGCTGCTGCAATACCCGGTTGGCCGCTGGTCTGACCGCAAAGACCGCCAGGACGTGCTGATTGCCCTGGCCGGGCTGTGCGTGGTGCTGTCGTTGATCACGGTGTTCCTGCCGTCTGAATCGTCATTGCTGCCGGCGATGCTGTTCCTGCTGGGTGGCGGGGTGTTCGCCCTGTACCCGGTGGCGGTCAGCCACGCGGCCGACCGTGCACCGTCCGACGCCCTGGTGCCGATGATCCAGGGCTTGCTGCTGATCAACTCGCTGGGCTCGGCGCTGGCGCCATTGGCGATTTCGCCGATGATGACGTCGTTCGGCGAAGCGGGGCTTTTCTGGGCCTTTGCGGTGGTCAACTTGGGGATGGTGAGCTTCTTCCTGTGGCGCCGTGGCAAGCGCCCGGCGGCGGAGCACCCGGCACCGTTCACCGCCTCGACTACCTTCTCGCCCACAGGCGCTGAGCTGCGGGTGACCGAAGACCTGATGCATGCGGCGCAGGAGCATCCGCCGCTGGAACCCGTGGAAAGCACCCGCCCCGACCCCATCCGCTAATCGCTTTTTGTAGGAGCGGCCTTGCGTCGCGAACGGGCTGCGCAGCAGCCCCGGCAATCTCTGCGGCCAAGCTGAAATCCCGGGGCTGCTGCGCAACCCGTTCGCGACGCAAGGCCGCTCCTACACAAGGCCGGATCCGGGCTGTGCGTGACCACCCGTCGCCCGAAGGGCACCGCGCCGGCGCTGCCCGGCCAAAGGAATGACAGATCATCCGCAAGGGAGATACACCATGATCCGCATTCGTCCCCTCTCGCTGTGCCTGGCCCTGGCCTTGGGCGTCATCAGCGGCACCAGCTTTGCCGCCACCGAGCCCACCAATACCGACAGCCACCCGCAAACCGATCAATCCGGCGGCAAGACCGCCGGTGATGACAGCAGCGTCAACAGCCCCGGCAGCGGCCAAGACAACGACAGCAGCAACACCGGCACCAGCATCGATGCTGCAGACGGCGCCAGTGGCGGCTCCAACAGCACGGGCGAGGCCACAGGCTCGGGGGCTGGCAGCAGCGGCGGCACCGCCGAGGACCAGGACAGCCGTTAAGGCCAGCCTGGACTACACTGCGCCCCATTGCCCTGCCAAGGAATTGCCATGAACATCAAACCGTGGCTGCTCGCAGCCCTGCTGCCGTGCAGCGCACTGGCCGCAGGGCCGGGTTCTGGTGCGCTGTCGATCAGCTCATCGTCGTTCACTGACGGCGGGGTGATCGCCTTGCAACAGGTCGGGCCAGACCCGGCCTGTGGTGCCGGTGAGGAACGCACGCCGCAGTTGAGCTGGGACAACCTGCCCGCAGGCACCCGCTCGCTGGCGTTGGTGATGTTCGACCCCGATGGCGGCAAGGGCCTCGGGGTGGTGCACTGGATCGCCTACAACATCGACCCGGCCCTGGATGGTTTGAAAGAAGGTGTGGCCGGGCAAACCACCCATGCCGTGACGGTGGGGCGCAATTCCCGCGGCACCGCCAGCTACCGAGGCCCCTGCCCGCCCGCCGGGGACAACCCGCACCACTACGCACTGACCTTGATCGCCACCGACCTGGCACCCGGCATCCTGCCAGCTGAACTGGACCGCAATGGGCTGCTTGAATTGCTGCAAGGCCATGCACTAGGTGCGCAAACCTTGGTAGGGCGTTACGGCCACTGATATTGGCAGTAATGATCTGCCCCATAGCATTTACCCATTGAACGGCACGCCCGATCTGCAGTAAGCTCGGGCTCATTCACTGGAGAGCAACATGCCGAAACACACCTGCAATCACGCCAACCACACCGGTCGCACCCTGCGCCCTGTGCTGGCCGTTGCCGGTAGCATGGCCCCTGCCAGCTTTTATTTTGGGTATTGGTTTAGCCACTAGGCGCCGCTGATACCTACACGGCGCCCACTTTCGAGGGGCCGCCGAACATGAGAATACTCAAACCCCCGGTCGGCTCCCCGACCGGGGGTTTTGCTTTTCAGGCCTTTGAACAACACCGATTCATATTGAGGACAGATCCATGAACTACGCCACTTATTACTCCGCAAGCACCTATGCCTGGCGATTTAGCCAATCCCGTTCGGGCCAGCCTGCCGCCTCCGTTCGGTCCCTCAAAGGTGGCAACGCTGCAGACAACACACACTCAACGATCTGTCGAACACCTCGATAGGGCCGACCGCGCGGGCCACAACCCGCCGTCCGCCCAGGGAAAAACGCCATGCAAGCCTCGAACCTCGCCCTGCCCCTGACCCAACCGCAAGCTGCCAATACCACCGTCAGCCAGCGCCTGCCCAGCCCGCACCTGCTCAAGCAGCAAATGCCGCTGACCGCTGAACTCACCCAGCAAGTCCATGCCCATCGCCAGGCCATCCGCGCCATTCTCGAAGGCCGCGACGAGCGCCTGCTGGTGGTAGTCGGCCCATGCTCGATCCATGACCCACGCTCGGCCCTGGAATACGCCGACCGCCTGGCCGCGCTGAGCCGCGAGGTGGACGGCAAGCTGCTGTTGGTGATGCGCGCCTACGTCGAAAAACCCCGCACCACGGTGGGCTGGAAAGGCCTGGCCTACGACCCGCGCCTTGATGGCAGCGATGACATGCATGCAGGTATCGCCCTGTCGCGCGGCCTGATGTTGAACATGATCGAGCGCGGCCTGCCGATTGCCACCGAACTCTTGCAACCGATGGCCGCGGGCTACTTCGACGACCTGCTGGGCTGGGCCGCCATCGGCGCGCGTACCACCGAGTCGCAGATCCACCGCGAAATGGTCAGCGGCCTGGATTTGCCCGTAGGTTTCAAGAACGGCACTGACGGCGGCATCGGCGTTGCTAGCGACGCCATGCGCAGCGCCGCCCACCCGCATCGCCACTTCGGCATGGATGCGCAGGGCTACCCCGCGATCATCGAGACCCTCGGCAACCCCGACACCCACCTGGTGCTGCGTGGCGGCCACAAGGGCCCGAACTACGATGCGGCAAGCATCGCCCAGGCCCGCCAGGGGTTGGCCAAGGTCGGTTTACAGGCGCGGATCATGGTCGATTGCAGCCATGCCAACAGCGGCAAGGACCCGGCACGTCAGCCAGCGGTGTTCGAGGACGTACTGGCGCAGCGCCTGGCCGGTGACCGCTCGATTGTCGGTGTGATGATCGAAGGGCATCTGTTCGATGGCTGCCAGGCCTTGGGCAAAGGCGCTTTGAAGTACGGCGTGTCGATCACCGACGGTTGCCTGGGCTGGGCCGCCACCGAAACGCTGTTGCGCGAGGCTGCACAAAAACTGTAGGAAGCCACCAGCAAGCCTTGCGAGACATTTCCCGAACAAGTGCGCTAGGCTTGCATTTTTACCCTAAGGAGCAGTACCCATGGCCCGTGCCACCGCCCGCCACATCCTGGTCAGCAGCGAAGACAAGTGCAACGAACTCAAGGCCCAGATCGAAGCAGGTGCCGACTTCGCTGAAGTCGCCAAAACCAACTCCACCTGCCCTTCCAGCCGCCAAGGCGGCGACCTGGGCTCGTTCGGCCCAGGCCAGATGGTGAAGGAGTTCGACACCGTGGTCTTCAGCGCGCCGCTGAACGTTGTCCAGGGCCCGGTCAAGACCCAATTCGGTTATCACCTGCTGGAAGTGACCAGCCGTCAGGACTGATGCCACGTTGTTCCTCTGGAACGACGTATCACCTGTAGCAGCACCGGCGTGCTGCTACCGGGGCTTGTATCGCCTGGGCTGGCTGGCATTGGCACTGTGCCTGGCCCAGCCCGCCCACGCCGGCCCCAGCCACGCCTTGACCGTCTATGGCGAAGCACCCCGCTACAGCGACACCTTCCGCCATTTCGACTACAGCAACCCCGACGCCCCCAAGGGCGGCATGCTGCGCCGCTCGGCCCTCGAGATTGGCCAGTTCGACCACATTCTTCCGTACATCGACAAAGGCACCGGCGTCAGCGAAGTCGATGGCTGGCTGTACGCGCCGCTGGCCGTGCGTGCGTTCGATGAACCCTACACCGTTTATGGCCTGATCGCCCGGCGCATGGAACGCGGCCCTGAAGATGCCTGGCTGCGCTTCGAGATCGACCCGCGCGCCACCTTCGCCGACGGCAAGCCGGTGCGCGCCGAAGACGTGCGCTTTACCTTCGAGCTGCTGATGCGCAAGGGCAGCCTCAAGTACCGCACGCAGTTCGCCGATGTCGTCGGGGTGACGGTCGAAAGCCCCCATCGCGTGCGCTTCGACTTCAGGCAAGGCCATGGCCGCACCCTGCCGCTGGACCTGGCGAGCCTGCCGGTGCTGCCCGAGCATGACTGGCAGCAGCGCGACTTCGCCAACGGCGGCGGCTTCGAGCGGCCGGTGGGCAGCGGCCCGTACCGCATCGGGGCTATCGATAATGGCCGCAGCATCACCTTTGAACGGGACCGCAACTGGTGGGCCAAAGACCTGCCTGTCAGCCGTGGCCGGTTCAACTTCGACAAGCTGCGTATCGAGTACTTCGGCGACACCGAAGTGGCGCGCCAAGTACTCAAGGGCGGCGGCTACGACTACAACCGCGAATTCTCCGCCACCGGCTACACCCTAGGCTACAAAGGCGCACAGCTGGACGACGGCCGCCTGCAGCGGGCACACCTGGGGCCAGCCAAACCGCAAGTCGCCCAAGGTTACGTGTTCAACCTGGACAAACCGCAGTTCCACGACCGCCGCGTGCGCCAGGCGCTGGGCATGCTCTGGGACTACGAGTGGAGCAACCGGCAGATGATGCGCAACCTCTACATCCGCCAGCAGAGCGTGTTTTCCAACACCCCGCTGGCAGCCCGCGAACTGCCGGACGCCAGTGAACTGGAACTGCTGGAACCGTTGCGCGGCAAGGTGCCTGATGAAGTCTTCACTCACGTCTTCACGGCCCCGGTCACCGATGGCACTGGCATTGTCCGCACTCAGCAGCTGCAAGCGCTGGCCTTGCTTGAGCAAGCCGGCTGGCGCCCCGAGGGCGATCGCCTGGTGAACACCCACGGCGAACCGCTGGAATTCACCTTCCTCAATGGCCAGGCTGGCCTGGAGCGCCTGCTGCTGCCCTGGAAGCGCAACCTGGCGCAGATCGGTGTCACCCTCAACATCCGCAATGTCGACTCGGCCCAGTACGTCAACCGCCTGATGGCGCGTGACTACGACATGATCGTCACCGGCTACCCGGTGACGCTGTCGCCCGGCGCCGAGCTGTACAACTACTTTGGCTCGCAAGCGGCCCACGACCCCGGCTCGAACAACCTGATGGTGCTCCAGGATCCGGCCGTCGACAGCTTGGTCGATGGCCTGGTGCGCGCCAGTACGCAAGCCGACATGCTGCGCCATGCCCATGCCCTGGACCGCGTGCTGCAGTGGAACTACTACTGGATCCCCAACTACTACCCACCCGGCAGTTCCACGCTCTGGTGGAACCGCTTCGGCCTGCCCAAGGTGCAGGCCACCTATGACGAAGGCCTGGACACCTGGTGGGAAGTCAGCCCTACCGCGCTGACCAACGCGCAGATGGCCGAGCGCAGGAATGCCACCCCATGACCGCCTATGTGCTGCGTCGCCTGTTGCTGATCATCCCGACCCTGCTGGCGATTTTGTTGGTCAACTTCGCCATCGTCCAGGCCGCGCCGGGCGGCCCGGTAGAGCAAGCGGTGGCGCGGCTGCAGGGCATCGGCGGCGGCGCGCCAGGCGCGCGTGCCGAAGGGGTGCACAGCGAATCGCGGGCCACCCGTGGCCTGGACCCGAAACTGATCGAAGAGATCAAGCGCCAGTACGGCTTCGACAAGTCAGCCCCCGAGCGCCTGTGGCTGATGCTCGGCCAGTACACCCGGCTCGACTTCGGCCAGAGCTTCTTTCGCGGGGCCAAGGTCACCGACCTGATCCTCGACAAGCTGCCGGTCACCTTGTCACTGGGCTTCTGGGCCACGCTCATCACCTACTTGGTGTCTATCCCGTTGGGCATCCGCAAGGCCGTGCGCCACGGCAGCCGGTTCGATGCCTGGAGCAGCGGGTTGATCGTGATCGGCTATGCCCTGCCCTCGTTTCTGTTCGCCTTGTTGCTGATCGTGCTGTTTGCCGGTGGCACGTCACTGAACTGGTTCCCGGTGCGCGGCCTAGTATCGGAGAACTTCGACCAGCTGAGCCTGCTGGGCAAGGTCGCCGACTATTTCTGGCACCTGGTGCTGCCGGTCGGTGCGCTGGTGATCGGCGGTTTCGCCACCCTGACGCTGCTGACCAAAAATGCCTTTCTCGACGAGATTTCCCGCCAGTACGTGGTCACCGCCCGGGCCAAGGGCCTGAGCGAGCGCCGCGTGCTCTACGGCCATGTGTTGCGCAATGCCATGCTGCTGGTGGTGGCCGGGCTGCCCCAGGCGTTGATCACGGTGTTTTTCGCAGGGTCGCTGTTGATCGAAGTGATCTTTTCCCTCGATGGGCTTGGGCGGATGAGCTATGAGGCAGCCGTGTCGCGCGACTACCCGGTGGTGTTCGGCACGCTGTTCATCTTTACCCTGGCAGGGCTGTTGATCCGCCTGATCGGCGACTTGTGCTACACACTGCTCGACCCGCGCATCGACTTCGACACGAGGGCCAACTGATGCTCTCGCCCGTCTCGCGCCGCCGCCTGCAACGCTTTCGCCGCAACCGCCTTGGCTGGGTCTCGCTGTGGCTGTTTGCCGGCCTTTTGCTGCTGAGCCTGGGCGCGGAGCTGGTGGCCAATGACAAACCTTTGCTGCTTGGCTACAAGGGCGAGCTGTACACCCCGGCGCTCAAGCGTTACACCGAGCAGCAATTCGGCGGCCAGTTGCCGTTTCAGCCGGACTACCGCAGTGCCTACGTGCGCCAGTTGATCGACAGCCAGGGTGGCTGGATGCTGTTCGCACCGATCCCGTTCAGTGCCGACACGCCGAACTACGATTTGCAAGTACCGACCCCCAGCCCGCCCAGCGCAGCCAACTGGCTGGGCACCGATGACCAGGGACGTGACGTGCTGGCGCGGGTGCTGTACGGCACACGGGTGTCGCTGCTGTTCGCCTTTGCCTTGACTGTGGTCAGCGTGCTGATTGGCGTGACCGCAGGGGCGCTGCAGGGCTATCACGGCGGTTGGGTCGACCTGCTCGGGCAGCGCCTGCTGGAAGTATGGTCGGGCTTGCCGGTGCTGTACCTGCTGATCATTCTCAGCGGCTTCGTCGAGCCGGACTTCTGGTGGTTGCTGGGGATCATGGCGCTGTTCTCCTGGCTGGCCCTGGTCGATGTGGTGCGTGCCGAGTTCCTTCGGGGGCGCAACCTTGAGTACGTCAAAGCCGCGCGCGCGTTGGGGCTGCCCGACAGCCAGGTGATGCTGCGGCACATCCTGCCCAATGCCATGAATGCCACCCTGACGTATGTGCCGTTCATGTTGACCGGGGCGATCACCACCTTGACCGCGCTGGACTTTCTGGGCTTCGGCATGCCGGCCGGGAGTGCTTCGCTGGGCGAGTTGGTGACCCAGGGCAAGCAGCACCTGGAGGCCCCTTGGCTTGGGTTTACCGCGTTTTTCGCGCTGGCACTGGTGCTGTCGTTGCTGGTGTTCATCGGCGATGCACTGCGTGAGGCGTTCGACCCACGCGGGTAACAGCCGCCCCATACATTTTGATCACGTAGACAGGGAGCATCCGCATGACCCTCAAAGGCAAGACTGCACTCGTCACCGGTTCCACCAGCGGCATCGGCCTGGGTATCGCCCAGGTGCTGGCCGGCGCTGGGGCCGACATTCTGCTCAATGGTTTTGGCGACCCGGCACCGGCACTGGCCGAAATCGCCCGCCACGGCGTGAAGGTTGCCCACCACCCCGCCGACCTGTCGGACGTGGCGCAGATCGAATCCCTGTTCGCCCTCGCCGAACGGCAATTCGGTGGCGTGGACATCCTCGTCAACAACGCCGGTATCCAGCACGTGGCTCCGGTGGAGCAGTTTCCGGTCGAAAGCTGGGACAAGATCATAGCCCTGAACCTGTCGGCGGTATTCCACGGCACCCGCCTGGCCCTGCCCGGCATGCGCGCGCGCAACTGGGGGCGCATCGTCAATATCGCCTCGGTGCATGGCCTGGTCGGCTCCACCGGCAAGGCCGCCTACGTGGCCGCCAAGCATGGCGTGGTCGGCCTGACCAAGGTCGTGGGGTTGGAAACCGCCACCAGCAATGTCACCTGCAATGCCATCTGCCCAGGCTGGGTGCTGACCCCGCTGGTGCAAAAGCAGATCGACGATCGCGCCGCCAACGGTGTCGAAGCGCAGCAGGCACAACAGGACCTGCTGGCCGAGAAGCAACCTTCATTGGCCTTCGTCACCCCCGAGCAGCTGGGCGAGCTGGTACTATTTCTGTGCAGCGAGGCCGCAAGCCAGGTCCGCGGTGCCGCCTGGAATGTCGATGGCGGCTGGTTGGCCCAGTGAGGGCCGGCCTTGATCTGGCAAAGGTCTCGCACCTTTCGACTGCAAGGAGGCCTTAATGCGCCCAATCACACTCTCCGCGATCCTGACCTTGACCCTGGCTGCTGCCGCTCCGGCGATGGCCGCCAGCTTGAAGGACGTCGCGCCCTATCCCGAGGCGGAAAAAGGCTACACCCGGCAAGTCATCCACCTGCCCGCCCAGGCCGATGAGTCGGCCTACAAACTGGAAATACTCGCTGGCAAGACGCTCAAAGTCGACTGCAACCGCCAGCACCTGGGGGGCAACCTCGAAGAACGTACCCTTGAAGGCTGGGGCTACAACTACTACCGTCTGGACAAGGTCGCCGGCCCCGCCAGCACGCTGATGGCCTGCCCGGATGGCAAGAAGACCGACGCGTTTGTGCCCGTAGTCGGTGAAGGCTTCATGCTGCGCTACAACAGCAAGTTGCCGGTGGTGGTGTATGTGCCCAAAGGGGTCGAGGTGCGCTACCGCGTATGGTCGGCTTCGCAAGACGTGCAAAAGGCAAAAGTGGAGTAAGCACGTTGCACGATCAGGCATAATGGCGCCCTTTTTTTACCCCGAAGCACAGGTGCCCCATGAAAGCTCAAGCCCGCCACATCCTGGTCAAGACCGCTGACGAAGCCGAAAAGCTCAAGCAGCGCATCGCCAATGGCGAGGCTTTCGATGTGCTGGCGAAGAAGTTTTCCATTTGCCCGTCAGGCAAGCGCGGCGGTGACCTGGGTGAGGTGCGCCCCGGCCAGATGGTCGGGGCGATCGACCAGGTGATCTTCAAAAAGCCGCTGCGCGTGGTACATGGGCCAATCAAGAGCAAGTTCGGCTACCACCTGGTGCAGACCTTCTATCGCGATTGACCCTGCCCTCACGCGCCGTCTTAGCGGCGCGCCGCCAGCAGACCAAGGCCAGCGCAGCCCAGCAAGGCGGCGCTGACCCGGTTGAACAGCCGACGCGGCCCTGGCTGGCTGAACCAGCGCTGCATGTAGGTGCCAAGGCCGGCATAAATGGCGATGGCCGCCCACTCCAGCAGCAGGAACATCACACCCAACCACAAAAACTGCTCACTGACCGGCGTGGCGCTGCCGACCGATACGAACTGGGGCAGGAAGGCCGTGAAGATCAGAATGGCCTTGGGGTTGCCCGCTGCCACCCAGAACTCTTGCCGCGCCAGGCGCCAGGTACCGCGTGGATGGTCGGCCGCGACTACGGCCTCAGCCACCGGTGCCCGCCACAGCTGCCAGGCGATGTAGAACAGGTAGGCAGCGCCGACCACCTTGATGGCGAGAAACAGGTATTCGCTGGTATGCAGCACCACCGCCAAGCCCATGGCGGCCAGCGCGATCATGCCGCTGAAGGCGACAATGCGGCCACCGCCGGCCACGCAGGCCGTGCGCAGGCCATAGCGGCTGGCATTGTGCAAAGACAGCAGGTTGTTGGGCCCGGGCGCCATGTTCAGGGCGAAGCAGGCAGGGATGAACAGCAGCAGGCTGGAAAGGTCCATTTTTGTTTTCCTATGACTTCAAGCGCTTATTTCGACGGCTGACGCGCGCAGGGTCAAGCTACAGCCAGGCGAAAAAACTGTATGGGTCACCTGCAGCTGTTAAGCTTTTGCCCTTGCCGAGGACCCCGTCATGCCCTGCTCACAAGCCTCTGTCTGGCGCGATGCTGCCCTGCCCTTCGTCGAAAGCCGCCGCGCCTGCCAAAGCCGGGCCTGCTACAAGGCGCATAGCCATCCAACCTTCTCCATGGGCGCAGTCGATGCCGGCTTCAGCCTTTTCACCGGCGCGGGCCGTGCTACGGAGCGCCTGACACCCGGCACCTTGGTGATGGTACCGGCAAGGCGTGTGCACGCCTGCAACCCTGAGCCGGGGCAGGCTTGGAGCTACCAGATGCTGCATGTGGATGCCAGCTGGTTGACGCACCTGCGCCAGGAGTCTGGGCTGCGCGGTGCACGACCTGGCGAGCCGGCCCGCATCAGCCGCGCGCCCGCCCTGTACCGTCAATTCTGCGCACTGAATGCACTGCTGTTCTCCAAGGCCAGCCATGGCGAGAAAGAGGCGGCGCTGATTGCCTTCATGGGCGATCAGGACTTCTACGTACACCCCACACTGGAGGCGGAACCCGCGCTGGGGGCGTCCATGCTCAGTGGGCTGGTCGAGCGTATCGAGGCAGCCGACCCCGCACGCTTGAGCCTCGATCTACTGGCCCGGGAGTCGGGGCTGGGGCGCTACCAGTTGATCCGAGCGTTCCGCGCCGCCACCGGGCTGACCCCGCATGCCTACCTGCTCAATGCCAGGGTCAACCGGGGCCGGCAGTTGCTCAACCAGGGCCAGGCGTTGGCGGAGGTCGCCTACCAGCTCGGGTTTGCCGACCAAAGCCATTTTCAGCGGGTGTTCAAGGCGCATGTGGGGGTGACGCCGGGTCAATACCGGGGTGCGCAATAATCTTCAATACGCTCACCCGGCGCGACGCCAGACTGCGGCTTTCCCCAGCCGGAGTCGTCCCGTCCATGGAGCAGTTGCTGATCATCGCCCTCGCCCACTTCCTTGCCCTGCTTTCACCCGGCCCGGACTTTTTCCTGGTCGCCCGCACTTCGGTCAGCGGCGGT
Source organism: Pseudomonas sp. SWRI68 (assembly GCF_014269165.1). NCBI lineage: Bacteria > Pseudomonadati > Pseudomonadota > Gammaproteobacteria > Pseudomonadales > Pseudomonadaceae > Pseudomonas > Pseudomonas sp. SWRI68. The sequence continues at coordinate 13,879 of NZ_JABWRU010000017.1, read as the reverse complement.
TGGCGAATCGCCAGCGGCGCCTGCCTGGGCATCGCACTGGCCAATGGCGCCTTCATCGCCATGGCGTTCACCGGCCTGTCGATACTGCATGAAGGTAGCCCGCTGTTCATTGGCTTGCAGCTGGCCGGCGCGGCCTACCTCCTGTACATCGGCACGCAGTTCTTGCGCTACGCGGGGCGCTCCAGCCTGGCCGCTGTAGCCGACAGCGGGGCCGTGCCGGGCTGGTGGCGCAGCTTGGTGCTTGGGTTTCTGTCGGGCATTCTCAACCCCAAGAATGCCCTGTTCTATGCCAGCCTCGCCAGCATGGTGGCCAGCAGCAGCGTCGGCTGGAAGGTGGTCTATGCAAGCTGGATGTTCAGCATGGTACTGCTCTGGGACCTGCTGGTAGCCGTGGCCATCGGCAATCAACGCGTGTTGCAGCGTTTCGCGCGCACCTTGCCATGGCTGGAACGGGCCTCAGGGGTCATGCTGATCGTGTTGGCAGTGGGGCTGGCCCTGCACCTTGCCCGGGGCTGACCAGTTCAAGGGTTGCCAGGTCGATCAGGCTGAAATGGCCATTGGCCCAACCGCCGGTATCCAGATGCCAGACATTGCCCAGCAGCTTGGCTTGCAGCACGGGCGTGTGCCCGACCAGCAAGGCGCGGACACCGTGCACGGGTTGGGTGTCGCCCTCCTTGAGCCGGCGCCGCGACCATTGGCAAACTTCACGCACTTCGGGGTCGTCGTCCAGCTCCAGCCAGGTGCGCAGAACGGCCCAGTCGGCGAACGGGCTGTCGGCATGCAACAGGCCGATCAGCCCCCGCTCGTTTTCGACCTCCATGGCGATCGGCAATTGCTCGAAGCGTTCGACGAAACGCACCTGCTCGTTTCTGGGCAGGTCGAGAAACCAGCCACCACCGGCGGCGCGATACATCTGCAGGTCGAGCCGGCCACCGCGCAGGTAGGTAATCGCCAGCGCCTCATGGTTACCTTGCACCGCGTGGAACCAAGGCCGGTCCAGCCATTGCAGCGCCGCTTCACTGTAAGGGCCACGGTCGACCAGGTCGCCGACGCTGAACAAGCGGTCTACCGCTGGGTCAAACCCGGCCTGCTCCAGGCACATCACAAGGCGCCCGAAGTGCCCGTGGATGTCGCCTACCGCCAGGTCGCGCCCCTGGGTATTGGCGGCTAGCCGTAGAAACCGACTCATTACAATCTTCCTCTGCTGGCGCCAGCCTGGCAGGCGTAGAATGGCGCTACACGCAAACCGCCCCGGAGGTGCATCATGCGTACCGCCCTTGTGTGTGCCGTGCTCATGGCGCTTTCACTGAACAGCATGGCACAAGGCGCCCCGGCTGCGCAGGTCGAGGTGCATTTTGACCAGCCCGAGAAATTTCGCGATGCCAGCCTCGACAGCCCCGGATACGAGCGCGGGGCCGATGCCTATGTCATGAAGAGCCTGACCGAGTACCTGCAGAAGCTCGGCCAGCGCTATTTGCAGGCGGACCAGCAACTGGTCATCAACATCCGTGACATCGACCTGGCCGGCCGCTTCGAGCCTTGGCACAGTCGTGCCTATGATGTGCGCTTCATGCGCGAAATCACCTGGCCGACCATCGACCTCAGCTACATCCTCAACCAGCCCGGCATACCTGCCCAGCAAGCCCAGGAGCGGGTCAGCGACAAGATGTACCTCAGCCGCCCCGGGCGCGTAACCAGCAGCAGCGACCGCCTGTATGCCGAAAAGGCGATGCTGAACGACTGGTTCCGCCAGCGCTTCGCGCCGCATCCGGCTTCCTGATAATCCCTTCACTGGTACAGGTGTTGCCGCCGATAGTATGCTCGGCCTTTCGGTCTGTACCAGGGAAGGAGCTGTTGATGAAACTCTGCGCCGTGCAATTGGCTTCGCTCAAGGGCGACCTACAGGGCAACCTCGAACGCCACCTTGTCTGCATCGAGCAGGCGGTGGCGCTGGGTGCCGAGCTGGTGGTGTTTCCTGAACTGTCGCTGACCGGCTACGAGCCGACTTTGGCCCGCCAGGTCGCCTTGCCGCTGTCTTCGTCGCGGCTCGACCATCTGCAGGCGCTGTGCGATCGACATGGCATCACGGTCGCCGTGGGCCTGCCCTTGCCGACACCTGACGGCGTCCAGATCGGCATGCCGATCTTCAGCCCGGGTGCGCCTCGCCAGGCCTATGCCAAACAACGCCTGCACAGCGACGAGCTGCCCTACTTCACCACAGGTGATCAGCCCTTGCTCCTGGACGTGGCTGGGCATCGGGTGGCGCCCGCCATTTGTTACGAGTCGATGTTCATCGAACATGCGGCAGCGGCTCACGCACAGGGTGCGCAGGTGTACCTCGTGAGTGTGGCGAAAACGGCCAAGGGTATTCGCGAAGGTCATGAGCACTACCCCCAGGTCGCGCGCCAGCTGGGCCTTGGCGTATTGATGGCCAACTGCGTGGGGCCGGCCGATACCTTCATTGGCGCAGGCGGGTCGGCGGCCTGGGACCACCAAGGCCGACTGCTGGCCAGCCTGGATGACCGCTGCGAAGGGCTGATCGTACTGGATACCGCCACCGCCAGCGCGTCTGCCGTACCTTTGAGGGCACTCCCTGCGTGAAGTATCTGTTAGTAATGCTGGCGAGCTACGCGTCGACTCATTACCTGGTCGGGTTGTTGATCCAGGGCCAACTGGCCAATATCGCCGAAGGCCTGCGCCACCGGCCCGATGCCCCGACACCTGGCGAGTACCTGCGCGAGGTCAGGCCGCAGGCACGGCGGGCCCACAGGCAGTACACCTTGATGGCCGGCTCAGCGCTTGCGCTGGTGGCTTGCCTGATCGCGAGTTGGTTTGGCTGATCGATACCTTGCTGTGGCCCGGCTCAAAGCGCCAAGGCCAGGCTCTGTCGCCCTTCCAGCGCCAGCAAGTATTGCTTTGCCGCAAGCCCGCCGGCAAAGCCGGTAAGGCTGCCCGAAGCGCCGATCACCCGATGGCATGGCGCAATGATCGAGATCGGGTTGCGCCCATTGGCTGCGCCCACCGCACGGACCGCGCTGGGGTTACCGATCTGTCGGGCGATGTCGCCGTAGCTGCGGGTTTCGCCGAAGGGAATGGCCAGCAATGCAGCCCACACTTCACGCTGAAACGGCGTGCCGGCGAAGTCCAACGCGAGGTCGAAGCAGCGTCGCTTACCGGCGAAGTACTCGCCCAACTGGCGGGCGGTGTCCAGCAGAACCGGGCAGTGATCATCGCGATGAAGGGCGCCGAGCCGCACGCGGTTCTCCCGCTCCTCCTCCCACAGCACCGCTGCCAGCCGCTCGCCGCGGGCCACCAGCGTCAGCGTGCCGACGGGGGATTGCATCAAGGTGAAGGCACTGGACATAGGGGAGGTTCCTGCTGGCTGCGTTACGGTCAGCGCACTCTACCCATGCCCAAGGCCGCACGCACCCGCTTTCTTGCTCAACCAATCGCGCAACCGGCAATGCGCCTGGCTTCGGACAGGTTGACCTTAGGGATCAGCTCGGTCGGAATACGCGAAGCCGCCGACAGGTTGTAGACGTGAAAGTGCTCATTGACCACTTGCCGCGCCATCAGCGTCAGTGACGGCAGGATACGGCTGTCCCAGTGCTGGTCCAGGCCGCAGGGCGAGTGTTCCCCTTCGGCGGTTTCGTAAAAGCGCCCTACCGCCTGATCAAGATCTACGCCCACCAGCAACACCTCTTCAAAACCCAGGTGATACGCCAGTTGCAGGGCCACATAAGCGACCGTGCGGGCATCGAAAAAGCCCTGCGACAGGTTTTTGCTGAAGGCAATCGAGCGGGCTCGTTTGCTCCACAACGCTCGGTTGCAGACACAACTGTCACCGTGCCCGCGCATACCGTCGAGCAAGCCTGGCGTGTGCGCCTTGTGCAAGGCATAGCATTCGCTGGCGGCGGGAATATCGGCACCTTCGAACTGCTCTGGCCATAACGCCAGGCGCTGGCTGTCACGCAAGGCGGTGGCGAACAGTGCTGGTTGCTGTTGGCCAAAGCTCTTGTCGGTGCACACGTAAAAGAACGGCTTCACGCCATGCTCGGCAGTCATGGCAACTGAACCATTCATGGCGATGATCGGTAGATGGGCAAATTCGCCCAAGGGGAAATGCTTGGCTGAGGCGCCCGAAGCCAGAATTACCACGGGGCCTTGCTGGGTATTGCGACACGCCTCGAAACTGGAGAACGCCCCGCGTTCAGCGCTTGGCTGCGACGGAAGTGTGTTCATCATTGGCTACTTTGGACTGGACAGTACAAAACACGATACCGGTCCTTGTACGCGCAGCGGACGCTTTTACATAAACCTTACACAAAGCGACTGAAGGGTCTAAATCTGTCCAAAAACTAAGTACACACCGTTTTCCACACAGGTGCTGTGTCTTTCAGACCTACGCATTTCGTACCCGTTCCCCGGCCTTCGGCCTGCCTGTGCATTTTTGCCACTTGAACTATTCGTCGTTTCTTCATGAGCCTCCTTGATGGTTACCCATTGCGAGACTAATACTTAAGTCTCTGCCTGGGGAGGCACGAAACATGCAACCAAGATTCGTTATCGTTCCGGCGGTACCCATCGAAAAGGAGTCCTTCCGCATCGCTAGCCGCTACTACGCGGCTACCGTAAGCGGCGGCTTCGACATCTATGACAACTTGGCGAAGGAGCGGCTGAAACCCAGCTACCCGAGCAGAACCGATGCGCAGATGCAGTGTGAGCGGATGAACAACAAGCTCGAAATGAGATGATTGGCATACAGTGCAAGGCCAGTCAGCCAGAGACCAACATGGGCAGCGCGGATTACTGACCTCAGTCCAGACACTCCCTGGCCGCCAGGCGCAGCTTGTCGCCTGACAGGAAGCTGCCCTTGTAGAACGTTGCCCGGCTGCCGTCACGTACGTCGACTACCTCCAGCACATCGTCAGAGGCCACCGCGCTGGGCGCCGTCAACCGATAGCCGTGGGCGATGGACTTCTGGTTGGCAAGTGGCGCCAGTGCTCGCCACTTCGGCATCACGCACGCGGCAAACTGCGCGGGGGTTTTATGGGTCAGCTTACTGGCTGTGGGTTTACCTGGCGTTGCGCAACCGGCAAGGCTGGCAGCCATGAAAGCGCTGAAGAAGATACGAAATGTAGGCATTTGCAATTGGCCATTAGGGGTACGCGGCATTCTACCGAGGGTTGCGCACGGGTACCAATCAACCAAGGTCGTGGCCACTCAGCCTTTGTCCATGCCTGGGCATGTTGCTTGAGTACAAGCGCGCTGGCACCTGTCAATTCTGCCAGTAGCGAAAACCGTAAAGGGGGAAGATAGTTTGCCTTGCGGATGTTGATCCAGCCGGTACAAAGCGAGGACCTACCCTATGCCAACCGACTGCACGCGTTTCTTCTACCAGAACGGCAGCCTCCACACATTGAAGACGGGCGACGAAAGCCGCGTCATCTTTCGTAGTGCAGACATGCCACTTGCAGAGTTGCAGCCTGACACTGTGCAAGGCACTGGGTTGTTGGCTACGGATGATAAAGGCTCAGTGCTCCAGGTGCAGGGTGGCGATATCGAAACGTCAGACACGGACCCCGCTTAGCGTTGAAACAAACCGTGGAAAACACGAGACAGCTTGACTTGCCACACCCTCTTCAATGGTGTGTGATGATGCGTTTTACAGCTTGATCAGCGCAGGACGCCCATGCCTCAAATTGACTGGCTAGAAAACCATATGAACCATTGCGACACTTTCGCTCAATGGATTCATCAGCAATTCCAGTATGAGTTCGAGGACATTGACCTCGCCCAATGGCAGCTGGACTTCGCGCAAGGCCAGGACAATGGCCAATGGCAATGCCTGGTCGCACTGGATCAAGGCCACTTGCTGGGTGGCGCTGCCCTCGCCAAGGAAGACCTGCCGTCCCGCCCGGAGCTAGGCCCCTGGCTCGCCTGCGTGTTCGTGCACCCGGCAGCCAGAGGTGCCGGTATCGCCGAGCAGTTGATCGAGGGCATATGTACTCACGCACGTGACACCGGCGTAGAAACCTTATACCTGCACACCAGTGACAAACAGGCCTACTATGCCAAGCGTGGCTGGGCGGTGATCGAGCAGTTCGAGGCCTGGGGCAAGGCGCAGTGGCTGATGTCGCGATCACTTCGCTGACCCTGCGCCCAAACGATGCCGCAGCGAGGCCCAACTGGGCCGTAGACGCACACTTCAAGGAACGCAGCCAAGATCATGGAACCGCTTCAAACCATCAAATCAGACCTCGTCAAAACGGCCGACCACCTCAATGCACTCAGCAAGGCCATGACCGGGCATGCCAAGTTCATGGAGGCCAGAGCGACCTCTGAAACCAAGATCGATGTACGCGCTCATATCAAGTCCATCGACGGCGTCGCCGATGAGTTGAGGTCAGTTGCCGCAAAAATCACAGACACCGCTCTACCCGCTACTTCGAACAGGCAAATTGCTCGTTGACAGGCACCGCATCGCTCGCAATACGCCGCGCTCGGCCTACGCCCCAGGCCAAAGCGCGAGTCATCGACTCGCCTGGGCGCGAATCGAATGCCTCTTCATGAATCGCCATGCCGCTAGGGGCATAAACACCGATGAACATCTGCGTGCTGCCTGTTCGCGACAGTCGCACCTGGACATCGATGTAGGTTCCATCGTTTAACGTTTCGTCGTGTGACCGATGGTGAAGCGTTGGGTCTGCCCAGCCCCAGAAAACGTCGCCGCGAATCCGCATGCCGCCCTCCTACGACTTTAGTTGTATGCGTAAATGCCACCATAGCCAAAGCCAAACGGCACGCAACTGCACTTAGTCGGAATGAGAGCTGAATCGGACAACTGGCTGTCAGGCGAAAGTGAAGTCATTTTCGCCTCTGCATATCAAGGCCTCAGGGTTTACCGTCCAGCTCTGGCGGCCATGCGCTCATGAAAATGATGACCCCAGGTATGGAGAGCGCGAGCAAGTACTGCCCAGGGTGAACCACCACACCAATGGCCCAGACCGCCATCACAGCCCCGCCGACAATACGCCGGTGTCGGGGCGTGAAGCGCTTTTGAAAGGTCTCCAGTTTTTTACGCCAAGCCATTACCCATTCCTTGTTTGCAGACTCAGGTCCATTGCGTCGGCGCGTGGCTACGTTACAGATTCTTCAATCTTGCTCTGTCAGTTCACAGACACCATTAGCGCGACCCTTGCCGGTGTACGAAACGCCCGGCGATCCGTCAGGGTTAACCATGATCGATACCGTTACCCCAGCGCCCTTGGCTTCGAAGTACGTGTCACTGAATTTCTTCAATGTCGCTTCCTTGCCATTGATGTACACAGGGCCACCCTCATCGGCATGCACCTCGATATTCCCCGGGCATGTGGCATTGACCAGCGGGATCTGCGCATTGGCGATACCCGCAATGGAACACAACGCCGCACCTAGCAGTAACCGCTTCATTAAAACCTCCTGATTTGGCGGGCTATAAAAGTTTTAGAATTAGCCCAGTGCGAATGATCGCGCAACCCCTTCCGGCGGCGATGGATCACTTAATCACAGATGCGCAGATTAGCGCCGCTCTGTCGCCAGGCTCGAATCGACATTCAGCACTCGCAGGAGTTTGAGGGCATCTTCAAGGCAAGCGACCCTCACTGACCAGTGCTCCTTCTGAGCCGAGTCAGTGAAGCCTTCTGGAAACTCGTTTCGCAACAGGGCGACCCGAAACCTGTTTGTTCTTGTCACTGGCGGCCGCCATTGGAATGTTACCCACTTCTTGGCAGGCATGATCGTGTACCAACACTCGCCATCGACTTCTATACCTACCGAGCGGACTTCGCCCTGGGGCTTACGCCCGCAACGAAACTTTCCCAGACACGCGAATGTACCAATCAAAAGCGCGAACGCCTCCTTGGCGCGCTTGTCTTCGATGTACTCATAAAAGCTCGTTATCCATCGCCCATCGTCAGCAGCGCTCAGCATCTCAAAGCCCCCATTTGACCGCTAACTGTATCCGAACCGGCGGGCCCTGCCAGTTCGGCCGTCTGCCGGCAGATGAAATCAAGCTTCTCCTTCACTGCCATTAGCGAAAAGCCCAGCTGAATGCATGCCTATCTCATTCATCACAGGCCAAATCTGCTCGCTGCTCCTGCAGGGTCAGGTATCCCAACTTACGGGGATTGCCACACAGCCAGCAGGAACAGACTTTGCCGTGGTTGGCGAACAGCCCTGCATTGCGTGGATTAGTCGTCCAGCATTCGTGGAAGCGCTGCTTCCGGTAGAAGCGAGCCTTGATTCGGCGTGTATCGTGTCGGCGTTGTGCTCTGGTCATATATCCTCCTAAGCCAAAGCCGACAAAGCCCCGGCAGATTTCTCTGGCGAGGCTTATGGGGATCATTCCTCGAAAACCACAGGAACGACAGGTAAGGCCATACTGGCTCAGTGGTTTACTGCCAGTCAAACCACATTTGCCGTCACCAGGCATCGGCGCAAAACGAAAAGCCCCGGCGATGGCGAGGCGTCAAGGTTGATAGGGGCCGATGGATTCGGCCCAGACCAGCAAGGCTTCTGACTGGATGTCTCGCTGATGCCGGTGCTGAGGCGGCAGGTGCTCCGGCACCGTGGTGACGCCGACGCCTTGAGCCAGGGCATGGCTGGCAATCTGACGACGCTGATGACACACCATCAGGCGATCGCTGTTGACCCGGATATCCACCAGCAGGTGGATATAATGAAACGACACGGAGCAGTGCAGCCAGTCGGCTACTGTTTGGCTGGCCACTGCCGTGGCGTAGAGGTAGCCCGAGGCTCCCAGAGTACCGACACAAACTTGAGCCTTGGATACTTCTCCGGTGTCGCGGTTGACGATGGGCATGGTACGTCCGCAAAAATCCACAAACAGCTTGTCGCCGGGTTTATGGATCTACCGCATGCTGATTTTCTGCTGGTTACGCCAGGCCCGGTAGAGGCGAGTGAACTGCGCGTAGGACACGCTATCCGGCTCGTCCACGCGGAACTCTTGCCAGAGCAGATCCAGCGTGACGTCCCGCTGCTGCAATTGCTCATGGACAGTCGTCCAACTGGGTACAGCTCGACGGCTACCGCCCGTACGCCACCGCTGAAGCGGGCCTGCAAGGCGGCATCCTCCAGGTCGCGCAACTGTTCCCAGCCCTCACCCCGCTGGCTCAGCCGATCTCGCAGGCCGCGAACGGTATTGGGTGATATCTCCACTAGGCACGCCACCGCCCGATGCGATAGCGAAGGATTGCAGGCATGGCGAATAGCCTGCCGGAGTTGCTCAATAGTCAGTTTCATAGGTTCTCCCCGCGACAGGCGTGGTTACGCAGGCGGTGCTGTTCGAACCTATCGGTGGTATCGAGGTTTACTGGCAGCGGGCCAGAGTCACCGTCGTACTGATGAGAAAGCTGGAGCGCATCGCTAGCCTGGATGCCCTGGCGGCATTGACCTGGTTGCTGCGCGAAGCCATCGTGCAGGGCAACCGCAAGAATACGGAGCGATTGGCGCGCAGTATTTATACGGCGCTGCTGATAATGGGCATCGAATGGCAAAACCGGGAGCTGGCGGAGCCGCTGCTCAAGCTGTTTGCGCAGCGTATTCTGCCGCTGGGTTCGCCATCCCATCGGCGCTTCTGCATGAGCGGGCAGGACATGCTTGAGTGCTCTGCCGCACTCAATTTGATTATGTAGCAAACCACCGACGGTAAGCGTCGCGGCCTGACATGGCTGCAGCGGGTGCACATCATGCGTCGGTTACTGGCTGGCATGACGGGCTTCCATGTAGTGCATGCCCTGGCACCCCAGTACATATCCGCAGGCACCAATGTACCGGCAGAAGTCATACACCGACTCGAACAAGATGAGCGCTGCCGGCAATGGGGGTGGAGCAGTATCAACGCTCTCCAGCCTGAGCCATTTCCACCCAAGAGCATTTGGCTTCCTCGTCCATTAGACGCAGAGAGGCCAGCTCCTGGATACCCACCTTTGAGCAGCTGAGGGTTTCCCCACAGGCATCTCTTGGTAGCCAGCACCTTGTCGGAGTGGCGCATGGCCGGTACATTGCGCAGCCATTGGCCACGCATGCTCTCGCGAGGCTCGTGTCAAAGGAATGAAATGCAAGACGAACTCCAAGGATTGGGCGTTTCGCCTGAGGTTGACACAGGCCTTGCGTGTCTGGTCATGCTGGCGCGTTTTCATAACGTAGCCGCCTCCCCCGAACAACTCGCTCACGAATTCGCCGAAGATGGCCGCCGCTTCGGCCGTGCCGAACTCCTCATAGCCGCCAAGAAGCTGGGCCTCAAGGCCAAGTCCGCGCGCAGCTCGCTTAGCCGCCTGGATACCACCCCGCTGCCCGCCATCGCTGCCGACCGTGACGGCCGCTACTTCATCATTGCCCGGATCGACGATGGCAAGGCGTTGATCCACGATCCGCGTGCGCACCGTCCTGAAGTGCTGAGCTTCGAGCAACTGGAGCAACGCTGGACCGGCGAGCTGTTGCTGATCCGCTCCGAAGCCTCGCTGGCCGGTGAGCTGAGCAAGTTCGACTTCACCTGGTTCATCCCGGCCATCGTCAAGTACCGCAAGCTACTCTGCGAAGTGCTGCTGGTCTCCTTCGTGCTCAACATTTTCGCGTTGCTCACGCCGCTGTTCTTCCAGGTGGTGATGGATAAGGTGCTGGTGCATCGCGGCCTGTCGACCCTGGACGTGATTGCTGTCGGCCTGCTCGGCATCATGCTCTTCGAGACGCTGCTCAGCGGCCTGCGCAGCTACGTGTTCGCCCACACGGCCAGCCGCATCGACGTGGAGCTGGGCTCACGGCTTTTCCGCCATCTGGTGACCCTGCCGCTGGCTTACTTCCAGGCCCGACGGGTGGGTGATTCGGTGGCGCGAGTGCGCGAACTGGAGAATATCCGCAGCTTCCTCACTGGCAACGCCATCACCCTGATCCTCGATGTGCTGTTCTCGGTCGTGTTCATCGCCGTGATGTTCTACTACAGCGGCTGGCTGACCCTGGTGGTGGTCCTCTCGCTGCCGTTGTACTTCCTGATCTCCTTGCTGATCACTCCGGTGCTACGCGCGCGGCTCAACGAGAGTTTCTCGCGCGGCGCGGAGAACCAGGCCTTCCTGGTCGAGACGGTCAACGGCATCGACACCCTCAAGGCTATGGCCGTAGAGCCACAGATCAACCGCAAGTGGGACAATCAGCTGGCCGGCTATGTGGCCGCCAGCTTCAAGACCCAAACCCTGTCGACCCTGGCCTTTGAGGCCGTCGGCCTGGTGGGCAAGCTGGTGACAGTGGCCACCCTGTGGCTGGGGGCGCGCCTGGTGATCGACGGCGATATGTCGGTGGGTCAGTTGATCGCCTTCAATATGCTGGCCGGTCGGGTATCGCAGCCGATCATGCGCCTGGCCCAGCTGTGGACCAACTTCCAGCAGACCGGGGTGTCGGTGCAGCGCCTGGGCGACATCCTCAACGCGCGCACCGAACTGTCCCAGGCCACCCGCAGCGCCTTGCCGCCGCTCAAGGGGCAGATCAAGTTCGACCAGGTGCACTTCCGCTACCGCCCTGATGGCTCGGAGGTGCTGCGCGGGGTGAACCTGCAGATCAACGCCGGCGAAGTGATCGGTGTAGTCGGCCGCTCCGGCTCCGGCAAGAGCACCCTGACGCGTTTGCTGCAGCGCCTCTATACCCCCGAGCGTGGACGCGTGCTGGTGGACGGAATGGATCTGGCTCTAGCCGATGTCTCCTCGCTGCGCCGGCAGATCGGCGTGGTGCTGCAGGACAACATGCTGTTCGCCCGTAGCATCCGCGAGAACATCGCCCTGACCGCCCCGGGGGCGCCGCTGGAAGCGGTGATTCAGGCGGCCAGGCTGGCCGGTGCCCACGAGTTCATCCTCGAGCTGCCAGAAGGTTACGACACCGTGGTCGGCGAGCACGGTGCCTCGCTGTCCGGCGGCCAGCGCCAGCGTATCGCCATCGCCCGCGCGCTGATCGGCAACCCGCGGGAGCTTATTTTCGACGAGGCCACCAGCGCCCTGGACTACGAGTCCGAGCGGGTGATCCAGCAGAACATGCAGGCCATCTGCAAGCGCCGCACGGTGATCATCATCGCCCACCGGCTGTCTGCCGTGCGCGATGCCAACCGCATCCTGGTCATGGACCGCGGGCAGAAGCTGGGGCTGGTGTATAGCACGCGGATTCAACTGAAGGAGAACAGCATCCAGGCCGGCGAGAACCGTATCGACCTGTCACCGGGCATGGCAGTGCGGGCGGAAGTGAAGAAAGACAAAAGAAAGGTTATTGATTATTTCTTGAGTCCGCTCCGAGAATACAAAGATGAAAGCTTGATGGAAAGATAGTTTGTATATTTAGCTTTTATTGGGGTGTGAAAAATGATCCGTAATGTGCTGACAAATTGGCGCGGTGCTAGATTTTTATTTACTACGCTAGCAGTTTTTGTAGTGACCTTTATTGGCTACATCGCCAGTGGCTGGGTTGAGCTAGGTAAATTTTGGCTCTCTGAAGGTGTCTGCAGGTCTTGCTCTACCGGAGATATAACTGGGGTGCTCGGCGGGATGAAAATCAAGATCCCACGCGATTGCGCTGAGCTTGTGGAGTACGACGGCGATCCAGGTTTTGGAGAGAGACCGAGCGATGCCACACCAAATAGATATACGCGGAATATTCGTAGTTTGGGAATGGATGTGCGTCTGCCGGAGATGTCCTGCAAAAGCAGCAAAGAACTAAAAGACGATTATCGATCAAATTTCCTGAACAAGCATAGCCTCTGGCTGAGCATTGGGGTTAATTCTGGAGAGATATACCCAGGACCTCAGGCTGCTCAGCGCCAATTGGACGCTGTTTTAAGTAGCATAAGATCTCCGAATGAGTTTTGGCTTGATAATTACGAGCGCACCCCTGAAATGATATATGGTCTAGATGCTTTTGTGGTTTCAGGGACTGACCCACAACTGGGGGGACCTGCAAAAGATAACGAAAGAGCAAGCGATAAATTCTTTGGTCATAACGAATCTGACGCAGCTGACTTATATATCTCCTGTGGCAAAACCTATGTACCGAGAGGTGTCGCGACCTGCGTCATGAAATTCAGCATGGAGCCTAGTGCTAAGGCTATGCTCTCTGTTCGATTTTCTAGAGAACATCTATCGCAGTGGCGTGAAATTAGAAATGTAGTAGTGGGTTTTGTTAGCGGACTTAAACCTGAAAATTGACCTTCAGCGAACACGTAAAAATTATTCGCCCGAGCCCTGCAATAATTTAAATGGAAATTAAATTATGACTCAATCGGTTACGGCTGCCCAGCTTGGAGCTTACCAGCTGTCTCTTCAAAGCGGAGGAGCCAGTGCTGTTGCCAATGCATATAGCAGCCTATATAGCCAATGATACAACTATGCTGGCTGGGCTCAAGGGGTTGCCACAGGGGAGTCTGTTAGTGGCCAAGCAGCATTGAGCTATATGCAAGGTACTGCCATGTCAGGCATGGGCGGGGATCAGTGTCGAGATTTGAGTCAGCAGCAAATTGACAAGATCCGCACTGATATGGCTTACGAGACCTTTGAGAAATATAGAGAAATCGCACCAGATAATGGCAACACACTTAATCGCGATCTTACATATCAAGAAGCGAAAGACATCCATGACAAGGTCTTCAGAGACAACGGATTAAGCCTAGACAATTGGACCCTAAATACCCCAATGGAGCTTATTCGGCAGGAATATGGCGACCAGGCAGTGGAGGGAATGGACTGCCCCCAAGAAGTTGGACAAAAAATCCAACCCTTGGGGGGACCGATGGGCAAATACACAGAGCAGTTCAAACTCACAGCCATCTCAGCCTACCTAGATGGTAGCG
>NZ_JABWRU010000016.1:0-118527 GCF_014269165.1 Pseudomonas sp. SWRI68 | reverse complement strand
AACCCACCCCCACTGCGCCGCGCCCGCGCCGGCCACGTCAGCGCAAGCCCGAACCCGCGATTACCCGGATCAGCCAGCAACCCGCCGCACTTGAAGTGGCCACGGCGCCCAAAGGCAGCAACGAAGACAGCACCCGCGCACGCTTGCCTGCCAGCTACCCGTATCGCACCCGCCTGCACCGCCAGGAATACGAGAAGACCAAGCATGCCCTGCAGATCGAACTGCTGAAGGTGCAGAGCTGGGTAAAAGAAACCGGCCAGCGCGTGGTGATTCTGTTCGAAGGCCGCGACGCGGCGGGCAAAGGCGGCACCATCAAGCGTTTCATGGAGCACCTCAACCCGCGCGGCGCGCGGATCGTCGCGCTGGAGAAGCCTTCCGAACAAGAGAAAGGCCAGTGGTACTTCCAGCGCTACATCCAGCACCTGCCGACGGCGGGTGAAATGGTCTTCTTCGACCGCTCCTGGTACAACCGCGCCGGGGTCGAGAAGGTGATGGACTTCTGCACCCCGCTGCAGTACCTGGAGTTCATGCGCCAGGCGCCAGACCTTGAGCGCATGCTGTGCAACAGCGGCATCCTGCTGTTCAAGTACTGGTTCTCGGTGAACCGCGAGGAACAGCTACGGCGCTTCATCTCGCGCCGCGACGACCCGCTCAAGCACTGGAAGCTGTCGCCCATCGACATCAAGTCGCTGGATAAGTGGGACGACTACACCGCAGCCAAGGAGGCGATGTTCTTCCATACCGATACGGCCGATGCGCCATGGACGGTGATCAAGTCCGATGACAAGAAACGCGCACGCATCAACTGCATCCGCCACTTCCTGCATTCGCTGGATTACCCGGGCAAGGACCCGGCTGTGGCACATGCCGCGGACCCCATGCTGGTAGGGCGCGCATCACGCGACTTCGAAGAGGACGAGGCGCCAGCCACCACCCACTGAAAGGGGCAATCAGAAGTTGGCCATGGCGCTGCAGTATTCAGCCTTGGTGGTCTTCACCGGCTGCTCTACGCCCAGCTGGCGCAGCTCGACGCCACAGGCGTTGTAGCCGCGCACCACCACTTCGTAATCGGCGCCTTTTTGCGGCACGAAATAGAACATGCCCAGGCAATTGGTGACGCTGTTGTAGCTACTGCGCCCGCCGTCGAGAAAGTGCAAGGTGAACGCTTTGCCGGCCGGCACCAGCACTTCGCTGACCGCATCGCCCGCCGCCACAGGGGCGCTGGCAGGCATGCCCAGGGTTTCGCCATTGCGGTCGGCGAAGCCCTCCTTGGGCACTGCAATCACCCCTGCCCCGGGGCTGTACCAGTCGACGCAATCCTTGCCCGGCACAGCGCGCACCATGCCATCGGCAATCACCCGCAGGCGTGCGGTATCGCCCGACGTCGGCGAGCCATACGGGGTGTTGAACGACTTGACGGCGGCAATGTTGCCGCAGCCGGACAGCGCCACAGCCAGCAGGCCAAGCGAAATCGCTGTTTTCATCCGTGAATTCCTCATGAGTGGGTACCGGACATCCGGCAACCTGCCTAGGACCCTCGCTTGCCGCTTGGGTTTCACAGGCAAGTACGATTCAATACGCGCACTTTTTCAGGCACCCCCAAGGACCTACCCATGGCCACCCCTACCAAGCAACAGAAACGCGCCAAACGCGCCGCCAGCAAGGCCAAGCAGAACCGCATGGTGCGCAGCGGCCAGACGGTCAAGGCCAGCGCCGGTGACAGCGCCAGCATCGAGCAGGTGTTCAACAAGGCCATGGAGTCGGACAGCTACAAAGAGCTGTTCGACAAGATGAAGGCGGCACAGGAAACCAGCCTGGTCGCGATGATCTCGGTGTTCCTGGTCGACCCGCTGCTGACCCTGGTACTCAAAGGCCACAAGGAAGAGCACGCCACCGACTACATCGTGCTGGTGTTCACCGCCTACCGCACCTGGCTCGATGGCGCCGACGAAGACACCACCATGGCCTGGCTGGAAAGCGACGCGTTCCAGGAAGCCTATATCACCGCTTCCGAAGTGGTGGCCAAGCAACAGCAGAAGCTGTACGGCTGACCTGCGAAAAGGCCAGACAAACAAAAAGGCCGCACCCAACACAGGGCGCGGCCTTTTCATTCATAGCAGCGCAGATCAGTTATCCAGCGCCACCCGCCCAGCCGCTTCGCGCTTGCGATGCACCAGCAGCCCAGCGGCCACCACACCAATGCTCAGCAAGGCCGTCGCGATGATCTCGGCACGGTGATCTTCACGCAGCCCCATCACCACCAGCACCGCAATGATGAAGGCAATGGTCGCCCAGGTCAGGCCCGGGAACAGCCACATCTTGAAGTCGATCTTCTCGCCACGCGCTTCACGCTGGCTGCGCATGCGCAGTTGCGAAACAGCGATCACTAGGTACACCAGCAGCGCGATGGCGCCGGAGCTGGCCAGCAGGAACTCGAACACCTGGGCCGGCGCAACGAAGTTGGCGAACACGCAGAGGAAGGCCGCGGCAGTGGACAACAGTACCGCCCAGTGCGGGGTGCCCGCTTTGGTGGTGCGCTGCGCAACAGCCGGCGCATCGCCACGTTTGCTCAGCGAGAACAGCATGCGCGAAGAGGTGTACAACGCCGAGTTGAGGCAACTGGTCACGGCGATCAGCACGACGATGTCGACGATCAGTTTGGCATTCGGCACGCCGATGCGGCTCAGCACGGTCTGGTAGGAACCCAGTTCCGCCAGGGCCGGGTCGTTCCACGGCACCAGCGCCACGACCAGGAAGATCGACACCAGGTAGAACAGGCAGATACGCCAGATCACCGAGTTGGTGGCGCGGCTGATCTGCTTGCCCGGGTCCTTGGACTCGGCAGCGGCGATGGTGACGATTTCGGTGCCCATGAACGAGAACATGGTGGTCAGCATGGCGGCCAACACCGCGCCCAAGCCGTTGGGCATGAAGCCCTGGGTGTCGAACAGGTGGCTGACACCGCTCACCTGGCTGCCCGGCGCCAGGCCGAACATGGCCACGCAGCCCACCACGATGAAGCCGATGATCGCCAGCACCTTGAGCAGGGCGAACCAGAATTCGAACTCGCCGTAGTTCTTCACGCTGCACAAGTTGGTCAGGGTCAGCACCAGCGTGATGATCAAGGAGAAGGCCCACAGATCAACAGCAGGGAACCAGGCATGCAGAATGGCTGCGGCCGCGTTGGCTTCCAGCGGGATCACCAGCACCCAGAACCACCAGTACAGCCAGCCGATGGTGAAGCCGGCCCAACGCCCGATGGCGCGGTCGGCATACGTCGAGAAGGAGCCCGTGTCAGGCGAGGCAATGGCCATTTCGCCCAGCATGCGCATGACCAGCACCACCAGCGTACCGGCAGCCGCGTAGGCCATCAGTACGGCAGGCCCTGCGGCCGCAATGGCGTGGCCGGAACCCACGAACAGACCGGCGCCAATTACGCCAGCGATGGACAGCATGGTGACATGCCGCGATTTGAGCCCCTGAGCGAGGTCGTTGGAATTGTTACCGCTCATAAAACTACCTTTGTAAGGAGTGGACCACGCCGACTACAGGAACGAAGCGCGCCCGGGGTTGTTTAGGCGTCGCTGCAATCGGCGGTTTCCCAGTGGCAATAAGCGAGCCAGTTGCTGAAAGCATTCGTCAGAAATCTCTGGCAACCATTAAGGGCGCGGCTTGCAGGGCTTTCGGCCACGCCTTGACCGAAAGGTCGCCAAAACCGCCTGCCAAGTCGGGATTACGGAAATACCCACTTACAAACGCACCAAAGGTGCTCCTAGGTAACACCTTTGCACCGTTGCAATGCAAAAAAGTACAACCTCAAGGTACAACCCATTACCCACGTTCACCCGTTTGCAGGTAAACCGATTACCAACCCTGTGCCGGCGGGTTTACCCGCGAATGGTCCAAAACCGCTTCCAAGAGCGGGCCAAAGCTGGCACCATCGCGCCTTTTTTCATCAAGGCTCTGGTGTTGGGCTAGACCTTCGCGGTCATCCTCGCGACGTTGCACTGCAGCGATGCGACAATCTGCCCCGACAGCGACCCGAGCCCCTAGCGACCCTGTTGGCCGCCTAATGCCGCTATGCTAGCTTGGCGCACGCCAGGAAGGCCGCCAACAGCTGGGAACGCACCCGAACACATGAGGACCGCACATGGCCCAGGCCACGCCCGCGCTGGAAATCCGCAATCTGCACAAACGCTACGGCGAGCAGGAAATTCTCAAGGGCATTTCGCTGACCGCACGCGATGGTGACGTGATCTCCATCCTGGGGTCGTCCGGTTCCGGCAAGTCCACTTTGCTGCGCTGCATCAACCTGCTCGAAAACCCGCACCAGGGCGAAATCCTGGTCGCCGGCGAATCGCTCAAGCTCAAGGCCGCCAAAAACGGTGACCTGATCGCCGCCGACAACCGCCAGATCAACCGCCTGCGCAGCGAGATCGGCTTCGTCTTCCAGAACTTCAACCTGTGGCCGCACATGTCGATCCTCGACAACATCATCGAGGCCCCGCGCCGCGTGCTCGGCCAAAGCAAGGCCGAGGCCATCGAAGCCGCAGAAGCCTTGCTGAACAAGGTGGGCATCTACGACAAGCGCCACAGCTACCCCGCCCAGCTTTCCGGTGGCCAGCAACAGCGCGCCGCCATTGCCCGTACCTTGGCCATGAGGCCCAAGGTCATCCTGTTCGACGAGCCGACCTCGGCGCTCGATCCGGAAATGGTCCAGGAAGTGCTAAACGTTATCCGCGCATTGGCCGAAGAAGGCCGTACCATGCTGCTGGTGACGCACGAGATGAACTTTGCCCGCCAGGTGTCCAGTGAAGTGGTCTTCCTGCACCAGGGCCTGGTTGAAGAGCAAGGATCGCCGCAGCAGGTCTTCGAGAACCCGACCTCGGCGCGTTGCAAGCAATTCATGTCCAGCCACCGCTAACGGAGCAACACGAATGCAGACCTATAAGAAATTCCTCCTGGCCGCTGCCGCCACCCTGGTGTTCTCGGCAAATGCCATGGCAGCCGAAAAACTCAAAATGGGCATCGAGGCGGCCTACCCGCCGTTCAACAACAAGGATGCCAGCGGCCAGGTGGTCGGCTTTGACAAAGACATCGGCGACGCACTGTGCGCCAAGATGAAAGTCGAATGCGAAGTGGTCACCTCTGACTGGGACGGCATCATCCCGGCGTTGAACGCCAAGAAGTTCGACTTCCTGATCTCCTCGCTGTCGATCACCGACGAGCGCAAGCAGGCCGTCGACTTCACCGACCCGTACTACTCGAACAAGCAGCAGTTCATCGCACCGAAAAACGTCGACTTCAAGACCGACCGCGCCTCGCTCAAGGGCAAGACCATCGGTACCCAGCGCGCCACCCAGGCCGCGACCTGGCTGGACGACAACGGCGGCATGGACAACGAGTTCAAGGTCAACCTGTACGATGGCCAGGAAAACGCCTACCTGGACCTGACCTCCGGCCGCCTCGACGCCATCCTCGCCGACAAGTACGCCAACTACGACTGGCTGAAGTCTGCCGCTGGCAAAAACTTCGAGTTCAAAGGCGAACCGGTGAACGACAGCGACAAGGTCGGCATTGCCGTACGCAAAGGTGACGATGAGCTGCGTAACAAGCTCAATGCCGCACTGAAGGAAATTGTCGCCGACGGCACCTACAAAAAGATCAACGACAAGTACTTCCCGTTCAGCATCTATTGATTCGCCCCGACCGGCACGCCCTTGCGGCGTGCCGGTCCCTAGAACGACCCTACCCATGAATATCGACCTGCACGGATTCGGTCCGGCCCTGGCGGCTGGCACCTTGATGACCGTAAAACTGGCGCTCTGCGCCTTGCTGCTGGGGCTGGTCCTGGGCCTGCTCGGTGCCCTGGCCAAGACTTCCCCGGTCAAGCCGCTGCAATGGCTTGGCGGCTTCTACTCGACCCTGGTTCGCGGCGTGCCCGAACTGCTCTGGGTCCTGCTTATCTATTTCGGCACCGTCGGCCTGATGAACAGCATCGGCGAGGCGCTCAACATGCCGGGCCTTGAGCTCAGCGCCTTCGCTGCCGGCGTCATCGCCCTCGGCCTGTGCTTCGGCGCCTACGCCACCGAGGTGTTCCGCGGCGCCATCCTGGCGATCCCCAAGGGGCACCGTGAGGCGGGCCTGGCACTGGGCTTGTCCAAGGCGCGCATCCTCTCGCGCATCATCCTGCCGCAGATGTGGCGCATCGCCCTGCCCGGCCTGGGCAACCTGTTCATGATCCTGATGAAGGATACGGCGCTGGTATCGGTCATCGGCCTTGAAGAAATCATGCGCCACGCGCAAATCGGCGTGACCATGACCAAGGAGCCGTTCACCTTCTACATGGTTGCGGCCTGCATCTACCTGGGCTTGACCGTCGTCGCCATGACCGGCATGTACTTCATGGAAAAACGCGCCGCTCGCGGCTTTGCGAGGGCCGAACAATGAATTGGGAAGTCATCATCAAATGGCTGCCACGCCTGGCCCAGGGCGCGACCCTGACCCTGGAGCTGGTGGCCATCGCCGTGGTTGCCGGGTTGATCCTGGCCATCCCGCTGGGCATTGCCCGCTCGTCGCGGCACTGGTACGTGCGCGCCGTGCCGTTCAGCTACATCTTCTTCTTCCGCGGTACGCCGTTGCTGGTGCAGCTGTTCCTGGTCTATTACGGCCTGGCCCAGTTCGAGGCGGTGCGCAGCAGTGCGTTGTGGCCTTACCTGCGCGATCCGTTCTGGTGCACCGTGCTGACCATGACCCTGCACACGGCCGCCTATATCGCCGAAATTCTGCGCGGTGCGCTGCAGTCGATCCCCAAGGGTGAGATCGAAGCGGCACGGGCACTGGGCATGTCGCGCGCCAAGACCCTGATCTACATCATGCTGCCGCGCGCCACGCGGATCGGCCTGCCGGCCTACAGCAACGAGGTGATCCTGATGCTCAAGGCCAGCGCCCTGGCCAGTACCGTCACCCTGCTGGAGCTGACCGGCATGGCGCGTACCATCATTGCCCGGACGTACCTGCCGGTGGAGATCTTCTTTGCCGCCGGGGTGTTTTACCTGGTCATCTCGTTTGTCCTGGTGCAGGGCTTCAAACTGCTGGAGCGCTGGTTGCGGGTAGACGCCTGCCAAGGGCGCTAGACCTCACCCCCGCTCCGACCCTGTAGGAGCGGGCTTGCCCCGCGAAGGGCTGCACAGCAGCCCCAACCCCAGCCGACAACAACCATGACCCCACCCTCCATCCCCCACAGCGACCGCTTCCAGGCCCTCGACCAGTTCCTGACCGAGCACCAGCACCTGTGGAAACCCAGGCCATTCACCGCGCTGCGCCTGGATTGGGAAGCCGAACACCCCGCACTCTCCGCCCACTTGCGCCAATGCAGCCTGAGCGACGCCGAAGCCGAGCGGGTGACGCAAGGCGTGCCCGCCCCCTTCCCCCAACTGGCCCAACAAGCCCAGCAACTCTGCACCCTCGACGCACTCCCGGACGCTGGCCTGCCAGCCGCCGCCCACCGCCTCGACGTTGGCGTGCCCGGCCGCAAATGGCAGCAGATCGAAGCCTTCACCCGCCGGCTGGCCTTCAACGCGCCAACCCGGCACTGGCTGGACTGGTGCTCTGGTAAAGGCCACCTCGGCCGCCGCCTGCTGCAACCCGGCCAGCACCTGACCTGCCTGGAATACGACACCGAACTCGTGACCGCAGGCCAGGCCCTGAGCGACCACCACCACCTGCCTGCACACCATGTGCACCAGGATGTCATGGCCGCAGACAGCGCCGGCCACCTGAATAGCGACAAGACCGTGGTCGCCCTGCACGCCTGCGGCGACCTGCACGTACGCCTTCTGCACCTGGCCAGCGAGCAAGGCTGCCGGCAAATGGCCGTGGCCCCTTGCTGCTACAACCGCATCCAGGCCCAGCAGTACCAGGCGTTATCCACCGCCGCGCAAGCCTCCAGCCTGCACTTGTCGCTGGACGACCTGGGGTTGCCGTTGAGTGAAACCGTCACCGCGGGCGCCCGCGTGCGTCGCCAACGCGACACCTCGATGGCCCGCCGCCTGGGCTTCGATCTGCTGCAACGCCAGCAGCGCCAGTGTGATGATTACCTGCCCACTCCCTCGCTGCCGGTGGCCTGGCTGGACAAGCCTTTCGAGGCGTACTGCCGGGGCCTGGCCGAGCTCAAGCACGTGCCCCTGAGCGGCACGCCGGACTGGGCTGCCCTGGAAGCCGCCGGCTGGCAGCGCCTGGCCGAAGTGCGCAACCTGGAACGTGTGCGCAACCTGTTCCGCCGCCCGCTGGAACTGTGGCTGATACTCGACCGTGCGCTGTTTCTGGAAGAACAGGGTTATGCCGTACGCCTCGGATTGTTCTGTGACTACCCCCTCACCCCGCGCAACATCCTCATCCTGGCAGAACGCGACCGTTAGCCGCAGCACAACCTGTGGATAACTCTGTGCACAAGCTTTTGATGAATGGTTGGATCCAAGCGCTATTTCAAGCGTTTGGCTTATTCCTTCGTACAGCTCAAGGCCAGCAAAAACAGGCGTTTGCGCAAAGACCAGCGGTGTAGCAGCTCGGCATGCCTTTCGCGCAAGTTGGCAATGCTACTTGTGCATAAACTTTTCTTGTGCGCCCGCCTAGGGCCGCAAAGCGGCCCTGTGGGTCAGCGGAATTTGTTCTTGGCCAGCTCGATATCGTTCATCAATGCCTTGGCCATCGCCGTCAGGTAATCGGCCGCACCCAACAGCTTGTGGTCGTCTTCCATATCACCCTCCCTGAGCAGATGCTTGATGTAGCTGAGCAGCACAGAGACCTGTTCATAGGCATCGTCGATCGCAATACCGGGCTGCACCCGCAACAGGCCAACGGGTGGGTCGCCGACGTCCAGGAAGGTTTCCAGGCCGGCTGTGGTGATGGGCTTGGGGTTATCGTTCATGCGATTTCCCCCTCCGCGCTCATGCGTTCACTGGCGTGCTGCAGCAATATTGCTGCCGACTCGGCGGCCTGAGCGGTGTGGGCCAGCCGGCTAATGCCAGGTTCGCCGGCGTGGGCGCGGCAGTGTTCGTCGAGGGTTTGGGCCACAGCGCGGATGAGCTCGCGGGCCTGGGTGAGTGCGTCGTGTGGGGAGATGTCGCTGTGGATAGAGAAGTAGGGGGTGTGGATGAGCGGGCGTGGTGGGTCGGGGACGATCTTGATCATGGCGAACTTCCATTTTTTCTCAAAAAGGAACTACCACCCGATCTTTCTCACGGATTGAAGGTGGCAGCCGTACGCGGGGTGAGAAACCGAGGAGAAAAAACGCGAAAAGACTCGGCCAGACCGAAGTCTGCCCGCGTACGGCCACCATTACAGTGCCGCCATTTCTCAATCGGGTTCTCACACCCGGTCGCCGAAGCGACCCAGAAACGGTATCCGTGAGGCATTTCCCCGACAACAGCGATACTTCAGCAGCGCGCGTAGGATAGGTCCGAAGCATGCAAACCCGGAAGCATTTGGTTTCAGGTTCAGAAATGCCCTACAGCTGATAGCTGCCTTGATTGTAGGAGCGGCCTTGCGTCGCGAAAGGGCTGCGAAGCAGCCCCAGCAATGTGTGAACAAACGTCGATACCTGCGTTGGTTCGCAAACCTGGGGCTGCTTCGCAGCCCTTTCGCGACGCAAGGCCGCTCCTACACACACACGCACGCAGCACGCGCGACGGTTGAAGACGGTCGATCAGCGCCCGCAAAGCTCGCACTGCACACCTCCCCACGGTGTATCATTCACCCCCACATCATTAAAAAGAGACGTCGCGCGCTGCCCGCCAGCCCCGCGACCTTCTGGCGTTGCGCCAGAACCGACAATGGACTAACGGACTTCCTCATCGTGACCCAAGCCAAACCCCTAGCCCTGTTGACCTTCGCCATGGCCCTGACCGCCTGCGCCAGCGACACCCCAAGCCACCCTTCCAGCCACCTGGGCTGGGACACCCCCGGCATGCAACTGGGCGGCGACAGAGGCCTGCCCCTGCGCGTCGAGAGCCCTTGCCGCAAGCGCGGCTGCGACAACGACAAGCTGTTCTTCAACCCCGGCAAAACCGAACCAAGCGTCAACACGATCCACCGCGGCTGGTAAGAAAAATCTCCTTTTAAGCCGGTGACTTAGGTCATTTGCAAACAATCGCAAGGAAGTGGTTTACAGGCGCCAAACGATCGTTATAATGACGCCCCATTGCCGGTATAGCTCAGATGGTAGAGCAACTGACTTGTAATCAGTAGGTCCCGGGTTCGATTCCTGGTGCCGGCACCATACGCAGTATCAAAGAAGGCTCACCGAAAGGTGGGCCTTCTTTGTTTGTGTGTTCGCTCCCCCGCCCCGCAATTACCCCAGGGGGAAGCAAGCGTGACCTGTCAGGCTGCCTTTCTGCTCCAACGTCTCCCAGCCCAGACAAGCCAACGCCAGTGTGCGTGGTACCGCTTCACGACCGCTACTGTAACGGCTGATACTGCGCGCACTGACGCCCAGTGCTTCGGCAGCCTGGTCGAGCGTCATCCGATGCCGCAACCGCCAGCGAATGAATATCCGGGTGTTCTCATCCGGGGCGTTCTGGGCAAGCGCGTCCAGCAGTAGGGTGTCGGCACCGATCTGAATATCCAGCGCCGGCCATTCCACAAACCAGCCTCCATCCCCTAACGTTACGTCTTCGAACGCTTTGCGCTTAGCCAGTGGCGCCAACCCCGGATACGCTTTAAGCGCGTCGCTCATATCCAGGGTAAACCGCTGCCCATTGGTAAAAGTCAGCTCAAGGCTAGCGCCCGACCGAGGCTGAACCGCCCGCAGGCGGGGACGTTTCATCAATGCCATTTCATCCACTCCTTCTTGTGTCAGATAGCGCCCCTATCACCTCCAGTCAGTGATACTGCTCGGACCGACTTTCGCGATCACATGCCGATCGCAGAAACGATAAGTTGAAACCTTACCGCAGACGCAGCCCGCCTTGATTTCAATCAAGGCTGAAAGCGCTGGAAGGCATAGCTTGGGCTCAGCACCCCACTTGCGAGAATGGACGCTATGGCCAAGAAATTCCCCACCAACCCCAGCCACCCTGAACGCATCTGCTGGGGGTGCGACCTGTATTGCCCCGCCAAAGCGGTGGCCTGCGGCAATGGAGCCGATCGCACTATGCATCCGGTGGAGTTGTTCGGGGAGGACTGGGACCGTATGGAGGACCGGTTGGACAAGCCGGTTCGCGAGGCTCAGCAGGCGCAATCCAACTGACCGCAGGGGGCCGCTTTGCGGCCCATCGCAGGCAAGCCAGCTCCTACACAAAACGCGCAACACCACAGGCACAGCGCTGGCCTGCGATGGGCTGCGCAGCAGCCCCAGGTGCCTCCGTCAGAACGCCGTACTCACCGTCAACGACAGGTTCCGCGGATCCCCATAGATCGCCCCCGCGTAGAACCCATAGCGGGTGTAGTAGTGCTTGTCGAACAGGTTATTGGCATTGAGGCTGACACTCGTATCGTCAGTCAGCTGGTACTTGGCCATGGCATTCCAGATCGCATACCCCGACCAGTTGACGTCGGTAGCACCTGTGCTAACACCATTGCTCGGCTGCCCAGCCGGGCTGGATACCGCGCGAATGTTGCTCTGCGCGGTAACCCCTGCGCCAAGGGTCAAGCGGTCCAGCAGGCCAGACAGTCGATACGTGGTCGAAGCCTTGAACAGGTGCGACGGGTCGCTGCGGCCATCACTGTCGATACGGCGGAAGTGCAGGTACGTGTAGCCCGCGTAAACGTTCCAGTTCGGGGTCAGTGCACCGGCGATTTCCAGGTCGATGCCGTCGGTTTCCTGGCCAGAGCCGGCTTTGTAGGCGTCGTTACCGGTCGGTGTGGTCAGGTCGCCGTCCAGCACGGCCTTGTTTTCCTGCTTGGTGCGGAAGTACGCCGCCGAGGCATTCAGGCGGCCATCGAACCATTCGCCCTTGATGCCGGTTTCGTAGCTTTGCCCGCGAATCGGCTCGACCTTGCTGCCGCTGCTGGTCTCGGCAGTCTGCGGGGTGAAGATGTCGGTGTAGCTGGCGTATAGCGAGTAGGTGTCGTTGAGGTCGTACACCGCGCCCAGGTAGGGGGTGACGATGCCGTTTTCTTCCTGGCTGGTGCGCACGCCCGCATTGCTGCGGGTGATTGCGGAGTAGTTGCTGGTGCGCACTCCGACGATCACCGACAGCGGGTCGGTGATGCTCAGGCGAGTAGCTGCATACATGCCCTGCAAGCGGGTGGTGGTCTTGCTGTGGCGGCCGGTGCGCGAGGCGATCATGTCGTAGTCGTCATCCACGCCATTGCGCCAGTCGGTCAGCGGGAAACCGTTGTTGGCGCGGAACTGGCAACCCAGCGCCGCAGCACTGACGCGGCCGTCGCTGACCATGTTGCAGGTGTATTCCGGTGACCAGGCCACGGTGCGGCTGTCGTTGTAACCGACCATCGCCTGATGGGTACGGCCGAACAGCTGGAACGGGCCGGACAGGTCGATCTGCGCCGACTGCTGGGTGGTGTCGCTGCCGCTGTGCAGGCCGTTGAGCACGGCGCCGCTGCCGTCCTGGTCCCAGTAGCCGCCGAAGGTGCCGCGGCCCGCCGAGTTGACCTTGGCCAGGCCGCGGTGGTTGAGGGCCTCGGCGGTGCTTTGGGCGGCCTTCAGGTCCAGCGTCCAGTCGTCGTCGAAGCGATGCTCGAGCGAGCCAAACGCCGTGCGGGTGGTGTACTCGCCAAAGCTCCAGCTGGGCACCACGTTGGTGCTGCGCGGCAGGTCGGTCTTGCTGCCGTCGCGGTACCAGATCGGGATGTTCGCACCCCAGCCGCCGCCGACGACCTTGTTGTATTCGTACTGGTAACCGGCACCCAGGGTGGTGGCGTCGTCGAGGTCGAATTCGAAGTTGGCCAGCGCAGCGCGGGCGCGCTCGGACTGATTGTCGCGGAACGAGTTGGCGTCCTGCTGGGTCATTACAAACCGCGAACGCAGGCGGCCGTCCTCGGACAATGGCAGGTTCAGGTCGGCGCCGAGGCGGCGTTTGTCCCAGCTGCCGTAGGTCGCATAAGCGCTGCCGCCGAAGGTCTTGGTCGGGGCCTTGCGGATCAGGTTGACGGTGGCCGAGGGGTCGCCGGTGCCGCCCAGCAGGCCGTTGGCGCCACGCACGATGTCGATGCGCTCGTACAGGTCCATGTTCAGCGCGTTACCACCGCCGCTGAAGTCGGAGCCACCCTGAAACTGCAGGCCATCGACCTTCCAGTTGCTGATCGAATAACCTCGCGCCCGGTAGTCGGTGCGCCCGCCGACTTCGGCTTTGCTGGCCGTCACCCCTGGCGTGGTTTCCAGCGCCTGCTCGATGGTGTGGATGGCGCGGTCGTCCATCTGCTGGCGGGTAATGGTGGTTACCGACTGCGGCGTTTGCCGCGGCGTCAGCTTGAGGCCGGTTGAACTGCGGCTGCTCTCGACCGTGTACCCTAGCTGGCCGGCTTCATCGGCAGGCACCAGCGCGCTGTCCTCGATCTGCGTGGCATCCAGCTCCAGTGGCTTGCTGTCGGCAGCCATGGCGCTGCCGCTGATGGCCGCGGCGATGAAGAAGGCGAGCGGGGTGAGGTGACTTGCGCCTCGGCCGATGGAAGAGAAGTCGTTCATGATGCTCCGAGGTTTCATTTGGGAAGGTTTCGTATTCGCAGATGATTTTTTGTTACGATTCTAGGGATCCGCCCTTGGGGCTCCAGGCCCGGCTTGTACGGGGATGTAATTGAACGTAACGAGCGCCTCCGGCCCTCACCGAACAGGTGTTTTTAGCAATGAGTACAACGCTGCTGGTTGTCGACGATGACGACGAAATCCGCGAACTTCTCTGTGATTACCTGACAGATGCCGGTTACACCGTACTGGCCGCCCCTGATGGCGAGCAGATGCGTGAGCAACTGGCTGCGCACAAAGTGGAGCTGGTGGTGCTGGACCTGATGCTGCCCGGCGAGGATGGCTTGAGCCTGTGCCGTCAGTTGCAAGCCACCCCTGGCCTGGCGGTGATCATGTTGTCTGCCAAAGGCAGCACGCTGGACCGCATCATTGGCCTGGAAGTGGGCGCGGACGACTACCTGGCCAAGCCCTTCGAGCCACGCGAGCTGATTGCCCGGATCAAGGCCGTGCTGCGTCGCCCCCAGCGCCTCGATACACCGGCGGCAAAACCGGCTGTCGAAGCGCAGCAATTTGCCGGTTTTCGCCTCGACCACGTGAAGCGCCTGCTCACCCGCCCGGACGGCGAGACACTGACCCTGCCCCGCTCCGATTACCGCGTGCTGCGTGAGCTGCTTGAAGCCAACAACCGTGTGGTGTCGCGCGATCATCTGACCCGCAGTGCGTTCGGCCGTGACCACCTGCCCGATGACCGCTCGGTAGACATGTGCGTCAGCCGCCTGCGCCAGCAACTGCGCCGCGCGCCGGGCGCCGTCGCGCAGATCCTCACCATCCGCAACGAAGGCTACCTGCTGAGCCTCGCCCGCAGCGAGGCGGATGCCTGAGGTGCGCTGGCTCCGCCGGCTGTGGCCGCGCACGCTGTTTGGCCAACTGCTGCTGATCATGGTCAGCGGCACGCTGGTGATCCAACTGATGTCGAGCAGCATCTGGTTCGATGTGCGTTTCGCGCAGGTGCTCGAAGCCCCGGTGCGGCTGATCGCCGCCCGCAGCGCGCCCCTGATTGCCAAGGCCGACTGCCATGCCGGCGCAGTGCAGGCGCCAGCCCATTATCAGCTGCGCTGTGCCGAGGCCTTGCCCGCGCAGGAAGGGGACGAACGCAGGGGGCGCAAGCGCATTGAATTGCTGCTGCACCAGGCCCTCAAGTACGAACTTGGCCATGCTGTGGACGTGCGCCTGATGAAGGTGCAACTGACTGACGAACTGGGCCAGCCGATTGTCTGGCGCAGCCTGTTCGGCTTGCGCACGGCCCAGGCGCATATTCAGTTTGCCGTGCCGCTGGCCGATGGGCATTGGCTGACCATCGATGGCCAGGAGCTGCAGGGCTGGAGTGGCGAGTCTGCCTGGGCGTTGATCAGCGACTACCTGCTGCGGGTGTATGCCCTGCGTATCGTTGCCGTGCTGCTGGTGTGCCTGCTGGCGGTGCGCCTGTGCCTGCGCCCGCTGCAGCGCCTGGCGGACGCAGCGCGAGGGCTGGGCAGCAACCTGGAGCAGCCACCCTTGGCGCTGGATGGGCCGCAGGAAGTGCGCCAGGCGGCGCAGGCTTTCAATGCGATGCAGCAACGGTTGATTGCGATGGTCAACGACAAGGCCTACTTCCTCGCCGCCGTTTCCCACGATTTGCGTACCCCGTTGACCCGCATGCGCCTGCGCCTGGAGCGCCTGCCAGACGATGAGCAGCGCGAACGGCTGCGGCAGAACATCACGCAGATGGACGACATGATCGGCCAGGTACTCGACTACCTGCGCGCCGGCGAGCAGCAGAACCTGCAACAGGTGGACCTGGACCAGCTGGTGGCGCGCCAGTGCGCAGACTTGGCCACCGCCAGTGAGCCGCTTCCCGTTGAGGGCCAGGCTGGCACCGTGCGGGTCGATGCATTGCTGCTGCAGCGGTGCCTGCAGAACCTGCTGGTCAATGCCTTGCGCTATGGCAAAGACGTTTCGGTCACGCTTGAGCGCGTGGCCACGGG
Source organism: Pseudomonas sp. SWRI68 (assembly GCF_014269165.1). Lineage (NCBI taxonomy): Bacteria > Pseudomonadati > Pseudomonadota > Gammaproteobacteria > Pseudomonadales > Pseudomonadaceae > Pseudomonas > Pseudomonas sp. SWRI68. The sequence goes on along the minus strand of NZ_JABWRU010000016.1, from coordinate 102,861 downwards.
GGTTTTTATCCACATCGATGACTGCGGGCCGGGGATTGCACCCGGCTTGATGGCGACGGTTACCGACCCGTTCGTGCGGGGGGAAGGGTCGCGCAATCAGGCGTCTGGCGGGTATGGCTTGGGGTTGAGCATCGCCCAGCGCATCGCGGCCAGTCATGGCGGCGAGTTGCTGCTGTACAACCGCGACGGCGGCGGCTTGCGGGCCAGTGTGCGGTTGCCCGAATGACCTGCCATCACGGCCTTGCGTCGCGAAAGGGTCGCGCAGGGCAAACCTGCGATCAGGTAACAGTCTTTTACCGATTCACCAGGTTTTCCGCAGCCTGCCTTTGCCTATCCTAGGCCCGGTCATCCTGCCTGCGATGGACCCATGAAACATTCACTGCCCAGCCGCTACGCCTGCCTCGTCACCTGCCTGCTGTTCACCTTCGCCAGCCTGCCGCTACTGCCCCAACAGGCCTGGCTCTGGCCGTTCACCGTGCTCACCGCCCTGCTCAGCCTGGTCGGCCTCAATGACCTGCGCCAGAGCCACCATGCGGTGCGGCGCAACTACCCGATCCTGGGCAACATCCGCTACCTGATCGAAACCATCCGCCCGGAAATCCGCCAATACCTGATCGAAGGCGACGACGACAAGCTGCCGTTCTCCCGCTCCCAGCGCTCGCTGGTGTACGCCCGGGCCAAGAATGAAAGCGCCGAAAAAGCCTTTGGCACACTCAACGATGCCTACAAGCCGGGCTTCGAATTCATCAGCCATTCGATGCTGCCGGTGGTCACCCCCGATCCTGCTTCGTTCCGCATCGCCATCGGCGGGCCGCAATGCCGGCTGCCCTACTCGGCCTCGATCTTCAACATCTCGGCCATGAGCTTCGGCGCCCTCAGCGCCAACGCCATCGCTGCCCTCAACCAGGGCGCACGCCTGGGCCGCTTTGCCCATGACACCGGTGAAGGCAGCATCAGCCCTTACCACCGCGAACATGGTGGCGACCTGATCTGGGAGATCGGCAGCGGTTACTTTGGCTGCCGCACCGAAGAGGGCCTTTTCGACCCGCAACGTTTCGCCGAGCAAGCCCGCTCGGCGCAAGTGAAGATGATCGAGATCAAGCTCAGCCAGGGCGCCAAACCCGGCCACGGCGGCATCCTGCCAGGGCACAAGGTGAGCCCGGAAATCGCCGCGACCCGGGGCGTGCGCGAAGGCCAGGACTGCATTTCCCCGGCTGCGCACAGCGCCTTCCGCACGCCGGTCGAATTGCTCAAGTTCGTTGCCAGCCTGCGCGAACTGTCGGGCGGCAAGCCAGTGGGCTTCAAGTTCTGCCTGGGGCACCCGTGGGAGTTCATGGGCATTGCCAAAGCCATGCTGGCCACCGGCATCACCCCCGACTTCATCGTCGTCGACGGCAAGGAAGGCGGCACCGGCGCGGCGCCACGCGAGTTCAGCGACAACATGGGCGTGCCCATGCGCGAAGGGCTGATGTTCGTGCACAACACCTTGGTCGGCCTGAACCTGCGTTCGAGCATCCGTATTGGCGCAGCGGGCAAGATCGTCAGCGCCTTCGATATCGCCAGCGTGCTGGCCATTGGTGCCGACTGGGTGAATTCGGCGCGCGGCTTCATGTTCGCCATCGGCTGCATCCAGTCGCAAAGCTGCCACACCAACAAGTGCCCGACCGGGGTTGCCACCCAAGACCCGCTACGCCAGCGCGCGCTGGTGGTACCGGACAAGGCCCAGCGCGTGGCCAGCTTTCATCGCAACACGCTGCACACCTTGGCCGAGATGCTGGCGGCCGCAGGGCTGGAGCACCCAAGCGAACTCAAGCCCAAGCACCTGGCACGGCGTGTCAGCGCCAGTGAAATCGGCTTGTTCTCGGATTTGCATACGTTTCTCAAGCCTGGCGAATTGCTCAGTGGCTCGATTGAAAGCGAGTTTTATGCGCGGATGTGGCGGATGGCGCGTAGCGACAGCTTTGCACCGGAGACGGGGGAAGTTGCAGGGGTGGCGGCAGCGCCGGCTATACGCCGCAAAGAAACAGCGCCGGCTTGAACAACCGGGGCTGCAAAGCAGCCCCAGCGGGATCAGATCAGAAGATGCTGATCGGGTACTCGACGAATACGCGGACTTCGTTGCCGTCGTCGTTGTAGCCGTTCTGCTGTACCGCATTGTTGGTACGCACGAACGAGCTACGCAGCTTGATCGACAGGTCCTTGGCCGGGCCGTCCTGAACCACGTAACGGATCTGGTTGAAGATCTCGCGCTCTTTACCTTCACCGAAACCTTGCGGGTTGGCGACGTTGCGGGTGTTGATGTTGTCACCCACCACGTAGGCCAGCTTGTAGGTCAGGCCCGGAACGCCATAGGCGCCGAAGTCCAGGCCGTAGCCCAGCTGCCAGGAGCGCTCGTCTTCGGCGTTGAAGTCGGACCAGTACGAGTTGGCCAGGTAGATGGTCGAACCACCGTCACCCACGCCACCGGCGTTCTGGTAGAAGCCGTAGTTGTAGCCGGTGCTGCCGGTGCTGCGCTGATGCGCGAGGGTGAACGAGTGGGCACCGTACGCGTAAGTGGCAGCCAGGCTCCAGATGGTGTTGGAGTCGCCGTTCAGGCCAGCGGCCTGGACGTACTGCTTGTCGATGTCCGACTTGTAGCCGTTGAAGTCCAGGGTCAGCGACTGGTCGCTGGCGATCGGGAAGACGTAGTTCAAGCCCAGGTAGTGCTTCTTCATCACGTCTTCGTTGTCTGCGGTGTACAGCGAAGCGGTGAAGTTGTCGGTGAACTTGTAGCTACCGCCGAAGACGTTGATCGACTTCAGGCCACCACCGTCACGACGCTCGGCGCTCTTGCGCGCTTCCTGGGTGAAGCGACCGGCGTTCAGCTCCAGGCCCTCGATCTCTTTCGAGGTCAGCAGGGTGCCGGTGAAGCTTTCTGGCAGCAGACGTGCATCGTCGTACTGCAGCACAGGCAGTGCCGGCATCTGGTCACCGTACTTCAGCACGGTGTTGGAGATGCGGAATTTCACGGCAGCGCCGCCACGGGCAAGGTTATGCGGCGAGCTGGCGTTGCCCTCGGCATTGGTGGTTTCGTGCGGTTTGAAGAAGTCGACGCCGCCACCACCGTTGTGGCCCTTGCCGCCGTCCAGACGCACGGCATACAGGCCGAATGCGTCGACGCCGACACCGACGGTGCCCTGGGTGAAACCGGAGGAGAAGTTGGCGATGACGCCTTGGCCCCATTCGATCTGGTCATCGGTACCGTGCTTCTTGTCACGGTTGATGTAGGCGTTGCGCAGCAGCACATTGGCGTGGCTGTCTTCGATGAAGCCCTTGCTGTCGGCCTGCTCATTGGCCTGTGCCTGGGTCGCGGCGATCATCGCCAAGGCGACCAGGCTGATCCTGGTTTTCAACATGTTATTTTCCTTATTTCTTAATCAAAAACGCTCTGCAATATGACGCCAGGAACCAACGCCCCTTCGTAGGTTCGACGCTATGCGGATCCAAACTGGAAGGCTTTGCCGGCAAGCGCACGGTGGCCTTCAACAGCAGCATGGCCATGTCATGGCCAGCAGGCGTTGGCCGAATCCTAGCGGTGTGCGATTACAAATGTCAAAAAATCGTGAAATGCAGGTTGATATAACCAAAATAACCGGCAGGTCTGGTGCATTTCCATGCCTGTTCGCGCTATCGGTGGGCAATTTTTCTCTTGTCAGGTAAGTCACCTGACGTTGTGGGAGCAATCTTGGGCCGGGGGATCATACAAAGTGCCTAGTTACAAAGTGATACATATGTAAAGACAACCCTTTACAAATACCCAAGCAACAGTAAATAGCAAGCATTACCATTCGCACCTTCTTTTCACCTGCCTCGGTCCGGATGTGTCCATGCTTGTACCCTGCCGCCTTTCCCCCCTGTCGCTGGGCTTGTCGCTGCTGTTCAGCGCCAGCCTCGCCAACGCCGCCACCACTACCCTGCCGGAACTGTCGGTCACCGCCGAAAGCGAGCGTGAACAGGACAACCCGCGGGTAAAGGAGGTGAGTACCGCGACGCGCACCTCGACGCCGGTGCGCTATGTACCCCAGGCCATCGACACGGTGAAAACCGCCAACGTGCTGGATTACGGCAGCAACACCTTGGGCAAGGCACTCGAGGGTATCCCCAACGTCAGCAGCGGCGCCGACACCCGTTTCGACAGCGTGCGCATCCGCGGCTTCGATGCCAGCAACGACTTCTATCTGGACGGTGTTCGCGATGACAGCCAGTACATTCGCGACCTCAACAACATCGAGCGTGTCGAAGTGCTCAAAGGTCCGGCCGCAGTGCTGTACGGCCGTGGCAGCCAGGGTGGCATCGTCAACCGCGTCAGCAAGGCGCCCGAGCACGGCCGCCGTTCGAGCATCGAGGCGCAAGGCGGCAGCCAAGACCTGCGCAGCCTGTACGCCGACCTGAGTGCCGACCCCAGCGACACCATCAGCCTGCGCCTGAACCTGGGCAACGAGGACAGCAACAGCTTCCGCGATGGCATCGATGGCAGCCGCCAACTGTTCGCGCCCTCGATGAGCTGGCAACTGACGCCGGACCTGAACTGGCTGGTGCAATACGAATACAGCCGCTACAACCGCACGCCCGACCGCGGCATCCCTGGCGTCAACGGCCGCCCGGCAGACGTAAGCCGCAGCACCACCTATGGCGATACCCAGCGCGACTACATCGACGACCGCGCCCAGTCGCTGCGCTCGCGGTTGAACTACCAGCTAAACGAAGCCTGGCAACTGCGCCACACCCTTGGCCTGTTCAAGCTCGACAGCGAGTTCGACAACACCTACGCCACGGGCTACAACGCCAGCAACAACACCGTCACCCGCCAGCGCTGGCAGCAAGACCTGAACACCCGCAACCTGTTCAACAACCTGGAAGCCGAGGGCGACTTCAACACCCTGGGGCTGGAGCACAAACTGCTGGTGGGCCTGGAGTTCGGCAGCCAACGGCGTGACCCGACCCTGTACACCGCCCCGACGGGTACGGTGCCGAGCCTGGACGTGGGCAACCCCAACCGTAACCTGCAGCACAATGGGCCGCTGCTGGTGTCGAGCAACAACCACACCGTTGTCGAAAGCCGTGGCCTGTACCTTCAGGACCAAATCCGCCTGAACGATCAATGGCAAATCCTCGCGGGCGTGCGCTTCGACCAGTTCGAGGTGGAAACCACCAACAAGATCAAGGGCATTTCCGAGCCGCAGGACAGCAACACCACCAGCCCGCGCCTGGGTGTGGTGTATACGCCGTGGCGTGATCACTCGTTCTATGCGTCGTGGAGCAAGACCTTCTCGCCCGTGGGCGGTGGCCTGATCGGCATCACCCCGGGCGCGCCGGGCAACACCAACGACACCGGGCCAGAGATGACCCGGCAGAAGGAAATCGGGGTCAAGAGCGACTGGCTCGACCAGCGCCTGACCACCACCCTCGCGGTGTATGAACTGGAGCTGTACAACCGCCGCACGCGTGACGCCAACAACCCGGAAATCATTGTGCTCACCGGCTTGCAACGCTCGCGCGGCATCGAGCTGACCGCTACCGGCAACATCGTCGGCAACTGGTACGTGCGCGGGGGCATCGGCCTGCAGGATGCCACCATCGTCAAGGACAACAACAACCAGGAAGGCAACCGCATCAACGACGTGGCCAAGCGCAACGCCAGCCTGTTCGTGACCTGGAAGCCGGAGCTGGGCTGGTACGCCGAGACGGGGCTGACGCTGGTGGGTGACCGTTATGCCGACAACCAGAACACCACGGTAATGCCGGGTTATGGCCGCTGGGATGCGCTCGCCGGCTACCGCACGCACGATTGGGATGTGCGCGCGGCGTTGAACAACATTGCCGACAAGACCTACTACAGCTCGGCGACCAGCGCCGCGCAGATTCAACCGGGTGACCCGCGCAGCCTGGTGGTGACGAGCACTTACCGCTTCTGATGTTTACTGCCTGCACCGGTGTCAGGGCCGGTGCAGGCTAGCCCGATACGGTCAGTGCCACACCGCCATCAGCGCTTGCATCTCCGCGTCACTGATCAGCCCTTGGGGGTATCGCCCGGCAAGCAGACGTCGTGGGTCGGTCGTCCTGACCTGTTTGCTTCCATGGTGCTTCAACCACTGCGCCAGAACTTTGAGCGATTGATGATTCACTGCCGATGGGCACAAAGCCGACTCACTTGCTGCGTTCATTTCCACACGTACTCCCTTGCCCGTGAGCGGCTAATCTACGTAGATATTGTTACAGATCCAAGCGCCCGGCCAAGCCGAGCTATCTCGTTGAAAAACAATACAAAACATATGCCATTCGCGGCGCCGGACGTCGCCTGAAATAAAAAGCCCGTCAGATGACGGGCCTCTTCGTTCAGCGTGGCTTCAGCGCTTGAGCGGCGCGGGTTGCTGTTGGGTCAGGCAATGGATATTGCCCCCGCCCAGCAGCAGCTCACGGCCAGGGATCATCACCACTTCGTGGTCCGGGAAGATCTTGGCCAAGATCGCTCTGGCCTGGGCATCTGCAGGGTCATCGAAACTTGGCGCGATGATGCCACCGTTGACGATCAGGAAGTTCACATACGAGCCGGCCAGACGTACCGACGGGTCGCGCTCCTGGCTACCGGCCACCTGGTCGACACCGTCACATTCTTCGGCAGTGGCATACAGCGGGCCCGGAATCGGCATCTTGTGCACCACGAACTCACGGCCTTTGGCATCGCGGGTGTTTTTCAGCACCTCCAGCGCGGCGTGGCAGCGTGCGTAGTTGGGGTCGTTGGAATCATCGGTCCAGGCCAGTAACACTTCACCTGGGCGCACGTAACAGCAGAAGTTGTCGACGTGGCCGTCGGTTTCGTCGTTGTACAAGCCGTCCGGCAGCCAGACCACGGTGTCGACCGCCAGGTGCTCGCGCAGCACCGCCTCGATCTGTTCGCGGCCCAGGTGCGGGTTGCGGTTGCGGTTGAGCAGGCATTCCTCGGTGGTGATCACGGTGCCTTCGCCGTCCACGTGGATCGAGCCACCTTCCAGCACGAAGCCCTCGGTCTGGTAGCGCTGACAGCGCTCCATTTCCAGTACCTTGGCGGCCAGTTCCTCGTCACGGTTCCAGGGCGCGTAGAGGCCGCCCTCGAAACCGCCCCAGGCATTGAAGCCCCAGTCCACACCGCGCACTTCGCCGTGGTCGTTGATGACGAAGGTTGGGCCGGTATCGCGCACCCAGGCATCGTCATTGCTGATTTCCACCACGCGGATGTTCGGCAGGTCGAGTTGGCGACGGGCGTTTTCGTACTGGCCAGCGGAAACCCCCACGGTCACCGGCTCGAAGCGGGCGATGGCCTTGGCCAGCGTCACATGCGCAGCCTGCGCCGGTTTGCCACCCAGGCGCCAGTTGTCCGAACGCTCCGGCCAGACCATCCAGACTTGGGTCTGCGGCGCCCATTCAGCGGGCATATGGAAGCCGTCGGCACGGGGGGTGGAGTTGAGGGTTTTCATGGTTAACCTCTGCGTAGGCCCTGAGCCGATGTGCACTGGGGCGTTGGTAGTGTGTGTGTGTAGGAGCGGCCTTGCGTCGCGATGGGGCGCAAAGCGCCCCCGGCTATCGCAAATTTATAACCGATATATATCGGCATTAAAAGCAAAAAAGCCTGTCTAATTGAACCATCCAACCAATTACACCGATATCAATCGAAATAACCCCAAGCCTTCCCGCCAAACCCATGATATTTGTCTGCCACCACCCTAGCCGACGAGCTAGGCTGCATGCCATAGAACTTGGTTTTCCAGAGGCCATTTGAGATGCGCATACTCGTCACAGGCGGCGCCGGCTTCATTGGCTCGGCGCTGGTCCGCCACCTGATCGACAACACCGAACACGAAGTGCTCAACCTCGACAAGCTGACCTACGCCGGCAACCTCGAATCGCTGCAGAGCATCGCCAACAACACCCGATACGAATTCGTCCAGGCCGATATCGCCGACTCGGCAACCGTCAGCGCCGTGCTCGAACGCTTTCAGCCTGGGGCGATCATGCACCTGGCAGCCGAGTCCCATGTGGACCGGTCGATCGACGGCCCGGCCGCGTTCATCCAGACCAACATTGTCGGCACTTACGCCCTGCTCGAAGCCACCCGCGCCTGGTGGAGCCAGCTGCCGGCCGAGCAGCGCCGTGCGTTCCGTTTTCACCATATCTCCACCGACGAAGTCTATGGCGACCTGCATGGCGCCAACGACCTGTTTCACGAGACCACGCCGTATGCGCCCAGCTCCCCCTATTCGGCGAGCAAGGCCGCCTCGGACCACCTGGTGCGCGCCTGGCACCGCACCTACGGGCTGCCGGTGCTGATCACCAACTGCTCGAACAACTACGGCCCTTACCATTTCCCCGAAAAGCTGATCCCGCTGATGATCCTCAATGCCTTGGCCGGCAAGCCACTGCCGGTGTATGGCAATGGCCAGCAAGTACGTGACTGGCTGTTCGTCGAAGACCACGCCCGGGCGTTGCTTGAAGTAGTGAGCCACGGACAGGTCGGCGAAACGTACAATATCGGTGGCCACAACGAGCAGAAGAACCTCGACGTGGTGCACGCCATCTGCGCCCTGCTCGAAGAGCTGGCGCCGCAGCACCCGCAAGGCGTGGCCCGCTATGCAGACCTGATCAGCTACGTCCAGGACCGCCCCGGCCACGACCTGCGCTATGCCATCGATGCCAGCAAGATCGAACGGGAACTGGGCTGGGTACCGCAAGAAACCTTCGCCAGCGGGCTGCGCAAGACGGTGCAGTGGTACCTGGACAACCTGCAATGGTGCCGTCATGTCCAGGATGGCAGCTACCAGGGTGAACGCCTGGGCAATACCGACATCAAGGAGCTCATTGCATGACCAAGGGCATCGTCCTGGCCGGAGGATCCGGCACACGCCTGCACCCCATCACCCTTGGGGTTTCCAAGCAACTGCTGCCGATTTACGACAAACCGATGATCTACTACCCGATTTCGGTGCTGATGCTCGCCGATATCCGCGAAATCCTGCTGATCTCGACACCTCAGGACCTGCCCCAGTATCGCCAGCTGTTCGGCGACGGCAGCCAGTTCGGCATCCACATCAACTATGCCGAGCAGCCCTCGCCCGATGGCCTGGCCCAGGCATTTCTGATCGGCGAGCAGTTCATCGGCGATGACTCGGTGTGCCTCATTCTTGGCGACAACATCTTCCACGGCCAGAGCTTCACCGAACAGTTGCAGCGCGCGGTCAACCACCCGAGTGGCGCCACGGTATTCGGCTATTGGGTCAAGGACCCGGAGCGCTTCGGCGTGGTCGAGTTCGACGAGCAAGGCAATGCCCTGTCCATCGAAGAGAAGCCCCTCAAGCCCAAGTCCAGCTATGCGGTGACGGGCCTGTACTTCTACGACAACGACGTGATCGAAATTGCCAAGGGCATCCGCCCCTCCGAGCGGGGCGAACTTGAAATCACCGATGTCACCAATGCCTACCTCAAGCGCGGCGACCTGCGCGTGGAGCGCTTTGGCCGCGGCTTTGCCTGGCTCGATACCGGGACTCACGAGAGCCTGCTGGATGCCTCGCAATATGTGCAGACCATCGAGAATCGCCAGGGGCTGAAGGTGGCCTGCCTGGAAGAAATCGCCTTCAACAAGGGCTGGATCACCCGTGACCAGTTGCTGGCCAAGGCTGAAAAACTCAAGAAGACCGGTTACGGTCAGTACCTGGGCAAACTGGCTAACGAGTCTGCATGAACATCATCCCCACCGAGATCCCTGATGTACTGATCATCGAACCGACGGTATACGGTGACAGCCGAGGCTTCTTCTTCGAAGCCTTCAACGCCCGTGAGTTTGCCAAGCAGACCGGCGTTGCCGTGGACTTCGTCCAGGACAACCACTCCCGCTCCCTCAAGGGCGTGTTGCGCGGCCTGCACTATCAGGTGGAAAACACCCAAGGCAAACTGGTGCGCGTGGTACAGGGCGAGATCCGCGATATTGCCGTGGATGTGCGCAAGAGCTCGCCAACTTTCGGCCAGTGGGTTGCCGTGCACCTGTCGGCCGACAATCATCGCCAATTGTGGATTCCACCTGGCTTTGCCCACGGTTTTGCGGTGGTCAGCGAAACGGCCGAGTTCCTCTACAAGACCACCGACTACTACAACCCAGGCGCCGACCGTTGCATCCGCTGGGACGACGCGCAGCTGGCCATCGACTGGCAACTCGAAGGGCCGCCGGTGCTGTCGGAAAAGGACAAGGTCGGCGTACCGCTGAGTGAGGCGCAACTGCTGCCATGAAGATTGTCGTATGTGGCCGTAACGGCCAGGTAGCCCAGGCGCTGCAGGCGCAGCTGGTAGGCCTTGGCGAGCTTCACGTGCTCGGGCGCGAGCAACTGGACCTGGCCCAGCCCGAGGCCCTGCGTGGCCCGCTGCGCCAGCTGGCCCCCGACCTGATCATCAATGCGGGTGCCTACACGGCGGTCGACCAGGCCGAGCACGAGCCAGAGCGCGCCTTTGCGATCAATGCCCACGGCCCTGGCGTACTTGCCGAAGAAGCGGCACGGCTCGGCGCGCCGCTTATCCACTACTCCACCGACTACGTTTTCGACGGCAGCAAGGCCACGCCCTATACCGAACAAGACGCCCCCAACCCCCTGGGGGTCTACGGCCAAAGCAAACTTGCAGGCGAGCAGGCGATTGCCGCAGTGGCCGGCCAGCACTTGATCCTGCGCACCAGCTGGGTTTATTCGCTGTACGGGCGCAACTTTCTGCTGACCCTGCAGCGCCTGCTGCAAGAGAAGCCTCAACTGCGGATTGTCGACGATCAGATCGGCGCACCGACCTGGGCCGGCAGCATTGCCGCCAGCACCCGTGTATTGGTCGAACGTTGGCAGGCCGGGCAGGCGGGCGCCTGGGGCACCTACCACCTCACCGCGCAAGGCGAGACGTCCTGGTTCGGCTTCGCCCAGGCCATCGCCGAGCAACTCAAGGCCCAAGGCCTGCCCTGCGCCGAACTGCTGCCAATCCCGTCCAGCGACTACCCCACGCCGGCCCGCAGGCCGCTCAACTCACGCCTGGACTGCTCACGCCTGGCCCACGAATGGCACATCCGCCTGCCGCACTGGCAGCAGGCGCTGATCGACTGCCTCAAGTAGCGCATAATTGCGTCAGACTTTTCTGGCGCACTTACGTGATGATTGCAAAACCCACGCCCCCACGCCGTCCCCGCTGGCGCAGCCTGGCCCTGCTGGCCCTGTGCCTGGCCCCGCTGCTGTGGCCGCTGCATCACCTGGCCGAGCGCTACTACCAGGAAGAACTGGCCTCACAGAACCGCCAGACCCTCGACCTGTACGTCGCCAACCTGCTCGGCACCCTGCACCGCTACGAAACCCTGCCGCAGATCCTCGGCGACCTGCCGGCCCTGCGCGGCGTGCTGGCTGACCCGTTCCGCCTGGAAGCGGTGACCAACGCCAACCGCCTGCTCAAGAACATCGTCCAGCAGACCGGTGCCGAGGTCATGTACCTGATGGACGTCAGCGGCAACACCCTGGCCGCCTCCAACTGGGACAAGCGCGACAGTTTCGTCGGCCGTAACTTCGCCTTCCGCCCTTACTTCAACGAGGCCATGGCCGGCCACCTGGGGCGCTTCTTCGGCCAGGGCACCACCTCGGCCAAGCGAGGCTACTTCTTCGCCGCAGCGGTGCGGGACCGCGAGCGCATCGTAGGCGTGCTGGTGGTCAAGGTCGACCTGGACCACACCGAAACCCTCTGGGGCCGCACCCCAGAGCAACTCTTGCTGACCGACCATAACGGCGTGGTGATCCTGACCTCACGGCCCGACTGGCGCTTCCGTGCCACCCGCGCGCTGACCGAGGCCGAGCGCCAGGCGATCATCGCCATCCAGCCGTACCCAACCCAGGCCCCGCAGCCGCTGCTGCTCAGCCAGAATGCGTGGATCACCCAGACCCGCGACATCAAGGAAACCGGCTGGCAAGTCAGCATCCTCGCGCCACGCATGCTGGTCGACCGCTCGGTGCAGACGGTGATGGCCATCGGCGCCGGCACGCTGCTGGTGATGATGCTGCTGGCCGGCCTGGTGATGCAGCGGCGGCGCCACTACATCGACCGTATCGACTTCGAGGCCCGTGGCCGCCAAGAGCTGGAAAAGCGCGTGGCCGAACGTACCGCCGACCTCGAAGGCCTCAATACCCGCCTCAAAAGTGCCGTGCTGGAACGTGAAAATGCCCAGCAGGAAGCCGTGCGGGCCCAGGACGAACTGGTCCAGGCCGGCAAGCTGTCGGTGCTGGGCACCATGTCGGCGAGTATCAGCCACGAGCTCAACCAGCCGCTGGCGGCCATTCGCAGTTACGCCGAGAACGCCGAGATCTTGCTTGACCATCAACGCACCGACGACGCCCGCGGCAACCTCAAGCTGATCGGTGAACTGACCGGGCGCATGGCCTCTATCATCGCCCACCTGCGCGCCTTCGCCCGCCGCGACCGCCACGCCCCGGAGAGCGTGGCCCTGCAGCCGGCACTGGACGATGCCCTGGCCTTGCTGGCCAAGCGCCGCCGCGCGATGGCCGTCGAGCTGATCCGCGACCTGCCAGAGGCCACGTTGTGGGTACAGGCCGGCGAAACCCGCCTGCGCCAGGTACTGGGCAACTTGCTGGCCAACGCCCTCGACGCCCTGACCGAAAAGGCCAACCCGCGCCGTCTGTGGCTGAGTGCCGAACAGCGCGATGGCTACGTCTACCTGTTCATCCGCGACAACGGCCCTGGCTTCAGCCGCCAGGCGCTGGAGCATGCCAAGGAGCCGTTCTTCACCACCAAGACCCGCACCCAGGGCCTGGGCCTGGGGCTGGCCATCTGCGAAAGCCTGATGCGCGCGCTGGGCGGTGAACTGCTACTGGCCAACCACCCTGAAGGCGGCGCCTTGCTTACCCTGCAACTGCGCGTGGCCGCACCCGGCGCTACCCTGCCCAATTCGGAGGACCCCTCGGCATGACCCCCGAGACACTGATCGACAGCCAAGCCCAGGTCATTCTGGTCGACGACGACCCCCACCTGCGCCAAGCGCTGAGCCAGACCTTGGACCTTGCCGGGCTCAAGGTGGTGGCGCTGGCCGATGCCCAAGGCCTGGCCGAGCGTATCGAAGCCGACTGGCCCGGTGTGGTGGTCAGCGACATCCGCATGCCTGGCATCGATGGCCTGCAACTGCTGGAGCAACTGCACGGGCGCGACAGCGAGCTGCCGGTGCTGCTGATTACCGGCCACGGCGATGTGCCGTTGGCGGTACAGGCGATGCGCGCCGGTGCCTATGACTTCCTTGAAAAACCGTTTGCCAGCGACGCCCTGCTCGACAGCGTGCGCCGCGCCCTGGCCCTGCGCCGCCTGGTGCTGGACAACCGCAGCCTGCGCCTGGCCTTGAGCGACCGCCAGCAACTGGCCACGCGCCTGGTGGGCCAGTCGCCGTCGATGCTGCGCCTGCGCGAGCAGATCGGCGCCTTGGCCGGTACCCGCGCCGATGTGCTGATACTGGGTGAGACCGGTGCCGGCAAAGAGGTGGTGGCCCGCGCCCTGCACGACCTGTCCAGCCGCCGTGACGGGCCATTCGTGGCGATCAACGCCGGGGCACTGGCCGAGTCGGTGGTCGAGAGCGAGTTGTTCGGCCACGAACCTGGCGCCTTCACCGGTGCGCAGAAGCGGCGCATCGGCAAGTTCGAATTCGCCAATGGCGGCACGCTGTTTCTCGATGAAATCGAAAGCATGAGCCTGGATGTTCAGGTCAAACTGCTGCGCATGTTGCAGGAGCGGGTGGTCGAGCGCCTGGGCGGCAACCAGCTGATCCCGCTGGATATCCGCATCATTGCGGCCACCAAGGAAGACCTGCGCCAGTCCGCCGACCAGGGGCGCTTCCGCGCCGACCTGTATTACCGCCTGAACGTGGCGCCGCTGCGCATACCCCCGCTGCGTGAGCGCGGTGACGACATCCTGGTGTTGTTCCAGCACTTCGCCGATGCCGCCAGCCAGCGCCACGGCTTGACGCCGCACACCCTGCAGCCCGCCCAGCGCGCCATGCTGCTGCGCCACGCCTGGCCTGGCAATGTGCGGGAGCTGCAGAACGCTGCCGAACGCTTTGCCCTGGGCCTTGAGCTTGCCCTCGACGGCCAGGCACCGGCTGCGACAACGCCGGCGCCGGTGGTAGTGGCCGGCAACCTCAGCGAACAGGTCGAGCAGTTCGAGCGCTCGCTGATTGCCGCCGAGCTTGCCCAACCCCACAGCTCCATGCGCAGCCTGGCCGAGGCACTGGGCATTCCACGCAAGACCTTGCATGACAAGCTGCGCAAGCACAGCCTCAGTTTTGACGGCGGCAGCGGCGGGCACGACGACCAGGAGGACAACCGTCCATGAGCACCGACAGCCAGTACCTGCAGGGCGTACTGCACAGCGACATCCCCCTCACGCGGGAAATGGGCCTGGAGGTCATCGACTGGCAGCAGCACACCCTGCGCCTGCAACTGCCGCTGGCGGCCAACGTCAACCACAAGAGCACCATGTTCGGCGGCAGCTTGTACTGCGCTGCGGTACTGGTGGGCTGGGGGTGGCTGCACCTGCGCTTGCGCGAGTTGGGCATCGATGACGGGCATATCGTCATCCAGGAGGGGCAGATCAGTTACCCGTTGCCGGTCACCGGTACGGCAGTGGCCCGCTGTGCGGCGCCGGATGAAAAGAGCTGGGCGCGCTTCGTGACGATGTACCAGCGCCGTGGGCGGGCGCGGCTGACGCTGGAGACTACCGTCAGCAATGCCGGCAGCGACGAACCGGCCGTGCAGTTCAGCGGGCAGTACGTTCTGCACCGCTGATTGCCTGCACGCACCCTAGTTGTTGTAGGCGCGGCGCGACAGGTCGATCAAGGCCTGGCGCCAGCTGGCAGCGCTGGGCAAGGCCAGGAAAAACGGGTTCAGCAGTGACTCACGCGGCGGATAGCGGAACGGCTGGCCGTCCAGCTCGATGACCTCGCCACCGGCACCTTCGACCACACCCTGCGCCGCAGCAGTGTCCCACTGCGAAGTCGGCGCCAGGCGCGGGTAGCAATCGGCGCTGCCTTCGGCCAGCAGGCAGAACTTCAGCGAGCTGCCGATATTGGCCAGTGCCAGGTCCCCCACCGCAGCCCCCAGCCCGGCCAGCAGCGCTTCTTGCTCCGGGCTGGAATGACGACGGCTGGCGACTACGGTGAAACGGCCATCGGCAGGCGGTGCATTGCGTACCTGGATCGGCTCGGCCGCTTCACCCGCCTCGGCACGCCAGGCACCCAACTGGCGGCCGCCAAAGTAACAGCGCCCGTTGGTCGGCATCGACACCACGCCAAACACCACCTCAGCGTTTTCGATCAGCGCGATGTTGACCGTGAACTCTTCACTGCCTGCAATGAATTCCTTGGTGCCGTCCAGCGGGTCGACCAGCCACCAGCGGCTCCAGCCCTGGCGCTCGGCCAGCGAGATGTCGCAGTCTTCCTCGGACAGCACCGGGATGTGCGGCGCCAGCGCCAGTAAGCCATCGGCAATGACCCGGTGCGCCGCCAGGTCTGCCGCAGTGACCGGTGAATCGTCGGCCTTGTTGCTGACCGCCACATCGGCGCGCCAGAACGGCAGAATCGCCTGGCCCGCCACCTGGGCCAGCTTGACCACTTCGTGCATCAGCTGCAGGTCGTTCATAGCTCCAGCAGCCCCCGCTGGCTCAGCAGGTCGCGCGCCAGGTACAGCGCCGCCAAGGCGCGGCCCTCGGTGAACTGCGGGTGCATGGCCAGGGCCGACAGCTCGCGCAGGTTGACCTTGTCGACCCGCATCGGCTCCGGCTCATCGCCTTCAAGCTGCTCTTCATACAGGTCGGTCGCCAGCACCACCTGGATCTTCTGGCTCATGTAGCCAGGCGACAGCGACAGTTCGGTCAGGTGCTCCAGTTGCCGCGCCCCAAAACCGGCCTCTTCCTTGAGCTCCCGGTCTGCCGCCGCCAGCACGTCCTCGCCCGGTTCGATGAGGCCCTTGGGCAACGACAGCTCGTATTCGTCCGTGCCGCCGCAGTATTCCTCGACCAGCACAGCATGTTCGGCGTCGAGCATCGCCACGATCATCACCGCCCCGTAACCGTTGCCCCGGCCGACCAGTCGCTCGTAGGTGCGCTCGGCACCATTACTGAAGCGCAATTGCACGGCCTCGACGCGGAACAGGCGGCTGCTGGCGACGATTTCGCGGTTGAGGACGGTGGGTTTCTGGCGCATGGGGCAGCTCCTGGGCGTGAACGGGTTACTATACCGTGGCTAGCCGACTGAACGAGAGTTTCCCATGTCTGTTCTTCCCTGGTCTGCCATCGATACCGTCCTGCTGGACATGGACGGCACGCTGCTCGACCTGCACTACGACAACCGATTCTGGCTGGACCACCTGCCCCAGCGCTATGCCGAGCTGCATGGCGTCAGCCGGGCCATGGCAGAAATGGAGCTGCAGCCGCTGTTCGAGCGCAATGCCGGCACGCTCAACTGGTACTGCCTGGACTTCTGGAGCCGTGAGCTGAAGCTGCCGATCCGCGAGCTCAAGCGCGAGATCGCCGACCTGATCGCCCTGCGCCCGGATGCCGACACCTTCCTGGCCGCCATCCGCCAGGCGGGCAAGCGCGTGGTGATGATCACCAATGCCCACCGCGATTCGTTGTCACTGAAGTTGGAGCGGGTAGAACTGGCGCCGTACTTCGAGCGGCTGATCAGTTCGCATGACTATGGCTACCCCAAGGAAAGCCCACAGTTCTGGGATGCGTTGCAGGCGGATATCGGCTTCGACCCGGCGCGCAGCCTGTTTATCGACGACACCCTGGCCATTTTGCGCAGCGCACGGCAGTTTGGGGTCGGGCACTTGCTGGCAGTGAGGCAACCGGACAGCCAGGCAGCGCCGCGCGATACCCAGGAGTTTGCCGCGGTAGAGGATTACCGGGATTTGTTGTCGGGTCTTTGAGGGCCTCTTCGCGGGGCAAGCCCGCCCCCACAGGTAAGCAAAACCCTTGAGCATTGCAGGGTGCCTGTGGGAGCGGGCTTGCCCCGCGAAAGAGCCAGCACGATCTATCAGTCCGGAATGCGCAACACCTGCCCCGGATAGATCTTGTCCGGGTGCGACAGCATCGGCTTGTTGGCCTCGAAGATCTTGTTGTACTGGTTGGCATTGCCATACACGACTACGGCAATGGCTGACAGCGTGTCACCCTTTTTCACGGTAACGAAGCGCGCCGCCTGAACGACCGGCCCTGTTACGGTGATCTGATCATCAACGCTGGCCACACCGTTGATGTTGCCCGCCGCCAGAATGATCTTCTCTTTCTCCTCCTGGCTGGCAACCTCGCCTTTGAGGATGATCGTGTCGCCCTCTACAGTGGCGGTGATGTCCGGATTACCCAGGCCGACGCTTTCCACGTGCTTTTTCAACTGGTCCTCGGCATTGGCATTACCGGGGGTCAGCAGGTCGATCAACTTCTCGCCGGCTTCCTTCACGAAACTGAACAGGCTCATTGCGTTCTCCTTGTTGATAAAACCTCGGAGCCAGGAGTCTAGGCCAGGATTACCCGATATGCCCCTGCCGCGGCCAATCGACGCGGTCTATCAAGGCATAGACCCTAGCGATTAGACGAGACCGTCCCACAGGCCTAGGCTTGGGCTATCAAATCGCCGCCGGTAGCCAGCCCCGATGAACAGCAAACCTCCGGTCTGCGCGGCCTCATCGCCTTTGGCCTTGCCCGCCGCCAGCAACACCTACGATTATGCCCAGCTCGGCGACGCCGAGCGCGCCAGTACGCCTCTGGCCGAAGAAGTGGCCTTGGCCATTGCCTACAACGGCCTCAACCAAGCGGTGATGCTGGTCAGCCCTACCGACCTTGAAGACTTTGCCGTCGGCTTCAGCGTCGGCGCCGGGCTTGTCGAAGGCACCCACGAGATCTATGACCTCAAGCTGTCCGGCAGCGGTTCGGCCCTGTACGCCGACCTGGAAATCTCCAGCCGGGCCTTCTGGAACCTGAAGAACCAGCGCCGCCAACTGGCCGGCACCAGCGGCTGCGGCCTGTGCGGGGTCGAAGCACTCGAGCAGGCACTGCCCGAGCTGGCCGAACTGCCCGGCGCGCCCTTGCCGCCTGCGCACTGGCTGGCAGGCCTGCGTGGGCGTATCGACGCCTTCCAGCCGCTCGGCCAGCATTGCGGCGCGGTGCATGCGGCACTGTTCATGGACCGTAACGGCGAACTGCTACTCGGCCGCGAAGACATCGGCCGGCACAACGCCCTCGACAAACTGATCGGAGCCCTGCTGCGCCAAGGCATCGACAGCACCGGCGGCCTGGCCATCGTCACCAGCCGCTGCAGCCTGGAGCTGATCCAGAAGGTGCTGCGTGCCGGCATCCAGACCCTGGTCAGCCTCTCGGCACCCACCGGCCTGGCCCTGCAATGGGCGCGCAAGCACAACCTCAACCTCATTCACTTGCCCAAACACAGTGCACCGCGGGTCTACAGCCCAGCGGCGGAGTCGTAACAGCCGTGACCTCGTACCAGCCCCTCCCTGACAACGCCCCAGCCGCCCCCCCTCGCTACAAGCCCTACCACGGCCCCGCCGGAGGCTGGGGCGCGTTGCGCAGCGTGGCCAAGGCTTGGGTCGGCAGCGATAACGCGCTGAAGAACATCCGCGCGCTGCTCAAGACCAACCAGAACGGCGGCTTCGACTGCCCCGGCTGCGCCTGGGGCGATTCGCCCGAAAGCGGCATGGTCAAGTTCTGCGAGAACGGCGCCAAGGCGGTCAACTGGGAAGCCACCAAGCGCCGCGTGGACGCCGCCTTTTTCGCCCGCTACAGCGTCAGCGCGCTGCGCGAGCAGAGCGATTACTGGCTGGAGTACCAGGGGCGCCTGACCGAACCGATGGTCTACGACGCACTACAGGACCGCTACCAGCCCATCAGTTGGGATGCCGCCTTTGCCCTGATCGCCCGCGAACTGAACAACCTGGCCACCCCTGACCAGGCCGAGTTCTACACCTCGGGGCGGGCCAGCAACGAAGCCGCCTACCTCTACCAGCTGTTCGTGCGGGCCTACGGCACCAACAACTTCCCCGATTGCTCGAACATGTGCCACGAAGCCAGCGGCGTGGCCCTGGGGCAAAGCGTCGGCGTCGGCAAGGGCACGGTCACCTACGACGACTTCGAGCATGCCGATGCGATCTTCGTCTGGGGCCAGAACCCGGGCACCAACCACCCACGCATGCTCGACCCGCTGCGCGATGCGGTGAAACGCGGCGCCCAGGTGGTGTGCGTAAACCCGCTGAAAGAGCGTGGCCTGGAGCGTTTCCAGCACCCGCAGAACCCGCTGGAGATGTTGACCAACAGCGACCGGCCGACCAACACCGCGTTCTTCCGCCCGGCCCTTGGTGGCGATATGGCGCTGCTGCGCGGCATGGCCAAGTTCGTCCTGCAGTGGGAACGTGAGGCCCAGGCCAACGGCGAACCTGCTGTGTTCGACCATGCTTTCATCGCCGAGCATGGTCACGGCGTCGATGACTACCTGGCAGTGGTCGATGCCACGCCGTGGGCGCATATCCAGACGCAATCCGGCCTGGCCCTGGCCGACATCGAGCTGGCCGCGCGCATGTATTGCCGTGGCAAGCGGGTGATCATGTGCTGGGCGATGGGTATCACCCAGCATCGCCATTCGGTGCCGACCATCCAGGAAATCGTCAACCTGCAGATGCTGCGCGGCAACATCGGCGCGCCTGGCGCCGGCCTGTGCCCGGTGCGTGGCCACAGCAACGTGCAGGGCGACCGCACCATGGGTATCAACGAGCGCCCGCCGCTGGCACTGCTCGACGCCCTCGAGAAGCGCTTCAACTTCCCCGTGCCGCGGCACAACGGCCACAACACCGTCGAAGCCATCCACGCCATGCTCGACGGCCGTGCCAAGGTGTTCATCGGCTTGGGCGGCAACTTCGCCCAGGCCACGCCAGACACCGCGCGTACCGCGCAGGCGCTGCGCAACTGCGAGCTGACCGTGCACATCAGCACCAAACTCAACCGCAGCCACCTGGTGCACGGCAAGCAGGCATTGATCCTGCCGTGCCTGGGCCGTACCGATATCGACCTGCAGGCCGACGGGCCACAGGCGGTGACCGTGGAAGACTCGTTCAGCATGGTCCATGCCTCCAACGGCCAGTTGAAGCCGCTGACGACGCAGATGCGCTCGGAGCCTGCGGTGGTTGCCGGTATCGCTGCCGCCACCCTGGGCAAGCAGCCGGTCGACTGGCACTGGCTGGTTGCCGACTACGACCGCATCCGCGACCTGATCGGCGACACCATTGCCGGCTTCAGCGGCTTCAACCAGCGCCTGCGCGAGCCGGGTGGCTTCTACCTGGGCAACAGCGCCGCCAACCGCGAATGGCAGACCAGCACCGGGCGCGCCAATTTCAAGGCCAACTTGCTGCCGGACACCTTGCTTGATGAGCGCGTGCGGGCCAGCGGCCAATTGCCCGACCTGGTCATGCAGTCGATGCGTTCGCACGATCAGTACAACACCACCATCTATGGCCTGGATGACCGCTACCGAGGCGTGCGCGGCCAGCGTGAGGTGCTGTTCGTCAACGAGGCCGACATCATCCGCCTTGGCTTCCAGCCGGGGCAGAAGGTCGACATCGTCTCGTTGTGGGGGGATGAGCATGTGCGCCGTGTGCACGGCTTCACCTTGCTGGCCTTCGATATCCCGGCCGGGCAGGCGGCGGCCTATTATCCAGAGGTGAACCCGCTGGTGCCGTTGGAGAGCATTGGCGATGGCAGCCATACGCCGACGTCCAAATTCATTGCCATCAAGCTGGAACGTGCGCGGGACGACGGGCGTATTCTGTAGCGCTCGAAAGGCTTACGGCAAAAACGAAAAAGCCCTGTTCCGTAACGGTTCAGGGCTTTGTCATAAGTACCTCTGACAGCCAAAAAACAATAAAGTTTCACCTAGAAAACAGTAACTTAGAGAATTGTGTACAACTCGTGCTACTCGTCGGATTTCAATTGCCAGCCGCCCTCCATAGCCTCAAATTCGCCTCGTCATCCTTATGAGGCTCTCTTGATGAAGAAGTACTCCTCGATTCTGTTGTTGTCTTTCAGCTTGCTCAGCGGCGTTGCCATGGCCGGTGGCAATACCGAGGCCGGCATTGGCGGCGCATTGGGTGGGGTACTCGGCTCCGTAGTGGGCAACTCCATCGGTGGTAGCACGGGCGGCGCTATTGGTGCCGGCCTGGGCGGCGCAGCCGGCGGTGCCCTGGGTGCCGACAAACGCCAGCGTGGCGAGGCCGCCATCGGTGGCGCGCTGGGCGCCGCAGGCGGCAACGTGGTTGGTCGCTCGGTGGGCGGCACCACCGGTAGCTATATTGGTGCGGCAGCCGGCGGCGGTGCCGGTGGCGCGCTGGGTAACTACATGGGCAACAAGGCCGACGACGACGAACGCCATGACGATCGCCGCTACCGCCGTAGCTACGACGACCGTCGTCACTATGACCGTGGCAACCATTACGGCCACCGCAAGCACAAGCGCCACTGGCGCCACTGATGCCTGAGGGCTTGGCCCTGGCAGCAAAAGCCCCGCCCCGCCCGGCGGGGCTTTTTTATGCCTGCGGGGCGAGCTGAAGGCCGCTGAGAATGGCCTGCAGCGCCTCAGGCAGCGGCACAGGCCGGCCGCTTGAGCGCTCGATGAACACCTGCACCACCGTCCCCGCCGCACACGCATCCCTTTCGCCAGGGCGATACAGCGCCAACCGGTATTCCACGGTACTGCCGGCCAACCGCGTCACCCCCAGGCCCACCTCAAGCACATCCGGAAAACCCGGCAGCGCGAAAAAGTCCGCAGCCGAACTGACCACGAACGCCGCCAGCGCACCTTCACGCAGGTCCAGCTCAGCTTGCTCGACGAGGAAGGCCTGGATGGCGGTTTCGAAAAAGCCATGCACGGTGGCACCGGCGATGTGGCCGTTCAGGTCGTTGTCCTGGGGGCGGGTGAGGATGGGATGGAAGTGGGCGAATGCACTGCGCTGTGGGGCTTCGGTCATCTGTCTGTCTCGCGAGGTCGCAATGGATGCTAACAGTGAAACAGAAAATCCAGACTGGAGGATGTCTTTACGTCCTTTTTGCGGGCAGCCCGCGAAAAGGCCATTAGTCATCGTGCAAAAGCTTCAGGCACAAAAAAGCCGCCATCTCAGGCGGCTTTTCTTTACAGCTAACGACAGCTTACAGCTGTGGGCCAGCAGCCTTGATGGCGTCGGAAACTTCGAACTTCTTGAAGTTTTCGATGAACAGCTTGGCCAGGCCTTTGGCGGCCTCGTCGTAGGCAGCTTTGTCAGCCCAGTTGGTGCGCGGGTTGAGCAGCTCGGTATCAACGCCCGGAACGGCTTTTGGCACGTCCAGGTTGATGATGTCCAGGTGCTCGGTGTCGGCACCTACCAGCGCGCCGCTCTGGATCGCAGCGATCACGGCGCGGGTGGTCGGGATGCTGAAGCGCTTGCCAACGCCGTAGCCACCACCGGTCCAGCCGGTGTTGACCAGGTAGACCTTGGAGTTGAAGCCGTTGATGCGCTTGATCAGCAGCTCAGCGTACTCGCCAGCCGGGCGCGGGAAGAACGGCGCGCCGAAGCAGGTGGAGAAGGTCGACTTGATGCCGCCGCCCGAACCCATTTCGGTGGAACCGACCAGCGCGGTGTAACCGGACAGGAAGTGGTAGGCAGCCTGTTCGTTGTTCAGGATCGAAACCGGAGGCAGAACGCCGGTCAGGTCGCAGGTCAGGAAGATGACCGCGTTAGGCTCGCCGCCCAGGTTCGCTTCGGAACGCTTGGCAACGTGCTCCAGCGGGTAGGCCGCACGGCTGTTCTGGGTCAGGCTGACGTCGGTGTAGTCGGCGTGCTTGTTGGCGTCGAGCACGACGTTTTCCAGCACTGCACCATGCTTGATGGCTTTCCAGATGACCGGCTCGTTCTTCTCGGACAAGTCGATGCACTTGGCGTAGCAACCGCCTTCCATGTTGAAGACAACGCCTTCGCCCCAACCGTGCTCGTCGTCACCGATCAGGTAACGGCTTTCGTCGGCCGACAGGGTGGTCTTGCCAGTGCCGGACAGGCCGAAGAACAGGGTCACATCGCCTTCTTCGCCGATGTTGGCAGCGCAGTGCATTGGCAGCACGTCGGCAGCCGGCAGCAGGAAGTTCTGCACCGAGAACATGGCTTTCTTCATTTCACCGGCGTAACGCATGCCAGCGATCAGCACCTTCTTCTGGGCGAAGTTGATGATCACGCAGCCGTCGGAGTTGGTGCCGTCACGCTCAGGCTCGCAAACGAAGTTGGCAACGTTGAGGATCTGCCACTGGTCACGACCAGCCGGGTTGAACTGCTCAGGGTTGATGAACAGGCAACGGCCGAACAGGTTCTGCCAGGCAGTCTGGGTGGTCATCTTCACCGGCAGGTAGTGCTCGGCGGCCGCACCTACGTGAACGTAGGAAACGAAGTGATCCTGGGCGTTGTTGAACGCCTCGACGCGGTCCCACAGGGCATCGAACTTGTCGGCCGGGAACTTGCGGTTGATCGGGCCCCAGGAGATGGCAGCCTGGGTGGAAGGTTCTTCGACGATGAAACGGTCAGCCGGCGAACGGCCAGTGCGGTGACCGGTCTCGACCACCAGTGCGCCAGTATCGGCCAGCACGCCCTCACCGCGTTGCAGCGCTTCTTCTACCAGCTTATCGACGCTCAGGTCGGTGTACACGGTGTTGTTGGCTTGCGTCATGAGATACCCCATCCGGCCCGAGGCCGAGTGCTCCAAACGTTTTGTAGTTGTCTGTAAAAAACTACTACAGCGAAAAAAGTGGCCGGATTATGCCAGAAACGCCCAAAAAAAGTAGGCCCCTCCTGTCGTTACTGCGCTTTTGCGCAATTCGACAGCAGAATTCCCTGTAGTTAATCGTTTCAGTGCCGAGTTTCTGACGCCGTGTCTGTCCCGCCACCGGCAAACAGTTGCGCGACATCGCTTGCATCGAAGAAATAGCGCTCGTTGCAGAACTGGCAATCGATTTCCACCGTGCCACCGCACTCTTCGACCAACTGCTCGGCGTCGTGCTGGCCGAGGCTTACCAGCGCATTGCCGGAGCGCTCGCGCGAGCAACTGCAGTGGAAGCGCAGCGGCTCGATATCGAACAGGCGCACGGCGTCTTCATGGTAGAGGCGGTGCAGCAGGGTTTCGTTGTCCAGCACCCACTCTTCGGCTTTGAGCGTGCTGGCGAGGGCCGTTACATGCTGCCAGCTCTCGGCGCGCTCTTCGTCGTCGCGCTGGCGGTCTACCGGCAACTGTTGCAACAGCAGGCCGCGCGCCTTGCCGTCCTTGGCATCGAGCCAGAAACGGGTATTGAGCTGCTGCGACTGAACGAAGTAGTTGGTGAAGCATTCCGACAGGTTGGCGCCGTCCAGGTCGACGGTACCTTGGTAACGCTGGCCTTTGACCGGGTCGATGGTCAGGGTCAGGTGGCCGTCGGGCATCAGCTGGGCCAGGGTCGCCTCTGCGCCGATCTGGTCCGCCTCGTAACGGGCAACGCCGCGAATCTCGCGATCACCGGAGCATTCCACCATCAGCAGCGGGATCGGCCCCTGGGAACGTGCCTGCAGGATCAGCAGGCCATCGAACTTCAGCGCGCCCACCAGCAATGCGGTGGCAGCCATCAGCTCACCGAGCAGCGCGGCCACAGGTTGGGGGTACGGGTGACGCGCCAGCACTTCGGCATAGCTGCGGTCGAGCCCCACCCACTCACCGCGGATATCGCGGTCGTCGAAGATGAAGCGTTGGGTGAAATCGGTATCCGGCAATTCGCTCATAGGTTCTGGCTATCTAAAAATGATGACAAAATGGTTACACGGGATTTCGAAACACTTGCGAAGCCCGTGACAGAGCGCTCACAAGGCGCTCCGATTCCTGTTGGCAATAGAGGTATCTTATGGACAATCGACCACTGTTCCAAGCAAGGTGGTCCTTGGGACCCTTGGCAGCCTGCACGCTGCTGCCCATCGCTCTACTGTGTTTCTGGTTATGGCCTATTGGCCAGATCCTGTGCCTGACTTTCGACGAATGGCTGTTTCACAGCCTCAATGCGCCGCTGGCCGACAACACCGCCTGGCGCTACATCTGGACCCTTGGCAGCCTGCGCCCGTTCGACATCGTGGTCGGGTTGATCCTGCTGGCAGTGCTGATCCGTGGCAACTGGGTGTTCAAAGCCTGCCAGGTGCGTGAGGCCTTTTTCGGTTTTTTGGTCACCCTGGTCCTATTAGTGGTGATTCGCGCGCTGTTTTCCAAGTGGGTCGATGCCGCTGGATGGCAACACAAGAGCCCGTCGATGATCTTCGATGACGTCGTGCACCTCAGTGACTACTACCCGAACCTGGAGGCTGCCTGGGAACTCAAGGACCGCTCCAGCAAGAGCTTCCCGGGTGATCACGCCTCGGTGTTGCTGATCTGGGCGTTGTTCATGAGCCTGTTCAGCCGGCGCCTGGTGCACTACCTGGTGGTCTGGGGGCTGGCGGTGGTGTTCATGCTGCCGCGTTTGGTGGCAGGCGCCCATTGGGGCCAGGATGACTACATCGGCGGGTTGCTGATGGCGATACTGGCATTGGGGTGGAGCTGCCATACACCGTTGGCGGCCAAGGGCAGTGCGGCATTGATGCGCTGGACGGCGCCGCTGTTCCGGTTGGCAGCCAAGCTGCCGTTGGTCGGGCGGTTGGCTGTGGTTCGCTGATGCTTGGGGCCGCAATGCGGCCCCGTTCACTCGAAGCTGCCGTGCAGCTGATGAATCTGCCGCCGCTGTTTCTTGTTAGGCCGGCCGTCGGTGGTCACACCCATCGCGCCGGCCTTGCGCAGCTCGGCAGCCTGTTCACGGCGCCGCACGCTCTCTTCGGTTTCGGCGTACAGCGCCTGCGCCTCCGGCGCCCCACGGCGCACTACCGACAGCGCCTTGACCACGACCGTACGCTCGTCGAACCCTGTGCGCAGGACGAACTCATCGCCCACCCTCGGTTCCTTGCCTGGCTTGCAGCGCTCGCCCCGGCAATGCACCTTGCCACTCTCGATCGCCGCCTTGGCCAGCGCTCGGGTTTTGTAGAACCGCGCCGCCCACAGCCATTTGTCCAGGCGAACCTTGTCGTCTTCTTCCGCCTTGTGTGCCATCCCGTTACCTCGAATTCAGTCTTTCATCGAACTGTACTACCGTATCTTGCGGATGCAAAAAGTCCACGCCGTGCTTACAGTTCACCACCTTATCCCCTGGGTGCGCTTCGTGAAGACATTTGACCATTTGACTGTGATCGGCCTGCGCGAGTGGGTGGCCCTGCCCGACCTCGGGCTGGCCGGGCTGCGCGCCAAGATCGACACCGGGGCCAGCACCTCAAGCCTGCACGCCACCGAGGTGGAACCATTCGAGCGTGACGGCCAGCCGTGGGTCCGTTTTACCGCGCACCTGGGCTCGGTGGTTCAGTTGCGCCACCGCCGTTGCGAAGCCCCGCTGGTGACCATGAAGACTATCAAGAGCTCCAACGGCCATGCCCAGGCCCGTTATGTGATCCGCACTTCGCTGGCATTGGGCGATGCTGTATGGGAAGTGGAGTTCACCCTGGCTTGCCGCAAGGACATGCGCTACCGCTTGCTGCTCGGCTCCAAGGCACTTATTCACGGCCAACTGGTGGTCAACCCTGGCCTGAAGTACGTACAAGACAAACCGGCCTTTCCGGCCACCCTTTCCCCTGTCACAGGTGCTGCATGAAGATCGCTGTGCTGTCGCGCAATCCGCGTCTGTATTCCACCCGCCGCCTGGTCGAAGCCGGTACCCAGCGTGGCCACGAAATGGTGGTGATCGATACCCTGCGGGCCTACATGAACATCGCCAGCCACAAGCCGCAGATCCACTACCGGGGCAAGCCGCTGGAAGGCTTCGATGCGGTAATCCCGCGCATCGGTGCCTCGGTCACCTTTTACGGGTGCGCGGTATTGCGCCAGTTCGAAATGATGGGCGTGTACCCGCTCAACGAGTCGGTGGCCATCGCCCGCTCGCGCGACAAGCTGCGCTCGCTGCAGTTGCTGTCGCGGCGCGGCATCGGCCTGCCGATCACCGGCTTCGCCCACTCGCCTGACGACATCCCGGACTTGATCCAGATGGTCAATGGTGCCCCCCTGGTGATCAAGGTGCTCGAAGGCACCCAGGGCATCGGCGTGGTGCTGTGCGAGACTACCCAGGCGGCCGAGTCGGTGATCGAAGCCTTCATGGGCCTGAAGCAGAACATCATGGTGCAGGAATACATCAAGGAGGCCGGCGGTGCCGACATTCGCTGCTTCGTGGTGGGCGACAAGGTGATTGCCTCGATGAAGCGTCAGGCCAAGCCTGGGGAGTTTCGCTCCAACCTGCACCGGGGTGGGGTCGCCAGCTTGATCAAGATCACCCCGGAAGAACGGATTACCGCGATTCGTGCGGCCAAGGTGATGGGGTTGAGCGTGGCGGGTGTGGATATACTGCGGTCCAACCATGGGCCGTTGGTGATGGAGGTGAACTCGTCGCCGGGCCTGGAGGGCATTGAAGTGACCACCGGCAAGAACGTGGCCGGGATGATCATCGAACACCTGGAGAAGAACGGCGGGCCGAATCAGACCCGGACCAAGGGTAAGGGCTGAGATTCGGGGCTGCTTTGCAGCCCATCGCGACACAAGGCCGCTCCTACAGGGGATCGCGTAACCCTTGTAGGAGCGGCCTTGTGTCACGATGGGCCGCAAAGCGGCCCCGGCAATCACACGGCATTACGCGGCAGCAAAAGCCCCAACGGCAACCTCACCCGCGCCTCGATCCCGCCACCGGACCGATTGCGCAGCTCCACATTGCCGCCATGCTGGGCCGCGATCCGCTTGACGATCGCCAGGCCCAACCCGGTGCCCTTGCCACCCCGGGCGCGGTCCCCACGAATGAACGGGTTGAAGATGGTCTCCAGCTCCGACTCGTCGATCCCCGTGCCCCGGTCCAGCACGCTGAGCACCACGTAAGGCGCGCTCTCGTCGCCCGAAACATAGGCGGCCACTTCGACCCCTTTGCCGGCATGGTGCAAGGCGTTGCCGATCAGGTTGCCCAGCATGCGCTTGAGCGAAACCCGCCGCAGCGGGAACGGCGGTATCGGCTCAAGGCACAGGCGTACCCGCTCGTGCGGCTGGTTGTAAGGCGCCACCACTTCGCGCACCAGGTCGGCCAGGTCGACCTCCTCCACCGGCTCGTCACGGCCATCGCGGATGAACGCCAGGAACTGGTCGAGAATCGCGTCCATGTCCTCGATGTCGCGAACCATGTCATCGCTCAAGTCGTTGTCGCTGTCCAACAGCGAAAGCGACAGGCGCAGCCGCGTCAGCGGTGTACGCAGGTCGTGGGAAACCCCTGCCAGCATCAACTCACGCTCACGCCCTGCCTGCTCGACATCCTCGGCCATCTGGTTGAACGCACGGTACACCTCGGTCATTTCGCTGGGAGTGTCGCTGATCGGCAAGCGCACGCTACGCCCCTGGCCCAGTTGCCGGGCGGCGAACACCAAGCGCTTGAGCGGCTGGTTCAGCTGGCGTACGAATATCCAGGCCGACGCGGTGGACAGCAGGCCGATGGCCAGGAACCAGCCGAGCACGTTCCAGATCTTCTGCCCACGCAGCGGATGCGGGTACAACGGCACCTTGAGCCAGCCAGGGCCGAGGCTCGGCGCATTGACCCACAACGCCGGTGGCGCGTGGATGCGCAGACGTACCTCGGTGTCTTCGCCCAGCTCGGCCTGCATCTGCCGCTGGTAAATCTCGCTGTAAGGCCAGTGTTGCTCGCCTTCGGGTACCCCAGAGCCGGTCACCCGGATCAGCCCTGCGGCTTCGGCGATCTTGTCGCGGTTTTCTTCATCGGCAGCCCAATAGGCGCGCAAGGTCAGTGCCACACCATGGCTGTACTGACGGTCGACCAGCACATCCTCGTTCATCAGCAGATAAACGAGGGTCAGCGCCTTGGAAAACAGGACGACGATCAGCACCAGCCACAGCGTGCGGGCGAAGAAGCTTTGCGGAAACCACAGCGGCGTTTTCATCGACGGCAAGGCATCATTTGCCGGCGTTTCCGTCTGGTACGAAGACGTAGCCCACGCCCCAGACCGTCTGGATATAACGTGGCTTGGACGGGTCCGGCTCGATCATGCGGCGCAGGCGCGAGATCTGTACGTCGATGGAGCGCTCCAGGGCGTCCCATTCACGGCCACGGGCCAGGTTCATCAGCTTGTCGCGGGTCAGCGGTTCACGCGCATGCATGACCAGCGCCTTGAGCACGGCGAACTCACCGGTGGTGAGCATGTGCACTTCGTCGCCGCGCTTGAGCTCGCGGGTAGCCAGGGACAGCTCGTAATCACCGAAGGTGACCGATTCGTCCTCGCTGCCCGGGGCGCCGGGCACACTCGGCGCCTGGCGGCGCAGCACGGCCTTGACCCGGGCCATCAGCTCGTCGGGGTTGAACGGCTTACCCAGGTAATCGTCGGCGCCCAACTCCAGCCCCTTGATGCGGCTGAGCTCGTCGCCCTTGGCGGTGAGCATGATGATCGGGATCTGGTTGTTCGACTGGCGCAGGCGCCTGCACGCGGTCAGGCCGTCCTCGCCAGGCAGCATCAGGTCGAGCACGACCAGGTTGAAGACCTCACGCGACAGCAGGCGGTCCATCTGCTCGGTATTGGGCACCGCGCGGGCACGGTAGCCCTTGCTGGTGAAGAAACGTTCCAGCAGGCTGCTCAGCCCGGGATCGTCGTCGACGATGAGAATCTTGTCACCTTCAGCGGTGTTTGCAGTGCCGGTCATGAATAACTCCTCTGGTATCGCCGCGCATTATGGCGTAGCCATTGCAACGCGTGCCGTGAGCATTGTTAGCAGATTTTTCCCCCAGCGCCAGTTCCGGGCCTCTCGGGCTGGCTTGGCGCCATCACCGCAAGCCGATCACGATGGGTATAATGCGCGGCTTTCATCCAGCGCCGTCAGGCTCCGAGCCCGCGCGCGGCCCCCGTATTCACAATTGTCAGGTGGTTTACATGGACAGCATCAACAGCCGTATCGCCGAGGAACTGGGCGTACGCCCACAACAGGTCGAAGCGGCCGTGGGCCTGTTGGACGAAGGCTCGACCGTGCCCTTCATCGCCCGTTACCGCAAGGAAGTGACCGGCAGCCTGGACGATACCCAGCTGCGCCACCTGGAAGAGCGCCTGCGCTACCTGCGCGAACTCGACGAGCGCCGCGCCAGCATCCTGTCCAGCATCGAGGAACAGGGCAAACTGACCCCGGAGCTGGCCCGCGAGATCAAGTTGGCCGACACCAAGACCCGCCTCGAAGACCTTTACCTGCCGTACAAGCAAAAGCGCCGCACCAAGGGCCAGATCGCCCTGGAAGCCGGCCTTGGCGAGCTGGCCGACGGCTTGTTCAACGACCCGCAGCTGGCCCCGGAAACCGAAGCGGCACGCTTCGTCGACGCCGAAAAAGGCGTGGCCGATGTCAAGGCGGCCCTGGAGGGCGCCAAATACATCCTCATGGAGCGCTTCGCCGAAGACGCCGCCCTGCTCGACAAGCTGCGCAACTTCCTCAAGCAGGAGGCCGTGCTCAGCGCCCGCGTGGTGGCCGGCAAGGAAGAAGAAGGCGCCAAGTTCCGCGACTACTTCGCCCATGACGAACTGCTGCGCAGCGCCCCGTCGCACCGTGCCCTGGCGATTTTCCGCGGGCGCAACGAAGGCATCCTCAGTGCCTCGTTGAAGGTCGGCGAAGAACTGCCCGGCACCCTGCACCCCTGCGAAGTCATGATCGGCGGCCACTTCGGCCTGGAAAACCGCAGCCGCCCGGCCGACAAGTGGCTGGCCGAGGTAGTGCGCTGGACCTGGAAGGTCAAGCTGTACACCCACCTGGAAACCGACCTGTTCGGTGAACTGCGCGACAACGCCGAGGGCGAGGCGATCAATGTCTTCGCCCACAACCTGCACGACCTGTTGCTGGCCGCCCCAGCCGGGCCGCGCGCCACCCTGGGCCTGGACCCGGGCCTGCGCACCGGCTGCAAGATCGCCGTGGTCGATGCCACCGGCAAGCTGCTGGACACCGCCACCGTCTACCCGCACGCACCGCGAAACGACTGGGACCGCACCCTCTCCGTGCTGGCCGCCCTGTGCGCCAAGCACTCGGTGGAGCTGGTGGCAATCGGCAACGGCACCGCCAGCCGCGAGAGCGACAAGCTGGTGGCCGAACTGGTCAAGAAATACCCGGCCCTGAAGGTCACCAAGGTCATGGTCTCCGAGGCTGGCGCTTCGGTGTACTCGGCCTCGGAACTGGCCGCCCGCGAATTCCCGGACCTGGACGTGTCGATCCGCGGCGCTGTTTCCATCGCCCGCCGCCTGCAGGACCCGTTGGCCGAACTGGTGAAGATCGACCCGAAATCCATCGGCGTCGGCCAGTACCAGCATGACGTGTCCCAGCTCAAGCTGGCCCGCGGCCTGGACGCGGTGGTCGAGGACTGCGTGAACGCCGTGGGGGTGGACGTCAATACCGCCTCGGTGGCGCTGCTGACCCGTATCTCGGGCCTCAACGCAACCCTGGCGCAGAACATCGTGGCGCACCGAGACGCCAACGGCCCGTTCGCCACCCGCGCAGCGCTGAAAAAGGTCAGCCGCCTGGGTGAAAAAACCTTCGAACAGGCCGCCGGCTTCCTTCGTGTAATGAACGGTGACAACCCGCTCGACGCCTCTGCCGTGCACCCGGAAGCCTACCCGCTGGTGCAGCGCATCGCCGCCGGCACCGACCGCGATATCCGCTCGCTGATCGGCGACAGCAGCTTCCTCAAGCGCCTCGACCCGAAGAAGTTCACCGACGACACCTTCGGCCTGCCGACCGTCACCGACATTCTCCAGGAGCTGGACAAGCCCGGCCGCGACCCACGCCCTGAGTTCAAGACCGCGACCTTCCAGGACGGCGTCGAAGACCTCAAGGACCTGGAGCCCGGCATGATCCTCGAAGGCGTGGTCACCAACGTCACCAACTTCGGTGCCTTCGTCGACATTGGCGTGCATCAGGACGGCCTGGTGCACATCTCGGCGCTGTCGGAAAAGTTCGTCAAGGACCCGCGTGAAGCGGTCAAGGCCGGCGACGTGGTCAAGGTCAAGGTCATGGAAGTGGACATCCCGCGCAAGCGTGTCGGCCTGTCCATGCGCATGGGCGATACCCCGGGCGAGAAGGTCGAAGGCAACCGGGGTGGCGGCCGTGGCAACGGTGGCAATCGCCAGCAGCAGGCGCCACGCCCGCGTGAAACCACCACCGCAGCACCGGCCAACAATGCCATGGCCTCGTTGTTCGCCAACGCCAAGCAACTGAAGAAGAAGTGATGGACGTCCCGCGCGAATACGTCGAAAGCGCCTTCAGCCAGTTGCTCGGCTGCCGCCTGCAACGCCTGGACACCGGCGTTGCCGAAGTGGCCCTGGCGCTTGCGCCGCAATTGCGCAACAGGGGGCAGAAACTGCACGGTGGGGCGATCTTCAGCCTGGTGGACATCGCCATGGGCCTGGCCTGCTCGGCCAGCCATGGCTTCGACCAGCAAAGCGTCACCATCGAATGCAAGATCAACTACATGCGCGCCGTCAGCGACGGCGAGGTCGTGTGCAGCGCCCGCGTATTGCACGCCGGGCGGCGCACACTGGTGGTCGACGCCGACGTAGTCCAAGGCGACAAGCTGGTGGCCAAAGCGCAAGGAACCTTCGCGGTTCTCTAGCTCACCAAGCACTATCTGCGGTATTTTCAGCAGTGCGCTGGCACTGCTGGAACCGCGTAAACCAGGCGACAACGCCAGTTCCTTTCTCCCTACCCTTGTAGACCGTTATCTCCACCCCCATATTGGGGCGACTGACGCGTGAAGGAATCCATCTTGAGCGACCTCCTCAACCGCCGCCTGAGCCTGCTCGGCGCCAATCTTCCCCTGCTCAAGCAGTGCCTGCACGGTATTGAGCGAGAATGCCTGCGCGTGACCGATGAAGGTCGCCTGGCCCAGACCCCGCACCCGGAAGCGTTGGGTTCGGCGCTGACCAATGAGCAGATCACTACCGATTATTCCGAGTCGCTGCTGGAGTTCATCACCCCGGCCCTCGCAGACCCGGCCCAGGTGTTGGAGAACCTCGAAGAGATCCACCGCTTCGTTTACACCAAGCTGGGTGACGAATACCTGTGGAGCCCGTCGATGCCCTGTGCGTTGCCGGCCGAGGAAGACATCCCGATCGCCGAATACGGCAGCTCCAACATCGGCAAGCTCAAGCACGTGTACCGCAAAGGCCTGGCCCTGCGCTACGGCCGCACCATGCAGTGCATCGCGGGCATCCATTACAACTTCTCGCTGCCAGAGACGCTGTGGCCCTTGCTGCGCGCAAGTGAAGGCAGCGAAGAAGACGCGCGCGACTATCAGTCGTCGGCCTACATCGCGCTGATCCGCAACTTCCGCCGCTACAGCTGGCTGCTGATGTACCTGTTCGGCGCCTCGCCGACACTGGACAAAGGCTTCCTGCGTGGCCGCCCGCACCAACTCGAAGAGCTGGACGCCGAAACCCTGTTCCTGCCCTACGCCACCAGCCTGCGCATGAGTGACCTGGGTTACCAGAGCAACGCCCAGGCCGGCCTCACGCCCTGCTACAACAACCTGGCCAGCTACACCGACAGCCTGCGCAAGGCGGTGGGCACGCCCTACCCGCCCTACGTCGAGGTCGGTACCCACGTGGATGGCGAGTGGGTGCAACTGAACACCAACATCCTGCAGATCGAGAACGAGTACTACTCGAACATCCGCCCCAAGCGCGTCACCTACACCGGCGAGCGGCCGATCCAGGCCCTGACCTCCCGTGGCGTGCAGTACGTCGAAGTGCGCTGCCTGGACATCAACCCGTTCCTGCCCGTCGGCATCGACCTGCCCGAGGCGCGTTTCCTCGATGCATTCCTGCTGTTCTGCGCGCTTGAAGAAAGCCCGCAACTGGACAACGGCGAGTGCGGCCAGTGCACCAGCAACTTCCTGACCGTGGTCAAGGAAGGTCGCCGCCCTGGCCTGCAACTGCAGCGCGATGGCCAACCGATCGGTCTGCAGGCGTGGGCCGGCGAACTGATCACGCGCATTCGCGCGCTGGCCGACCTGCTCGACCAGGCACACGGCAGTGACGAGCACGCCAAGGCACTGGATGCCCAACAGGCCAAGGTCGACGACGCTTCGCTGACCCCATCGGCCCAAGTACTGGCGCGCATGACCGAACACGACGAGAGCTTTATCCAGTTCTCGCTGCGCCAGAGCCGTGTCCATGCCGAGAGCTTGCGCGAACAACCGTTGAGCAGCGCGCGCCAGCAGGCCTTCGAAACGCTCGCCCGCGAGTCCCTGGCCAAGCAGAGCGAGCTTGAACAGACCGAAGTCGGCGACTTCGACCTGTTCGTCGGTGCCTACCAGGCCAGCATCCTGGCGATCAGCAACTGATGAGCCGCACCGCCTCCCTTCGCAAGCCGCGCGCCAGCAGCCAGGCCAGGATCGAAGCGATCCTGGCGGCGGCTCGCGAGCTTCTGGCAGAGCAAGGGGTCGCGGGGCTGTCGATCTACAGCGTTGCCGAACGGGCACAAATCCCGCCTTCGTCGGTGTATCACTTCTTCGCCAGCGTGCCCGCCTTGCTCGAGGCGTTGACCGCCGATGTGCATCGGGCCTTTCGCGAAGCCCTAAGCGCCCCCATCGACAGCGCTGCGTTCAATACCTGGCACCAACTGTCACGGCTGATCGAGCAGCGCATGCTCGACATCTACAACGAAGACGCCGCAGCGCGCCAACTGATCCTTGCCCAGCATGGCCTGAGCGAAGTGGTGCAGGCTGACCGCCAGCACGACATGGAGCTGGGCGAGCTGATGCACAGGCTGTTCGACCAGCACTTCCAGCTGCCGACAATGCCGACTGATGTGGATGTGTTTGCCTTGGCCATGGAATTGAGCGACCGGGTGTATGCCCGCTCGATGCAGCTGCATGAACAGATCACCCCGCGTATGGCCGAGGAAGGCATGCGGGTATTCGAAGCGTATCTGGGGCTCTACCTGCCACCGTTCCTGGGAAAACGCCACACACACTGAACGAGCAACATGTAACGCAGTTCGCCTCCGATCGAACGTTGAAATGGGCGCTCCTCTCCAGCACTCAGCCAACGTGGATCACGACCATGCCTCATTCTTTCGACTTGTCAGCCGACACCACGCCCATCGGCCTGGACGACTTCGCCAGCCCCCTGCCCCTGCCCACCACCCCCTGGATTATCGCCGGACGCGGTAATGCCCTCGGCAAGGCCGACCTGCGACGACGCCAGGCGGTCAAGGCACTGAATAGCGTGTTCAACCAGGCGCAGCTGCAGCCTTCACCTGGGCACGCCAGCTACTGGGACGCACGTATGCCCGGGCAGTCGATAGCACGCAGGGCCTTTGCCGAGCAGCAGTTGCACGCGCATTTCCAGAGCGCGCTGGAGCTCAACTACGGGTTTGACCGAATCGCAACGAAGGCCTGGAAGCTGGGCCAGCTGGACAGCAGCAGCCGGTATGCGCAACTGCACTGGCATCAGCCAGGCATCCCCGTAGGGGCCTGCCCCACTGCGCTACTGATCACGCCCCCTGGCGATGACGAGCCCTGGCTGCTGTACCGGCCCGACGGCCACAACCCGGTACGCGCCTTCCACAGCGAAGCGGCCCTGCTGCAGTGGGCCCACGAGCATCGGGACCGCCTGTGGCGCACCCCGCCCACCGCGCTGGCCAGCGACAGCGACAGCACGTTCATCGCCGTCATCGCGCTCCCGGGTGATGGCTTCGCCGGCCTGCTCAACAGCCTGCTGACCGGCCAGGGCATGCAACTGCAGGTCGAGCTGCCCGACGCATTGAGCGAGGAGCTGGCTCGGCTGGTCAGTGCCGATGAAGCGTTGGCGGAGGACGAGGTGCATTTCGATTCACTCGACGAACGCTTGCCACTCGGCTGGCGCAAGCAGCGCATCGACCGCCAGGAACAGCTGCTGGCCGCCTACCTGGGCAGCGATACCGGGCCAGGCTCTGCACGCCTGGCGGAGCTGCAGGCCCAGCAAGCCAAGCTCGATGCCCAGGACGCCCTACTGCAACAAGTGCTGGCTGCGCTTCCCGAGTCGCCCACGCCGGAAACCTGGGGGCAAATGTACGGCGAAAACAGTAGGTTCGAACACCTCAGCCAGCACTTTGCAAAGGCCTTGCTGCTGGAGGCCGAGTTCCAACAACACTTGGGGGACCTGAGCGAATCGCGCCTGCAATGGGTTCGCCAACTGGTGGAGCGGCCAAACCCCAGCCTGCAACGGCAGGTCGTGCCCAGCGCTCTGAAACTGGTGGTAGGCCCTCGCAGTTGGGCCCTGACGGGCTTCATCACCCTCCGGGCGATACCCCAGGACGCCACGGGTGAAGCAGACAGCGCCTTGCTGCTCTACAAACCCGGGCACGACGGTGGCCTGGCCTGTTACCCGGACCAGGCCCAACTGGCCGAACGACTGCTGAACACGTTGCAGGGCGCCTGGCCAGAAGTGCTGCTGGAAAGCGTCTGGCCGCAGGACATCGATGCGCTCCTTGAGCTGATCGACAGCGGCGAGCACATACCAGCCCTGATCAGCGAACCCATCACCACCCACGCTTTCGATTACCTGGCCTCGACCCACGTGGCCCTGCTGACCCAGGCCGCCCCCTCGTCGCGCCTGCAACTGCGCTGGAAACTGGGCGCCAGCAACAACGCCGCCAGGATCCAGGCGTTCGAACGGCTGGCCGAGCGTAACCGCACTGCCAACCTGCACACCCGCCTGCATTCACTGAGCCACCTTGATGCGCCCCAGCGCGAGGCACTGGCGGCGCAGTTCGACGCATTGCGCGTCAGCATGCTGGCTGCCAGCGGCTTACTGGCGAGGGACCTGCCTGAGCGCGGGGCGTTTTCACGCAACCTGATGAACGGGCACCTGCGCCAGTCACTCGGCCTGACGACGCTGCCCCAAGTCACCCTGGACATCGCCGACCGCACAGGCAAGCAGCGTATTCCGCTGCCGGAGTCCGGCTTCGCCAATGCCTACAAAGAGGTTACGACGTTCAGTGCCGAACGTAGCCACGTGCCCCTTGAGCAATTTCTGCTGTGGGCATTGGACGACGACCTGACCTTGCGCCTGGCCAACGCCAACATCGTAATCGAAGACACGACGGCGACGCCTGACCTGCAACAAAAGCTCAACCACAGCTACATTGCCACCCTGGTGCAGACACTGGATGTGGCTGGCGCCTACGAGCAGCAGATACGCGATACCTTCAAGGGCAACGCGGAGCAATCCGACTGGCAGGCACAATGGCGCCAGGAAACGCTCCGCGGGCCCTTCGAGCACCAGTTGAAGATCCTGCTGTTGAGCCGGCCCGATACCCTGGATGCACACGGCATGGAGGTATTCGAGCTGTTCTGCCGCGAACAGCAGGGCACCACGCTTACCCGCACCATCGATCACCATGCACTCGACCTGCGGCCTGGCGTAGCTGCGGACGGTAGCAGCGACCGCGTGACGCTTTCAGACATCTTCCTGCTCAAGCCGGCGAGCGGGCCGTGCCTGCTGTTGCTACCCGATGCCCCCAACGGCAAGGTCATCAGCCAGTACGAAAACAGCGAGCAGGCATGCCAGGCGCTGGAGGACATGGCCATCGACGAGGCCATGCGCACCTACCTCGCCAGCCGCCCGCTGGAAGGCGACACACGCACGCACCTGTCCTATATCAACCAGGCGCTGCTAAAGCGGTTCACCGGTTTCATCGGCGTGGGTAATGCCCGTTCAGAGCCGATCGCCCAGGTGCGAGCCAACCTGCAGATGGGCCGGCTGATCCTCGAACACCGCGCCTCGTCGCGCAGCCAGGTCGACCTGTACCTGGAAAGCGAAGCGATGCGCCACGGGCGGGTATACGACTACCTCAAACTGGCGCTGGGCTTCGTGCCCGGCGTAGGTACCGCGATTGCCCTCTACGATGGCTGGAGCGCCGCCAATGCCAGCGTCGAGGCATTTCTGCGGAGTGACCCTGGCGAGGGGGTCGAGCACCTGAACAGCGTGTTCCTGTCGTTGGTCGATGCGCTCTTCGATGTGGTGCCTGCCGCCTCTGTGTCGCGCTCGTCCACTGCACTTGCACGCACCCGCACCCACTTGCGCCAGCGCCTCGAAGGGTTGCGGCCCACCACCGTGACCCGCCGGGGGCGCACCGACCCCTTCAGCGGTTATGAAACCGAAGCGCCCTCGGGCCACTGGCGCGACCACCCCGAGGTTCACGGCAAGGGTGTCAACCGGCATGCCGAGACCGGCAACGACTTCATCGTCAGACAGGGGCTGCACTATCAGGTCGAGTGGGACGCGACCTATCGCACCTGGCGCCTCAAGGGCAGCGCAGCACGCAGCTACAAGCAGCCTGTGAAGCTCGACGAGCTGGGCTCCTGGCAGCCCCACGGCAGCCTGAGCGGGCGTATCGTCGACGGTGGGCTGGCAGGCGGTGGCGCCTACCTCGGCAGGCTGTACCAGCAGGGCTGGCAGCACCTGCGCGGCTACCTTGGCCAGCAGCCCGCGTTGCTATCGCCTAGGCAGGTGGTGCAAGACATCGAAAATGGCCGCGTTGCACACCAAGCCCGTCTCACCGAAAAAGTCTCGGCCTGGAACACCGCACGCGGAGTTGGCCCCAATGGCCCTCAAGGCACACCGGCGCCGTTGCCCGCCATCAGGCAGGCGCTACAGGAGTCCATCGAGCAATTGGAAGCCTTCGTGACATTTCATGAGCAAAGCCTGGAGCGACTGCACAGAATCAAGCCACAGCTGGGTCGCCACTACCAAGGCATGCACAACCAAATGGCCTATAACCTGGGCAGGCAGCACCCCACCTTGATCGTACAACTCAATCTGCGGATGCAGGATGAATACACCCGGATCAAACAGCTCGAACAAGCCTTGGACGCCGCCAGCGACAACTCCTTTGAGCTCCTGCGGCAGATGAGGGGTGCTCAGGAGCGCTTCTGCCACACACTCGGCAAGCTGGAATACGAATTCCATCGAGTGGCAAGGGTCACCCAAAAACTGCGCGGCAATGAGCTCACCGTTTACCAACAAACACTCGATAAACTGCAGATGCCGATGCACCCTCATGAGTACCGAACCGTAAGACTGGCCATCGAACTGAGCCACATCGTCCCGCTGCCAAGCCGGCCAAGCTATGACTACCTGTTGATGCAACGTCAGGTGAGGCAGGAAATCACCGACCTGAGGAGCCTGTTGTTCAGCCATCAAGATCTGGCGACTGCGGGCCTGAGCCGCACCCAGGAGCACCGCTTCCTGCGCCAGCTCAAAGACCGCTATCAGCGCTTTGGCAACTACATGACCAGTTGGCAGGACGACTTCCCTGATTACATCACACCGCAAAGCACCCAGCGAATGCGCCATTCGTTGGCCCAACTGATCGCCGAAGTCGAGGCAGGCATCGACGCCTCAGCCCCCATCACGCGAAAGCCAAACCGTCATCGCGGGCCGAGCAGGCCCCGTCTGTTCGAAACCGTGGACCAACAGTTGTTGATAGGCAGTGAGATCACCATCGACGGCCAGCCGCAGATGCAGGTCAGCAACAGACTGAACCAGGAAACACACATCACCTTCACCCGTACCGCCGATAACTTGTGGCAACCCAGAAGTGTGCAGCCTGCCGCGGCCGCAGCCGACCTGATGGTACTGGTGGCCGCCGCGCGCAAGCGATTGGGCAATGTCGCCGCGCAGCAAGCCAAGCTACAGCAGTACAAGGCCCTGAACATGGCCCCTGCCAGCCTGCAAGACCTGGCCATTGGTTATGCCACGACGCTGGAGGACCTGGCGCGGGACATCGCCCGCCGGGGAGGGAGCGCGCTGACCGAGGCTCAGCGCCAGCTTACAGGCAGTGTCGAACAGGCTGCAGGCGAATTGCGCAGGGTGGGTCGGCAATTGCGCATCGACCAGACCAAAGCCACACAGCGCCCTGAGCCTGGTCATCTGGATTACCTGCAAAGCCAAGGTGAGGTGCGGATCGGTTGGTCACGCGTGCTGGAGCCGGCCAAGAACAGGCAGGGCCAAGCTATCGAGTATCTGGAGGAGTACCGCATCGACGATGCGGCCACTAGCAGCCCTCTGTGGTATGCGCACTTCCACTTCAAGCGCAGGCCAGCACAAGGCTTTGCACGGCTCGAGGCCGGTCACATCAAGCTTGCCCACGAACGCAATCTGGGCGCGGGCGCCTGGCGCGGCGCCCTCACGGAAAGCCAGGCCAACAAACTGTTTGGCGGGTTGCGACCCGCTTAGGGCTAAAGGGTACGGGCCGCCTGGCGGCCCATTCGCGGATCAAGCCCGCGACTGGGTCGCACAGCGCCGCCACTGCCATTACAGCTTGGCGATGGACACTTCGGTGGATTTGACGAACGCGATCACTTCACTGCCCACCTGCAGCTCCAACTCTTTGACCGAGCGGGTGGTGATCACCGAAGTGACGATGCCGGAGGCAGTCTGTACGTCGATTTCCGACAGTACCGGGCCTTCGAGGATTTCCTTCACGGTGCCTTTGAACTGGTTGCGGACGTTGATGGCTTTGATAGTCATGGCTTGATTCCTTCTCTTCGGCTTCAGTGAGGTAAGTGGGTCATTCAGTGCGCCCAACGCAGTTGCGTGGGCAAAGGGGCTACAGGGTCCGGCTCGGGCGCAGTGCCCGGTACCGACAGAACACGGTTGAGCACTTCGCTTTCCAGCGCCGCCAGGCGGTGCGAACCCCGCGCCCTTGGCCGGGCCAGGTCAACAGTGAGGTCGAGTCCGACCTCGCCGTCTTCGATCAAAATCACCCGGTCAGCCACGGCAACCGCTTCGCTGACATCGTGGGTAACCAGCAACACGGTAAAACCGTGCTGACGCCAGAGGCGTTCGATCAGTTGCTGCATCTCGATACGGGTCAGCGCATCCAGGGCTCCCAGCGGCTCATCGAGCAGCAACAGGCGAGGCTGGTGGATCA
The DNA here is from genome assembly GCF_014269165.1 of Pseudomonas sp. SWRI68. Taxonomy (NCBI): domain Bacteria; kingdom Pseudomonadati; phylum Pseudomonadota; class Gammaproteobacteria; order Pseudomonadales; family Pseudomonadaceae; genus Pseudomonas; species Pseudomonas sp. SWRI68. Next base: position 61,701 of record NZ_JABWRU010000016.1, on the reverse strand, counting down.
GTGCCCGGGCCAGCGCTACACGCTGCTTCTGGCCGCCGGAAAGTGCCGCCGGCCATTCATTGGCGCGGTCAGCCAGGCCAACCGCCTCCAATGCGTCCAGCGCACGCGGGCGCCAGTTGCCAGACAGGCCCAGGCCGACGTTGTCGATCACCTTCTTCCACGGCAGCAGCCGAGCGTCCTGGAACATCAGCCGCGTTTCCTCGCGGGCTTCGGCCAACGGCGCAGCACCGGCCAGCAGTTGACCGGCGCTTGGCTGGTCGAGCCCGGCCAGCAAGCGCAACAAGGTGCTCTTGCCGCAGCCGCTGCGGCCGACGATGGCGACGAACTGGCCGGCCGGGATGTGCAGGTCGATGCCTTTGAGCACTTCACGCTGGCCAAAGGTCTTGCGCAGGCCGTTGGATGCCAGGGGGATGCCACGCAGCAGGCGTGGCGGCTGTTCCTTGAGCACGGTCATGCGCCCTCCTTCCTGGCAACTTGATAAGCCGGGTGCCAGCGCAGCCAGACGCGCTCCAGGCCGCGGGCGGCGAGGTCGGCCAACTTGCCAAGCACGGCGTACAGAACGATGGCCAAAACCACCACGTCGGTCTGCAGGAACTCACGGGCGTTCATCGCCAGGTAACCGATGCCGGCATTGGCCGAAATGGTTTCTGCCACGATCAGGGTCAGCCACATGAAGCCCAGGGCAAAGCGCACGCCGACCAGAATCGAGGGCAGCGCACCGGGCAAGATCACCTGGCGGAACAGGCCGAAACCGGACAGGCCATAGCTGCGCGCCATCTCCACCAGCGCCGGGTCAACGTTGCGGATACCGTGGTAGGTGTTGAGGTAGATCGGAAACAGCGTGCCCAGGGCGACCAGGAAGATCTTTGCCGACTCGTCGATACCGAACCACAGGATCACCAGTGGGATCAGCGCCAGGTGCGGCACGTTGCGGATCATCTGCACCGAGCTGTCGAGCAGGCGTTCGCCCCAGTTCGACAGGCCAGTGATAAAGCCCAGCACCAGGCCGATGCTGCCGCCAATGACGAAACCAAGCCCGGCACGCCAGCCACTGATAGCCAGGTGGGTCCAGATCTCGCCGCTGCGCACCAGCTCGACACCCGCGCTGACCACCGCGCTGGGTGCCGGCAGGATGCGGGTCGACAGCCAGCCCGCGCTGACCGCCAACTGCCAGGCTGCCAGCAGCAGTACCGGCAGGGCCCACGGCGCCAGGCGCTGAGCCAGGGTGGAAGAAGTTGCACGACTCATGGTCCGGCCCTCAGCTCTGCGACACGGACTTGGGCAGGATGTCGTTGGCCACCATCTCGCCGAACGGGCTCACGTAACCACCGGCTTTCGGTTGCTCCGGGCGCTGCACGTCGAGATGCGGGAACAACAGCTCGGCCACGCGGTAGGACTCTTCCAGGTGTGGGTAACCCGAGAAGATGAACGTATCGATGCCCAGCTCGGCGTATTCCTTGACCCGGGCCGCCACGGTCGGGCCATCGCCGACCAACGCAGTACCGGCACCACCACGCACCAGGCCGACACCCGCCCACAGGTTGGGGCTGACTTCCAGGTTGTCGCGATTGCCGCCATGCAGGGCTGCCATGCGCTGCTGGCCAACCGAATCGAAGCGCGCCAGCGAGGCCTGGGCACGGGCGATGGTGTCATCGTCCAGGTGCGAAATCAGGCGGTCGGCTGCGGCCCAGGCTTCTTCGTTGGTTTCACGCACGATCACGTGCAGGCGGATGCCAAAGCGTACTTCACGGCCTTGAGCGGCAGCCTTTTCGCGCACCTGGGCGATTTTTTCAGCCACGGCGGCAGGTGGCTCGCCCCAGGTCAGGTACAGCTCGACCTGTTCGGCAGCCAGGTCCTGGGCCGCTTCGGACGAACCACCGAAATACAGCGGCGGGCGTGGTTGCTGAATCGGCGGGTACAGCAGCTTGGCACCCTTTACCTGAATGTGCTTGCCGTCGTAATCGACGCTTTCGCCTTCCAGCACCTTGCGCCAGATGCGAGTGAACTCGACCGAGGCTTCGTAGCGTTCTTCATGGCTCAGGTGCAGGCCGTCACCGGCCAGTTCGTCCGGGTCGCCCCCGGTCACCAGGTTGAACAGTGCACGGCCATTGGACAAGCGGTCCAGGGTCGCGGCCTGGCGCGCCGCCACGGTCGGCGAAATGATGCCGGGGCGCAGGGCAACCAGGAATTTCAGATGCTGGGTCACTGGAATCAGCGACGCTGCCACCAGCCAGGAATCCTCGCAAGAACGCCCGGTAGGGATCAGCACCCCACCAAAACCGAGGCGGTCGGCAGCTTGGGCAATCTGCTGCAGGTAGCCATGGTCGACTGCGCGCGCGCCGTCGGACGTGCCCAGGTACTTGCCGTCACCATGGGTCGGGAGGAACCAGAAAATGTTAAGGCTCATTGGAGTTGTCTCCTCAAGGGTGGCTCAAGCCGGAGCGGCGCCCCGGCGCAGGCAAATCAATCAAGGCGCACTGGCGACCTTGGCCGGGGGTGTCCAGATCACGTCCTTGATGCTCAGCGGCTTGGGAATAAGCTTGAGTGCCTGGAATGTGTCGGCGATCTTCTGTTGTGCGGCCACCACCTCAGGGGTGAGCGGCGCGGCGCCGTAGCCTTGGCGCTTGACCGAGGTCAGGGTGATGTCGGCAGGCAGCCCCAGCAGCGATGCGACCTGGTCGGTGACCTCCTGCGGGTTGGCCTGGGACCACTCGCCCACAGCGCGCACTTGCTCGATCAAGGTGCTGATCACAGCCGGGTGCCGAGTGGCGTAGTCACGGGTGGCGAGGTAGAACTGATGGTTGTCGACCAGGCCCTTGCCGTCACGCAGGGTGCGTGCCTGCAGCTGCTGCTCGGCGGCAGCCTGGTAAGGGTCCCAGATTACCCAGGCATCGACGCTGCCGCGCTCGAACGCAGCACGGGCATCGGCTGGAGGCAGGTAGACCGGTTGGATGTCGCTGTACTTGAGGCCGGCGTCTTCCAGCGCACGCACCAGCAGGTAGTGAACGTTCGAGCCCTTGTTAAGCGCGACCTTCTTGCCTTTGAGTTCTTTCACCGACTGGATCGGCGAACCCTTGGCTACCAGGATCGCTTCGCTGTGCGGCGCAGGCGGCTCGTAGGCGACATAGAGCAGGTCGGCACCGGCGGCCTGGGCGAACACGGGCGGTGTTTCGCCGGTGACGCCGAAGTCGATGGAGCCGACGTTCAGCCCTTCGAGCAGCTGCGGGCCACCGGGGAATTCGGTCCATTGCACGTGCACGCCCTGTTCGGCCAGGCGCTTCTCCAGCGTGCCCTTGGCCTTGAGCAGCACCAGTGTGCCGTATTTCTGGTAACCGATGCGCAGGCTCTCGGCCTGGGCTTGGGTGATGGCGCCGAAGGACACAGCCGCCGCAAACAGGGCGACCAGACCACGACGCAAGAAGACTGTGCGCATGGCGCTCTCCTGTGCGAATAGGGTTCGGGTTGCACCTGCTGGCCTCGTTGACGGGCGAGTAAGGTGGTACAGCAGTAAGGCGGGTCAGATGCTCCAGCGGGCGCTGATCAGCCGTTCATTCAATACACCGGGCGCTACCGGCCGCGGCCGACGAGCCAGGGCAACGTGGAACGTTTCCAGCGAGTCATGCAGACGTTCTTGCAGGGCGCTCGCCAGCTGGGCTGGCTTGCTGCCTTCTGCGTAGGCGACCTGGCTGTCGTCGGCGAAGATCCCTTGCAGGGTCTCTTGCGCCTTGAGTGCCGAAAGCACCGGTTTCAACGCGTAATCCACCGCCAGCATGTGTGCGATGCTGCCGCCGGTGGCAATTGGCAACACGATCTTGTGCTCCAAGGCGCGTTCGGGCAGCAGGTCGAGCAACGTCTTCAGCGCACCGGCAAACGAGGCCTTGTACACCGGGGTGGCGACGATCAGGCCATCGGCTTGAGCCACCAGTTGCTGAAAGTGCTGCACCTGCGGGCTGTCGAAGCGTGCATGCAGCAGGTCTTCGGCGGGGAAGTCACGGACCTGGAACGTCACCACTTCAACGCCGCGGTCCTGCAGCCACTGGCGCGAGCGCTCGAGCAGCACGCCAGAGCGTGAACGGGTACCAGGGCTACCACCGATTGAGACGACCAGCATTGCAGCGCTTCCTTGTGTTCTGTTGGAGTGACATTAACAGCCTGCTTATATATCTAGAAATCATATTTTTTCATTTGTTTATTCCTTATTGTTATTTATAGGGTTTGCGGTTTTGAGGCTGCTCTGCGGCCCCAAGCTGCACAAATCCCAGGCAAAAAAAAGGGCCGTCGAAACGGCCCGAAAAACCCTGCATGGCTAAGAGCAATACAACGAGGATCCTTTAACGATTAGGCTGCGGCGTCAGGCGCAGGTAGGGCTTCACCGCTCGATACCCTTTGGGGAAGCGCTGCTTGATCTCTTCCTCATCTTTGAGCGAAGGCACGATCACCACTTCGTCACCGTCCTGCCAGTTACCTGGCGTGGCGACCTTGTAGTTGTCGGTCAGCTGCAGCGAATCGATCACCCGCAAGATTTCGTTGAAGTTGCGCCCGGTACTGGCCGGGTAGGTAATGGTCAGGCGCACCTTCTTGTTCGGGTCGATGACGAACAGCGAGCGCACGGTCAGGGTGTCGTTCGCATTCGGGTGGATCAAATCGTACAGGTCGGAAACCTTGCGGTCGGCGTCGGCGATGATCGGGAAGTTGACCACGGTGTTCTGGGTCTCGTTGATGTCATCGATCCACTTGTGGTGCGAGTCGACCGGGTCCACCGACAGCGCGATGGCCTTGACCCCACGCTTGGCGAAGTCGTCCTTGAGCTTGGCGGTCAGGCCCAGTTCGGTGGTGCACACCGGGGTGAAGTCGGCCGGGTGAGAGAACAGCACACCCCAACTGTTGCCGAGCCACTCATGAAAACGGATCTTGCCTTCACTGGAATCCTGTTCGAAATCGGGGGCGATATCGCCGAGTTTGAGGCTCATGGGGTGCGGCTCCTGTGCTGTGTTCTGGCCTGGTGAAATTCAATGTGCCTGCATTCGGTTAAAAACAAAAAGAATAAATACTGATTTATTTATAACCTAATAGCATACGAAATCGCAGACACAAAAAAGCCTCGCACTAGGCGAGGCTCCTTGTTCAGCTACGGCTTACAGGAAGTTGTAAGTGTAGTTGAAGATCAGACGGGTCTGATCCTGGTCAGCCAGGGAGCTGGTGCCAGTACCACGGTAGACACCGTGACGCAGGCTGGCGCCCAGGCCCTTGAAGGTGCCTTCCTGGATGACGTAGTCGACGCGGGCGTCACGTTCCCATTCACTGAAGGTACCGTTGCCGTTGGCGTTCTTGCCGTCTTCACCTTTCAGGTAGGAGACCGAGGCTTTCAGGCCTGGCACGCCCAGACGCGCGAAGTCATACGAGTACTGACCGAAGGTGGTGTTTTCACCGGCCTTGGCGAACTGGTTGATCATGCTGTCGGTGAACAGGTAGAAGCTCGAACCACCGGCGCCTTCGTTGCGGCCATTGCCGTCAACCACGTTGCCTTGGTTCAGCCAGACGAAGCCACCGTCGTCATTGACGCGCTGGTGGCCCAGCATCAATGCATGGCCACCCAGGGTGTAGGTGAACATGGCGGTCCAGGTCTTGTTGTCGACCTCGCCAGCGTTCTTGGCATAACCGCCGTTGTTGCTGAAGCGGTAGCCGGCTTCACCGTTCTTGCCGTCGCTGCTGCTGTCGAAGTAGCGCAGGTCGGTCTTGAACGACTGGTCGTCAGCGATCTTGAACACGTGGGTCGCGCCCAGGAAGTGCTGCTTGTAGAAGTCTTCCAGGTTCGAGTAGTAGTACTGCAGGGTCAGGTCTGGAGTGAGCTTGTAGTCCAGGCCGCCGTAGCGGAACTTGTTGCTGTCCTGGGTAGCGCCCGCCACGGACAGGCCGGTACGGTTGCTCGAAGCACGGCCCATGGCGTGGGTCAGCTGACCGGCATTGACGGTCAGGTTGTCGATTTCCTTCGACTGGATGGTGCCACCCTCGAAGGTCTGCGGCAGCAGACGACCATCGTTGGCAACCAGGATCGGCAGGTTCGGCGCCAGGGCGCTTCCGTAGTGAACCTCGGTCTTGGAGAAGCGAGCCTTGGCGTTACCGCCCACGCGCGCCCACTGGCTCACAGCAGAGCCGTCGGTATCGCTGGGGAAGAAGCTGCTGTTGTCAGGGTGCTTGCCGCGGCCGCCATCCAGGTGAATCCCCCACAGGGCCTGGACATCGACGCCGAAACCAACGGTGCCTTCGGTGAAACCGGACAGGTAGTCGAGCTTGAAGCCCTGACCAGACTCGCGGTTGTCAGCACCGCCGTCACGGTTGTCGTTGTTGAAGTACATGGTGCGCGAGCTGAGCGACAGTTTGCTGTCTTCAACGAAACCGGCAGCGCCTGCTTGTTGGGCGAGAACCCCCAGTGCCACGGCCAGAGCCAGGCTGGACTTGTACATGTTTTGCTCCTCTACGTTCTAATTCTTGTGTATCTCTGGCGGCGGGATCTGCTGCCCTGCTCACCGTGGATTGGCGATTTAGTCCCAAAGCGTGACCATAAAGTCAATCGTTTCTAAACGTTTCGCGACTTTGGTCTAAGGCCACCTGCGCTACAGGATAATGACAATCCTATAAATCCAAAATGACCGTTTTATGAATTTGTAAGATTATTCCGGAATATATTAGGAACCTTTACTACCATTTGTTGTAGCCAGGCGTATCAATCATAACTTTCAGTTATTTGCAAACGTTTGCTCATAACCTAATTCCAGCCGGGTCTAAGGGGCAAAGAGCCTAGCAGTCCTCTCGGTTTTCGCCATTGAGACAGGTCACCGGCGATTCCCTGCTCTTGCCGCTCCTGCCTTACAGCAATTGGCTCCTAAGCTAATTCTAAAAAGTTATTTATTTTCTATTTTTTAGATCATTTAGTCTTCTCGCCATCCATCACATCGATTGCCTGACGAGAGGTTCACCATGATCCCGCACGCTCCGCTGCGCCTGTTCGCCGCCCTGACTCTCGCCAGCACCAGCTGGTTGGCCCAGGCTGCTGACCTGACCGTGGCTTACCAGACCACAGTCGACCCGGCCAAAGTGGCCCAGGTTGATGGCGACTACGAAAAAGCCAGCAAGGCCAGCATCGACTGGCGCAAATTCGACAACGGCGCCGATGTGATCACCGCCGTGGCCAGCGGTGACGTGCAAATTGGCTACCTCGGCTCCAGCCCCCTGGCCGCCGCCGCCACCCGCAAGCTGCCGGTCGAAACCTTCCTGATCGCCACCCAGATTGGTGCTGGCGAAGCGCTGGTGGCGCGCGACACCATCAAGACGCCACAAGACCTGATCGGCAAGAAAGTCGCCGTGCCCTTCGTCTCCACCGGCCACTACAGCCTGTTGGCGGCGCTCAAGGCGTGGAACATCGACCCCACCAAGGTGCAGATCCTCAACCTCGCACCACCGGCCATCATTGCGGCCTGGAAGCGCGGTGACATCGACGCCACCTACGTCTGGGACCCGGCCCTGGGCGTGGCCAAGGAAAACGGCAAAGTGCTGATCACCTCGGGTGAACTGGCCGCAAAAGGCGCACCTACCTTCGACGCCTGGATCGTGCGCAAGGACTTCGCCGACAAGCACCCCGACGTGGTCAAGGCCTTCGCCAAGGTCACCCTCGACGCCTACGCCGACTACCGCAAAGACCCGCAAGCCTGGCTGGCCGACAAAGACAACGTGGCCAAGCTGGTCAAGCTGTCCGGCGCCAAGGCCAGCGATATCCCGGTACTGCTGGAAGGCAACGTCTACCCCTTGGCCGCAGACCAGGCCAACGCCCTGGGTGCGCCAACCACCAAAGCACTGACCGACACGGCTAACTTCCTCAAGCAGCAAGGCAAGGTCGACGCCGTGCTGCCGGACTACTCGCCGTACGTCAGCGCCAAGTTCCTGCCTAATTGACCCGGAGCCAGCCATGGCCTTGCTTGAACTGGAGCGCATCAGCGCACAGTACCCCGGCGCCAGCACCCCGGTGCTGGCCGACATCAACCTGAGCCTGGGGCCACGCCAACTGCTGGTGGCCTTGGGGCCGTCCGGCAGCGGCAAGACTTCGCTGCTCAACCTGATCGCCGGCTTCGTGGCCCCCAGCGGCGGGCGCATCAGCCTGGACGGCGTGCCGGTCAAAGGCCCAGGCGCCGAACGCGGCGTGGTGTTCCAGGACGACGCCTTGCTGCCCTGGCAGAACGTGCTGGGCAACGTCGCCTTCGGCCTTGAGCTGGCCGGCGTGCCGCGCGCGCAACGTGAAACCAAGGCCCGCGAGATGCTGGCCCTGGTCGACCTGGAAGGGTTCGCCGAGCGGCGCATCTGGCAATTGTCCGGTGGCCAGAAGCAGCGTGTGGGCCTTGCCCGCGCGCTGGCGGCCGACCCACGGGTACTGCTGATGGACGAACCGTTCGGCGCACTCGACGCGTTCACCCGCGAGCAGATGCAAGAGCTGCTGCTGCAGGTCTGGCAGCGCACCGCCAAGCCGGTGTTCCTGATTACTCACGACATCGAAGAAGCCGTATTCCTCGCCAGCGAGCTGGTGTTGCTGGCCCCCAACCCCGGCCGTGTGGTCGAGCGCCTGCAACTGGACTTCGGCCAGCGCTATGCCGCTGGCGAGTCGGCCCGGGCGATCAAGTCCGACCCACGCTTCATCGAAACCCGCGAGCATGTGCTGGCGCGGGTCTTCTCCCAACGCCAAAGCCTGCAGGAGCGCGCATGAGCAGCCTGGACCTGCCGGTCAACGGCAAGCACGATAGCCACACCCGACCTGGCGAAAAGACACGCCGCCCGCTTTCCACCCGCTGGATCAGCACCCTGACCCTGGCCAGCCTGCTGCTGGTCTGGTGGCTGGTGACGGCAGCTGGCTGGATCGAGCCGCTGTTCCTGCCCTCGCCCGGCGACATCCTGGCCAGGGCCTGGACCCTGCTGACCCAAGGCTACATGGATGCCAGCCTGTGGCAGCACCTGGGCGCCAGCCTGGGCCGCATCGGCCTGGCCCTGGTGGCCGCGACCCTGACCGCCATTCCGGTCGGTATCGCCATCGGTTACAACCGCGTGGCGCGGGGCATTCTCGACCCGCTGATCGAGTTCTACCGCCCTATCCCGCCGCTGGCCTATCTGCCGCTCATCGTCATCTGGTGCGGCATTGGCGAGCTGTCGAAAGTGCTGCTGATCTACCTGGCGATCTTCGCCCCGATTGCCATCGCCACCGCTACCGGCGTGCGCACTGTCGACCCGACCAAGCTGCGCGCTGCGCAGTCGCTGGGCGCCAGCAAGGCGCAGTTGATCCGTCACGTGATCCTGCCCAGCGCATTGCCCGACATCCTCACCGGCATCCGTATCGGCCTGGGCGTGGGCTGGTCGACCCTGGTGGCCGCAGAACTGATCGCCGCCACCAGCGGCCTGGGCTTCATGGTGCAGTCGGCGGCGCAGTTCCTGGTCACCGACGTGGTGGTGCTGGGCATCCTGCTGATCGCCCTGATCGCCTTTGCCCTGGAGATGAGCTTGCGCGCCCTGCAACGCAAACTGGTGCCCTGGCACGGGCAAAGCCACTGACCACGCCGGCATTTCGGCGCCCACAGAACAGATCGAGACCGACATGAGCCTGACCATCACCCCTCTCAGCCCGGCGCTCGGCGCGCAGATCAGCGGCGTGGACATCAGCCGCGCTATCACCGCCGAGCAGCGCGATGCCATCGAACAGGCGTTGCTCAAGCATCAGGTGCTGTTTTTCCGCGAGCAACCGCTCAACCCGGAGCAGCAGGCCAGCTTCGCTGCCCGCTTTGGTGACCTGCACATCCACCCGATCTACCCCAACGTGCCCGAAACCCCGCAGGTGCTGGTACTCGACACGGCGGTCACCGACGTGCGCGACAATGCGGTATGGCACACCGACGTGACCTTTCTGCCGACCCCGGCCCTGGGCGCGGTACTCAGCGCCAAGCAGCTGCCGGCGTATGGCGGCGACACCCTGTGGGCCAGTGGTATTGCCGCGCTGGAAGCCTTGTCGGCGCCGTTGCGCGCGATGCTCGACGGGCTCACCGCTACCCACGACTTCACCAAGTCATTCCCGCTCGAACGGTTTGGCACAACGCCCGAACACCTGGCGCGCTGGGAGGCGACACGGCGCAACAACCCGCCGCTGTCGCACCCGGTGATACGCACCCACCCGGTGAGCGGGCGCAAGGCGCTGTTCGTCAACGAGGGGTTCACCACGCGCATCAACGCGTTGAACGAGTATGAAAGCGAAGCGTTGCTCAAGCTGCTGTTCGCCCATGCGACACGGCCGGAGTTCAGCATTCGCTGGCGCTGGCAGGAAAATGATGTGGCGTTCTGGGACAACCGCGTGACCCAGCATTTTGCGGTGGATGATTACCGGCCTGAGCGGCGGGTGATGCACCGGGCGACGATCCTGGGGGATGCGCCGTTCTGAAAATTGATGGGGCCTGCACCGGCCTCTTCGCGGGGCAAGTCGGATCGCCGCACCGCCGCTCCCACAAGTACCCCGCTGCTCTCAGGCATTGTGCGGAATCTGTGGGAGCGGCCGTTAGGGTCTAGCGGACCAGGTGCAGGTACTGCATGTGCCGCTCGTACTGGTCGAGGATGTCGTTGATGATCTGCTCCTTGCTGTAGCCCACCAGGTCGTAGTTCTGGCTGCCTTCGCTCAGGTGCACCTCCGCCCGGTAATAGCGGCGGTTTTTCAACTCCTGCGTACCCAGCCCACCCAATGCAAACGACGGCGTGAAATAGCCACGCATCTGCACCTGGTAGATGAACGGTTGCTCCTCACCATGGCCGATCTTCAGGCTGACGTTGTCATGGCTGGGGTCGTCCTGGGTAATCAGCACCAGGCCCTTCTGCTCGAACACTTCACGCACATCGGCAATCGCCGGGCGCACCACGTCGTCCATGAAGCGGTACACCTCATCACGCGACGGAAAGTGCACCGCCTGGCTCAGGCGCTGGCGCCAGCCACCACGCCCGCGGCGTGACTGGGCGAACGGGGCCAGCGAATGCATCTGCGCGATCTGCCGCTGGGACTCCAGGTAGAACGCCTTGTGCAGCCCCCACATCATGCACAGCAAGATCAGCGAGAACGGCAGCGAGGTCAGCACCACCGCCGACTTCAGCGAATCGATGCTGCCGGCAAACAGCAGCGCGCTGGTGATCAGCGCGGTCATCGCACCCCAGAAGATCCGCAACCAGTTAGGCCCGTCTTCATCCGGGTCACCGCCCTTGGCCGACAAGGTCGACAACACCACGGTGCCCGAGTCGGCCGAAGTGACGAAGAACACGAAACTGATGAACACCGTCGTCGCGATCACCGCCTTGCTCCAGGGATACGTTTCCAGCAGCAGGTACAGGCTCATCGACGGGTTATCCAGGGCAGACTGGCCAAGCGCGGTCATGCCGTGGTTGATGACCTGGTCCAGGGCGCTGTTGCCGAAGATCGACATCCACGCCAGGGTGAAGCCCAGGGGGATCAGCAACACGCCGAAGACGAATTCGCGGATGGTGCGGCCACGCGAGATGCGCGCAATGAACAAGCCCACGAAGGGCGCCCAGGCAATCCACCAGGCCCAGTAGAACACCGTCCAGCCGCCCAGCCAGTCGCGGTTTTCACCGTAGGCATAGACGTCGAAGCTCTTGCGTGGCAAGGCGCCGAGGTAATCACCCAGGTTTTGGATCAGCGTATTGAACAGGTGCTGGGTGGGGCCGGCGAACAGCACGAACAGCAGCAGGGCGCAGGCCAGGAACAGGTTGATGTCGCTCATCACCCGCACGCCCTTCTCCACCCCGGCGACCGCCACGGCCACCGCCGCCCCCATCATCAAGGTGATCAGGGCCACCTGCACCCACTGGCTGTGGCTGATACCGAACAGGTAGTCGAGGCCGGCGTTCAGGTGCAACACGCCAAAGCCCATGTCGGCGCCCAGGCCAAACACCGTGGCAATGATGCCGAAGCCGTCCACCGCGTAGCCGATCGGCCCGTTGATACGTTTGCCGATCAGCGGGTACAGCGCCGAGCGCAGGGCCAGTGGCAGGTTATGCCGGTAGGCGAAGTAGGCCAGTGCCATGCCGACGAAGGCAAACACACCCCAGCCGTGCAGGCCCCAGTGCAGGAACAGGATCTGCATCGCCTGGCGCCCGGCCTCTGCCGTGCCCGCTTCGCCCTGGGGCGGCTGCAGCATGTGGGTCAGGGGTTCGGACACGCAGAAGAAGAACAGCGTGATGCTGATGCCGGCGGCAAACAGCATGCCGGCCCAGGACAGGTAGCTGAACTCGGGTTCGTCGTGGTCGGCACCGAGTTTGATCTTGCCGTAGCCGGACAAGGCGGTGACCACCACGAAGACCAGGTACAGCGTCATCGCCAGCATGTAGTACCAGCCGACCGTGTTGGCCGCCCAGTTCTGCGCCGCCAGCAACCAGTCGCCGGCAGCTTGAGGGTTGATGATGACCACCAAGCCGAAGAGAAGGATGAAGCTTGCCGCGAAATAGAACACCGGGGGGTTCATGCGGATCTTGCCATTGGCAAGGGATGGGTTCGGTGCACTCATCGGGCATGCACCTCGTCGAGTGACGAAAGGTTCGGAATGAACGGGTTCAGCAAAGGAATCCTCCTGTTGAACACCGGCAGCGGACCAGCGTTTATCATTGAACAAGCGTTCAAGTTAAACATGGATCGGGATTTGATGCGAACCGCGGTGCTGATCGGCACATGGCAGGCCCGGCCCTTTCGCGGGGCCAGGCTGCAAATAGCTTAGGTCAGTTCTTGTCCTGGCAATCGAGCTGCAGGTTCGCCTGGGTAATGTTGCTCTCGGCCGGCACGCTGCGGGTCAGCCACACGTTACCGCCAATGGTCGAGCCCTTGCCGATGGTAATGCGCCCCAGGATCGTCGCCCCCGCATAGATCACCACATCGTCCTCGACGATGGGGTGGCGCGGCAGGCCTTTGTGCAGCGTTCCCGACTCATCGCTGGGGAAGCGCTTGGCGCCCAGGGTCACGGCCTGGTAGATACGCACACGCTCGCCGATGATGGCCGTCTCGCCAATCACCACCCCGGTGCCATGGTCGATGAAGAAGCTCGGCCCGATCTGCGCCCCGGGGTGGATGTCGATACCGGTTGCCGAATGCGCCAGCTCCGAACTGATACGGGCCAGCAGCGGCAGGCCCGCCTGGTACAGATGGTGCGCCAAACGGTGATGGATGATCGCCAGAATGCCGGGGTAGCACAGCAGCACTTCGTCAACACTGCGCGCCGCCGGGTCGCCGTGGTAGGCGGCCAGCACGTCGGTGTCGAGCAGCACGCGCAAGTTGGGCAACGCCGCGGCAAAGGCCTGGATCAGGCGCAGGGCCTGGGCATCGACGGCTGCCAGGTCGCCCTGGCTGTGCCGGGCGGCGTAGCGCAGCTCCAGGCGGGCCTGGGCCAGTAACGCGGTCAAGGCGGCGTCCAGGGTGTGGCCTACGTAGAAATCCTCGCTCTCTTCACGCAGGTCGACCGGCCCCAGCCGCATGGGGAACAGCGCCCCGCACAACTGTTCGAGGACTTGCCGCATGGCCTCGCGAGAAGGCAGTTCGCGCCCACCCTGCTCGCCAATGCTGCGGCCATTGCGGCTGCGCCACTGCTCGCGGGCGCTGCGCAAACCACTGACGATGCTGTGCAGCTGCCAATGGGCGGATGTTGGTTGTTCGCTCACGGTGTTCTCCTGCCTGGGGCCAATCTGTCGTTATGCAATCCACTCTACGGCAAATCCATCCCTTGGAAAAAACAACGCTTTATTCCATCCTGCGCTAAGTAGGGCATAAGCCGCGATGACGGCGCCAGCATCCTGGCCTAACCTCAAAGCTGACCTACCTCGACAGAAAAACAAAAAAGGAATAATAAGATAATTTTTTATTATTTCCTGGCCTAAGCGGCCAACTCTATAGTCGCCACCCACCACTTCCACAACAAGCGCGGGGCCTGACATGTCGAAATTCGCCAAACCGCTACTCAACGCCAGCCTGGCCATCCTGCTGGGTGCCGGCCTGCTCAGCCAGGCGTTCGCCGGCGAGCAATTGAAAACCATCCAGGAAAAGGGCGTGATCAACGTCGGTCTGGAGGGCACCTACCCGCCCTTCAGCTTCCAGGACGAAAACGGCAAGCTGAGCGGCTTCGAAGTCGAGCTTTCCGAGCTGCTGGCCAAGGAGCTGGGGGTCAAGGCCAAGGTTCAACCGACCAAATGGGATGGCATCCTCGCGGCACTGGAGTCCAAGCGGCTGGATGTGGTGATCAACCAGGTGACCATTTCCGAAGAGCGCAAGAAGAAGTACGACTTCTCCGAGCCCTACACCGTCTCTGGCATTCAGGCGCTGATCCTGAAGAAGAAGGCCGAACAGCTGAACATCAAGACCGCGCAGGACCTGGCAGGCAAGAAGGTCGGCGTGGGCCTGGGCACCAACTACGAACAATGGGTGAAGCAGGACGTGCCGAAAGCGGACGTGCGCACCTACGAGGATGACCCGAGCAAGTTCGCCGACCTGCGCAACGGCCGCATCGACGCCATCCTGATCGACCGCCTGGCCGCGTTGGAATACGCGCAAAAAGCCAAGGACACGGAACTGGCCGGTGACGCCTTCTCGCGTCTGGAAAGCGGCGTGGCCCTGCGCAAGGGCGAGCCTGAACTGCTGGCGGCCATCAACAAGGCCATCGACAAGCTCAAAGCCGACGGCACGTTGGCCAAGCTGTCGGAAAAATACTTCGGTGCCGATGTCACCAAATGATCGCTGAAAGCCTGCAACTCGTTGTCGATTCCACGCCCTTCCTGCTGAAGGGCGCGGGTTATACGGTGCTGCTCAGTGTCGGCGGCATGTTCTTCGGCCTGGTGCTGGGCTTTGCCCTGGCCCTGATGCGGCTGTCGAAGATCCTGCCGCTGGACTGGCTGGCACGCATCTACGTGTCGTTCTTCCGGGGCACGCCGCTGCTGGTGCAGCTGTTCGTGATCTACTTCGGCATGCCGCAGATCGGTATCGAACTCGACCCGATCCCGGCCTCGCTGATCGGCCTGTCGCTGAACATGGCCGCCTATATCTGCGAAATCCTGCGGGCGGCGATTTCCTCGATCGACCGTGGCCAGTGGGAGGCCGCCGCCAGCATTGGCATGACCCGCACCCAGGCCATGCGCCGGGCAATCTTGCCGCAGGCTTTGCGCACAGCCTTGCCGCCGCTGGGCAACAGCTTCATCTCGCTAGTCAAGGACACCGCCCTGGCGGCGACCATTCAGGTGCCCGAGCTGTTCCGCCAGGCCCAGCTGATTACTGCGCGCACCTTCGAAGTCTTCACCATGTACCTGGCTGTGGCCGTTATCTACTGGATACTCTGCAGTATCCTCGCGCACTTCCAGAACCGCATGGAAGCGCGGGTCAACCAACATGACCAGGAGCACTGAGCATGATCGTAGTCAAGGGCCTGTCCAAGCAGTTCAAGGGCCAGACCGTGCTCAACGGCATCGACCTTACCGTGCAGCCGGGCGAAGTGGTCGCCATCATCGGCCCCAGCGGCTCTGGCAAGACCACCTTCCTGCGCTGCCTGAACCTGCTGGAAACCCCCGACGCGGGGCAGATCCAGATCGGCGCCATCAGCATCGATGCCAATCGCCCGCTGGGCGGTCAGCAAAGTGCGATCCGCCGGTTGCGCCAGCAGGCCGGGTTCGTGTTCCAGAACTTCAACCTGTTCCCGCACCGCACTGCCCTGGAGAACGTGATCGAGGGGCCGGTGATCGTCAAGAAAACGCCCCGCGACCAAGCCGTGGCACTGGGGCGCAAGCTGTTGGCCAAGGTCGGCCTGGCGGGCAAGGAAGACGCCTACCCCCGGCGCCTGTCCGGTGGCCAGCAGCAGCGGGTAGCCATTGCCCGTGCCCTGGCCATGGAGCCTGAGGTGATCCTGTTCGACGAACCCACCTCGGCGCTCGACCCCGAGCTGGTCGGTGAAGTGCTCGCCACCATCCGCGGCCTCGCCGAAGAGAAGCGCACCATGATCATCGTCACCCACGAGATGAGCTTTGCGCGGGATGTGGCGAACCGGGTGATCTTCTTCGACAAGGGGGTGATCGTCGAGCAGGGCGAGGCCAAGGCGTTGTTTGCCGCGCCCAAGGAAGAACGTACTCGGCAGTTCTTGCGCAAGTTTCTCGGTACTGCGGCTTCCGAGTAAGCCTGCACCGACCTCTTCGCGGGTTTGCCCGCGATAGGGGCCGGCACACCCTGTGTACCTCTCAACTTCTATATATATTCCAAAAGGTTAGTTCATAATCTTTTAATAAGCCATTAGGGTATATACACCGGACCACCGGACCAGCAAACGTCTGTCGCCATCAGCTGAAGCGACACAACTACTTTTGTGAGGTTAGGAATGGTCAGGATCACAATCACCCCAGTGCGTATCGCCAGGGCATTGAGTGCAGCCAAGGAGCGGTACTGATGTCCAGCCAGCCAAATACCCTTTTCCACAGCGACCTCGACAGCTCGCCCCTGCTGCTGCCAGCCAAGGTGCTGCGCAACGACGCCGAAGCCCTGCAAGCTGCTCGCGAGCTGGCCGATGTGGCCCGTGAGCAGGCCGCGCGCCGCGACCAGCAACGCAAGCTGCCATGGGCAGAGATCGAGCAGTTCACCCGCAGCGGCTTGGGCAGCATCAGCGTACCCAAGGCCCACGGCGGACCTGATGTCTCGTTCGAAACCGTCGCCGAAGTATTCCGCCTGATCAGTGCCGCCGACCCGGCCCTGGGGCAGATCCCGCAGAATCAGTTCGGCATGCTGCAGTTGCTGCGCCTGACGGCCACCGAGGCACAGCAGGCGGTGATCTTCCGCAGCGTGCTGGACGGCTGGCGCATCGGCAACGCCGGCCCCGAGCGCGGCACCAAAGACACCCTGAGCCTGAAGGCGAAGATCACCCTCACGGGCGACGGCTATCGCATCAGTGGCGAAAAGTTCTACTCCACCGGTGCCCTGTTCGCCCACTGGGTGGCGGTCAAGGCGCTGGATGACGAGGGCCGCCAGCGCCTGGCCTTCGTCCGCCGTGGCAGCCCGGGCCTGCGCATCGTCGATGACTGGTCCGGGTTCGGCCAACGCACCACTGCCAGCGGCACCGTGCTGCTTGACCAGGTGCCGGTGGACGCGGAACTGGTGATCGACAACTGGCGCCAGCGTGACATCCCCAATATCCAGGGGGCAGCCTCGCAGTTGATCCAGGCCGCCATCGACGCCGGCATCGCCGAAGCAGCCATCGAAGAGGCCATCCGCTTTGTGCGGGAGAAGTCGCGGCCGTGGATCGAGGCCAAGGTCGAGCGCGCCAGCGACGACCCGTATGTGATTGCCGATATCGGCCGCCTCAAGCTTGAGCTGCACGCTGCCGAGGCGCTGCTGCGCAAGGCGGCGCGGGTACTCGATGAGGTCAATGCAGCGCCAGTGGACGCAACCGCTGCGGCCCGCGCTTCGATCGCCGTGGCCGAGGCCAAGGTGTTGACCACCGAAATCAGCCTGCAGGCCAGCGAGAAGCTGTTCGAGCTGGCCGGCAGCCGCGCCACCCTTGCTGAGTTCAACCTCGACCGCCACTGGCGCAATGCCCGGGTGCACACCCTGCATGACCCGGTGCGCTGGAAGTACCACGCGGTGGGGGCCTACCACCTCAACGGCACCCTGCCTGCTCGGCATTCCTGGATCTGATTTTTTGGCCCTGGGGGCTGCTGTGCAGCCCTTTCGCGACGCAAGGCCGCTCCTACAGACAGCCCCCGATCCCTGTAGGAGCGGCCTTGCGTCGCGAAAGGGCCGCGAAGCGGCCCCAAAGGCCCCGGAGAAACACCATGACCACAAACATCATCACCCACGACACCCAAGCCCTGGCCATCGCCGAAGACATCGCCCAGCAACTGCGCCGCGACAGCGCCCTGCGCGACCGCGAGCGCCGCCTGCCCCTCGCCGAGCTCGACCTGTTCACCCGCTCTGGCCTGTGGGCCATCAGCGTACCCAAGGCCTTTGGCGGCGCCGGTGTCTCCAACGTTACCCTGGCCAAGGTCATCGCCCGCATTGCCCAGGCCGACGCCTCGCTCGGGCAAATACCGCAAAACCATTTCTACGCCCTGGAAGTGCTGCGCGTAAACGGCAGCCCCGAGCAGCAACAGCGCCTGTACGCCGAAGTGCTGGCGGGCCGGCGCTTCGGCAATGCCTTGGCCGAGCTGGGCACGAAAACCGCCAACGACCGCACCACCCGCCTGACCCGAGATGGCGACGGCTTTCGTATCAATGGCCGCAAGTTCTACGCCACCGGCGCCCTTTACGCCCAGCGCATCCCCACCTCGGTGATCGACGAAGACGGCGTGCAGCAACTGGCCTTCGTCCCCGCCGACAGCCAGGGCCTGCAGGTGATCGACGACTGGAGCGGTTTTGGCCAGCGCACCACCGGCAGTGGCTCGGTGGTATTCGACAACGTGTGGGTGCGCACCGAAGACGTCGTGCCGTTCCAGAGCGCCTTCGAACGCCCGACCCCGGTCGGCCCACTGGCACAGATCCTCCACGCTGCCATCGACACCGGCATCGCCCGCGCCGCCTACGAGGATGCCCTGCACTTCGTGCGCACCCGCAGCCGCCCCTGGGTCGACTCGGGCCTGGACAAGGCCAGCGAAGACCCACTGACCCTGAAAAGCTTCGGCCAGCTCGCAATCCGCCTGCACGCCACCGAAGCCCTGCTGGAACGCGCGGGCGAATACCTCGACCACGCCCAGCAGGACAGCAGCGCCGACAACGTCGCCGCCGCCTCCATCGCCGTGGCCGAAGCACGCGCCATCAGCACCGAAATCTCCCTTGCCGCCGGTACCACGCTGTTCGAACTGGCCGGCAGCCAGGCCACCCTGGCCGAGCACAACCTCGACCGCCACTGGCGCAACGCCCGGGTGCACACCCTGCACGACCCGGTGCGCTGGAAGTACCACGCCATCGGCAACTACTACCTCAACAACGAAAACCCGCCGCGCCGGGGGACCATCTGATGGCCAAGCAGATGCTGCTCAATGCCTTCAACATGAACTGCATCGGGCATATCAACCATGGCCTGTGGACCCACCCGCGGGACACCTCGACCCAGTACAAGACCCTCGCGTACTGGACCGACCTGGCCCGCCTGCTGGAACGGGGGCTGTTCGACGGGCTGTTCATCGCCGACATCGTCGGCACCTACGATATTTATGGCCAGTCGCTGGAGGTGACCCTCAAGGAGTCGATCCAGCTGCCGGTCAACGACCCCTTGCTGCTGGTTTCGGCCATGGCCGCAGTCACCCGCCACCTGGGCTTCGGCCTTACCGCCAACCTCACGTACGAAGCGCCCTACCTGTTCGCCCGCCGCCTCTCCACCCTCGACCACCTGAGTAATGGCCGGGTCGGCTGGAACATCGTCACCGGCTACCTCGACAGCGCTGCCCGCGCCATGGGCCTGGCGCAGCAACCCGAGCACGACCGCCGCTACGACCAGGCCGACGAATACCTGCAGGTGCTGTACAAACTGCTCGAAGGTAGCTGGGCCGACGATGCCGTGGTCGCCGACCGCGAGCAGCGCATCTACGCCCAGCCCGACAAGGTGCGCAAGGTCAGCCACCACGGCGAGTTCTACAACGTCGAGGGCTACCACCTGAGCGAGCCGTCACCGCAGCGCACACCGGTGCTGTTCCAGGCGGGCAGCTCCACGCGTGGCCTGGCGTTCGCCGGCAACCATGCCGAATGCGTGTTCATCAGCGGCCAGGACAAAACCGCCACCCGCGCCCAGGTCGACAAGGTACGCGCCGCCGCCCAGGCAGCCGGCCGCGACCCGCAGGCCATCAAGGTGTTCATGGGCATCACGGTGATCGTTGCCGCCACCGAGCAACAGGCCCAGGCCAAGCATGCCGAGTACCTGCGTCATGCCAGCCCAGAGGCTGGCGTTGCGCACTTCGCCGCCTCCACCGGCATCGATTTTGCGGCCTTTGGGCTGGACGAGCCGATCGGTTTCAGCAAGGGCAACGCCATTCAGTCGGCCACCCGCCAGCTGCAGGAAAACGCCTGGACCCGCCGCCGTCTGCTTGAGCAACACGCCCTGGGCGGCCGCTACGTGACCTTGGTCGGCACACCCGAGCAGGTCGCCGATGCGTTGATCGCCTGGCTCGACGAAACCGGGCTGGACGGCTTCAACCTGACCCGCACCGTCACCCCGGAAAGCTTTGAAGACTTCATCGACCTGGTCATCCCGCAACTGCAACAGCGTGGCCGTTACAAGACCGCCTACGCCGAAGGCACCCTGCGCGCGAAGCTGTTCGACACCGACCACCCGCACCTGCCCGCCAGCCACCCCGGCTCGGCCTACCGCTTCACCCCAACCCCTGCCCCGATTGGAGCCTTGCACCATGCTTGAGAAACTGTTCCGGCCCGTCGCGGCCATGGCCTTCACCCTCGGCCTGTACGCCAGCGCGATCGCCGCCGAGCCCTTGAAGATCGGCACCACCTCAGCCTTCGCCATCCCACTGGAAGCCGCCGTGGAAGAGGCTCACAAGCAGGGCCTGGAGGTGAAGCTGATCGAGTTCAGCGACTGGATCGCACCCAATGTCAGCCTCAACAGCGGCGACATCGACGTGAACTACTTCCAGCACATCCCGTTCCTGGAAAACGCCAAGGCCGCCGCAGGCTTCAACCTGGTGCCTTACGCGCCGGGCATCATCAACAACGTCGGCTTGTACGCCAAGCGATACAAAAGCTTCGCCGAGCTTCCCGAAGGCGCCAGCGTGGCCATCGCCAACGACCCGATCAACAGCGGCCGTGGCCTGCAGCTGCTGGCCAAGGCCGGGCTGATCACGCTCAAGCCGGGGGTCGGCTACAAGGCCACCGAGGACGACATCGTCGCCAACCCCAAGAAACTGAAGATTCTGCAGGTCGAGGCGGTGCAACTGGTGCGCGCCTATGACGACGCCGACCTGGTCCAGGGCTACCCGGCCTACATCCGCCTGGCCAACACCTTCGACGCCACCTCGGCGCTGCTGTTCGACGGCCTGGAAAACAAGGAGTACGTGATCCAGTTCGTCATCCGTCCGCAAAACAAGGACGACCCCCGCCTGGCCAAGTTCGTCGACATCTACCAGCACTCGCCCGCCGTGCGCGCGGCGTTGAACAAAGCCCACGGCAACCTCTACCAGGCCGGTTGGGAGGGCTGACATGAGCCAGGCCAGCGCACTCAGGGCGCCGACACCACAACCATTGCCGCCAACGGCCAAGGAACAGGCCCTGCGCCCCGACGTCAATGAAGCCCATGTGCGCTTCATCGGCCTGGGCAAGACCTACCCTGGCCAGGCGCAGCCCGCCTTGCACGGCATCGACCTGAACATTCGCCGGGGTGAGATCTTCGGCATCATCGGCCGCAGCGGCGCCGGCAAGTCATCGCTGCTGCGTACCATCAACCGCCTGGAGCAGCCCAGCCAAGGCCGCGTGCTGATCGACCAGGTGGACATCGCGCCATTGGACGAGGACCGCCTGGTCACGCTGCGCCGTCGCATCGGCATGATCTTTCAGCACTTCAACCTGATGTCGGCCAAGACCGTGTGGCAGAACGTCGAGCTGCCGCTGAAGGTGGCCGGGGTGCCCAAGGCCGAACGCCAACGCAAGGTCCGCGAACTGCTGGAGCTGGTTGGCCTGCAGGAAAAGCACCAGGTCTACCCGGCGCAGCTTTCCGGCGGGCAGAAACAGCGGGTCGGTATTGCCCGGGCACTGGTGCACGACCCCGAGATCCTCTTGTGCGACGAGGCCACATCGGCACTGGACCCCGAAACCACGGCCTCGATCCTGGAGCTGCTGCGCGACATCAACCAGCGCCTGGGCCTGACCATCGTACTGATCACCCATGAGATGGCGGTGATCCGCGATATCTGCCACCGCGTGGTAGTACTGGAGCGTGGCGAAGTGGTCGAACAGGGCGAGGTCTGGCGGGTATTCGGGGCGCCACGTCACGAGGTGACCCGCACCTTGCTCGCGCCGTTGCAGGCCAAGCTGCCGGCTAGCTTGCAGGCCAGCCTCAAAGCCAGCCCGGTGAGCTGCGACAGCGCCGTGGTACTCAAGCTGACCCTGCTCGGCGAGCCGGAGCTATCGGCCCTGTTCAACGACCTGGGCGGGCGTGTACGCCTGCTGCAAGGGGGTGTTGAAACCATCGGTGAGCATGCGCTCGGGCAGTTGATCCTGTCGGTGCAGCACTCGCCACACGAAACCCACCAGTTGCTGGCGCGCGCCCGCCGTTGGGCCGAAGACGTGGAGGTATTGGGCCATGTGGTTTGATCGCCTGCTTGAAGGCTTGCTCGATACCCTGCTGATGGTCGGCGTGTCTTCGCTGATCGCCCTGTTGGTCGGGGTACCGATGGCGGTGCTGCTGGTCACCAGCGACAAAGGCGGGATATTCGAGGCGCGCCTGCTTAACCGGGTGTTGGGCGCGTTCGTCAACCTGTTCCGCTCGATCCCGTTTCTGATCCTGATGGTCGCGCTGATACCCTTCACCCGCCTGCTGGTCGGTACTACCTACGGCGTGTGGGCGGCCGTGGTACCGCTGACCATCGCCGCCACACCCTTCTTTGCACGCATTGCCGAAGTGAGCTTGCGCGAAGTCGACCATGGCTTGGTCGAAGCCGCGCAAGCCATGGGCTGCCGGCGCTGGCACATCGTCTGGCATGTGCTGTTGCCCGAAGCGCTGCCGGGCATCGTCGGCGGGTTCACCATCACCCTGGTGACCTTGATCAACTCGTCGGCCATGGCCGGGGCGATTGGCGCCGGTGGGCTGGGGGATATTGCCTATCGCTATGGGTACCAGCGCTTTGACAGCCAGGTCATGCTGACCGTGATTGCCATGCTGGTCGCGCTGGTGGCGGTGATTCAGCTGGGTGGGGATCGGTTGGCGAAGGGGTTGAACAAGCGGTGAGCCATTTGGGGGCCGCTGTGCGGCCCCAAGATCATACGGGCACCACCTCACTCCCAATCCAAATCCCCAGCCGGCATCGGCCGCCCAAACCAGTACCCCTGCCCCAACTGACACTGTTCCTGCAGCAAAAAGCTGGCCTGCTCCTGCTGCTCGATGCCCTCGGCATGCACCTGCATGCCCATGCTGCGGGCCAGGGCGATGATCACCCGCACAATCGCAATGTCATCGTCGTCATGCGGCAACCCGGCGACAAAACCCTGGTCGATCTTCAACTTCTGCACCGGCAAGCGCTTGAGGCGCAGCAGCGACGAATAGCCTGTACCGAAATCGTCGATAGCCAAGGTGACCCCCAGCTCACGCAAGCGATGCAGTTGCTCCAGCGCCACTTCCGGGTCTTCCATCACTGCGCTTTCGGTCACTTCCAGTTCGAGCAACGCCGGGTCAAGGCCGGTTTCGTGCAACACCTCGGCCACCTGCCGATACAGCGCGTGCTGGCCAAACAGGCGGCTTGAGATATTCACCGCCACAAAGGCCATTTGCCGGCCTTCACGCTGCCACTG
Source organism: Pseudomonas sp. SWRI68 (assembly GCF_014269165.1). Lineage (NCBI taxonomy): Bacteria > Pseudomonadati > Pseudomonadota > Gammaproteobacteria > Pseudomonadales > Pseudomonadaceae > Pseudomonas > Pseudomonas sp. SWRI68. The sequence continues at coordinate 38,162 of NZ_JABWRU010000016.1, read as the reverse complement.
CACCATCTGCCGACACGCCTGGCGCAGCACCCAGGCGTCGATCTCGGCAATCAGCCCGGTGCGTTCGGCGATCGGGATGAATTCGCTCGGGGGCACAAGGCCGCGTTGCGGATGCTGCCAGCGTACCAGCGTCTCGACCCCAACCCGCTTCGCCGTGGCCAGGTCGTGCACCGGCTGGAAGTACGCCCGCAGTTCGTCCTGCTCCAGCGCCCGGCGCAGCTCCCCGGCGGTTTCCACCCGGTGCTGGGCGTGCGCGGTCAGCTCCTCGGTGTACAGCGCATAGCAGGCGCGCCCGCTGCTCTTGGCCTTGAACAGCGCCGAGTCGGCGTTACGCAGCAGCTGCTCGGCGCTCAAGGCATCGCTGGGGAACAGGCCGATGCCCACGCTGACACTGATGAACAGGCGATGCCCATCAAACACGAACGGCTCGCGCATACGCTCGATGATGCGCTGCGCCAGCTTGCCGGCCTGGCCGACCTGCTGGCAGTTCTCGGCCAGCACACCGAACTCGTCGCCGCCCAGGCGCGCCAGGGTCACACCGCTGCCCACCACCTCACCCAGGCGCTCGCCCACCAGCTTGAGCAACTGATCGCCAATGGTGTGGCCAAGCCCGTCGTTGATGCTCTGGAAATGGTCCAGGTCGAGCAGCAGCAAGCCGCAACCGCGCTTGTTGGCTTGCGCCGTCACCAGTGCCTGTTCGACGCGGTCGGTGAACAGCAAGCGGTTGGGCAGGCCGGTCAGCGGGTCGTGATGCGCCAGGTAGGCCAGCTCTTGCTCGGTATGCTTGATCGCGCTGATGTCGCTGAACACCGCCACGTAATGGCTCAGCTCGCCGGCGTCATCGTGTATGGCACGGATGGTTTGCCATTGCGGGTAGATCTCGCCACTTTTGCGGCGGTTCCAGATCTCGCCGCTCCACTCGCCCTTCTCGGCCAGGGTGGCGAAGATCTGCTGATAGAACGCCACGCCATGGCGGCCCGACTTGAACTTGTTCGGGCGCTGGCCAACGACCTCGTCCTGCTGGTAGCCGGTGATGCGCATGAAGGCGCGGTTGACGTGCACGATCAAGCCTTGGCGGTCGGTCACCAGTACGCCTTCGAGGGTACTGTCGAACACCGCCGCCGCCATGCGCAGCCGCTCGCGGTCCTCGCCGCGCAGACGCACGCCGATGCCGATGAAATTCAGCAGCCGCGCGCGCGAAACGAAGATCAGCACCGCGCTGAACATCACCCAGATAACCACATTGATCTGCTGCCCCACGGTCAGCGCCAGCGGGTCGTCAGTCATCCCCTGCAGCAGCACTTGGGCCAGCACCAGCCAGAGGATCGACAGCACCACGTAGAGCGCTGCCATGCGCAAGGCGTCGCGAACGGAAACAGACATGTCGGGGGGAGTGGCCCTTGAACGAAGATCAGGCATTATAAAGGTTGAAACATGTCGTGACGTCCTATCTGAATGGGTGACTGGTTTTATTTCCCTGCCAAGGGATAATCATGCCCTTCCCCTGTGTTCTCGAGGGTTTTAACACCTATGTGGTACAACGGCCTGCTCGACTTGTCGGCCTGGCAACTGGTCGGCATCACACTGCTGATGACCCATGTGACCATCGTCAGCGTCACGGTTTACCTGCATCGCTACTCCGCGCACCGGGCCTTGGAGCTCAATGGCGCGCTCAAGCACTTCTTCCGCTTCTGGCTGTGGCTGACCACGGCGCAGAACACCCGCGAGTGGACTGCCGTCCACCGCAAGCACCACGCCAAGTGCGAAACCCCGGACGACCCGCACAGCCCGGTACACAAGGGCTTGAGCACGGTCCTGCGCAAAGGCGCCGAACTCTACCGCGAAGAGGCGCGCAACCCCGAAACCTTGCGCATCTACGGCAAGAACTGCCCGGACGACTGGATCGAGCGCAACCTCTACTCGCGCTACAAGCTGGGCGGCATTGCCCTGCTGGCAGTGATCGACCTGCTGCTGTTCGGCACCCTCGGCATCACCGTCTGGGCGGTGCAGATGATGTGGATTCCGTTCTGGGCTGCCGGTGTGGTCAACGGCCTTGGCCATGCGGTGGGCTACCGCAATTTCGAATGCCGTGACGCTGCCACCAACCTGGTGCCGTGGGGCATCGTCATCGGTGGCGAAGAGCTGCACAACAACCACCACACCTACCCCAACTCGGCCAAGCTCTCGGTCAAGCGCTGGGAGTTCGACATGGGCTGGGCCTGGATCCGCCTGTTCTGCATGTTGCGCCTGGCCAAGGTGCAGCGCGTGGCACCGATCGCCCACCGGGTAGAAGGCAAGGCCAACCTGGACATGGACACCGCCATGGCCATCCTCAACAACCGCTTCCAGATCATGGCCCAGTACCGCAAGCTGGTGATCGGCCCGCTGGTCCAGCAGGAACTGGCCAAGGTCGATGCGTCGGTACGCCACCGCTTCCGCCGCGCCAAGCGCCTGCTGTCGCGCGAGACCAGCCTGCTGGAAGACCGCCACCACGTACGCATCGAGTCGCTGCTCGCACACAGCCAGGCACTCAAGGTCATCTACGAAAAGCGCCTGGCCTTGCAGCAAATCTGGGCGCGCACCAGCGCAAATGGCCACGACATGCTCGCCGCCATGAAGGACTGGGTGCACGAGGCCGAAGCCAGCGGTATTCACGCCCTGCACGACTTCGCCGCACAGCTCAAGACCTACTCCCTGCGCCCGACTGGCGCCTGAAGGCCGTTGATCGGCACGCTCTTCTGGCAGGGCGTGCCGCTCGGAACTTCCCCCTCTGGTTTCGACTCCAACCCGGCACATCGCCCGCGTGGCGGGCCTGATGCTGGCCGCACGCTTCCTTGTCGAGACTCGCTCCGTGCACATGGCCAAAAAACTCCCAACATCCCTGCCCGGCACCCCACCTCCAGAAGCCGCCCAAACCTTGCTGGCCTTGCTTCACGCCCAAGGCGAAGTCGCGCGCCTGAGTGAGCGCGAACAGCTGTTCAGTTCATTGCTCGACAGCGTCAACGCCGTGCTTTGGGCGTTCGACTGGGAAGCCCGCCAGGTGCTGTACGTCAGCCCTGCCTACGAACGCATCTTTGGCCGCCCGGCCAGCCTGGTGCTGGCCGACTACAACGAGTGGCGCGACAGCATCTACCCCGACGACCTCGAATACGCCGAGCGCAGCCTGGCCCAGGTGCTGCTCAAAGGTTCGGTGGAAGACCGCGAGTACCGCATCCTCAATGCCGAAGGCCAGGTGCGCTGGCTGAGCGACAAGTGCTACATCAACCAGCAGCGCGAGGGCGAGCAGCGGGTGATCGTTGTCGGCATCGCCGAGGACATCACCGAGAAGAAGCAGCTTGAAGGCGAACTGCATCGCCTGGCCACCACCGACGTGCTGACCCAAAGCAGCAACCGCCGGCACTTCTTCGAATGCGCCCAACAGGCGTTCGACAGCGCCCGCGAGGACGGCACGCCCCTGGCATTCCTGCTGCTGGACATCGACGACTTCAAGCAGGTCAATGACAGTTACGGCCACCAGGAAGGCGACCAGGTACTGCAACGCATCGCTGACAGCGGCAAAGCCGTGCTACGCCGGGGCGACCAGTTCGGGCGTATTGGTGGCGAGGAGTTTGCGGCAGTGTTCCCTGGCTGCAATGCGCAGGTGGCAGAGCAGATTGCCGAGCGTTTGCAACGCGAGATCCAACGGCTGAGCTTCAGCCATGGCGATCACGAATATGGTGTGACCGTGAGCCAGGGGCTGACGGCGTTGAGCGACGAGGACGAGTCCCTGGACAGCCTGTTCGCCCGCGCCGATGCGGCGATGTACCGGGCCAAACGCCAGGGGAAGAACCAGATCGTACGGGGGTAGTTAGGTGAAAACTTTCTCGCCTGCGACACGCTCAGAGTCGCGATTGAAATTCCACAAAACAATACATAGATCGCTGTAGGAAACTTCTGAAAAACCAAGTCTATAAATATAACAACAAAAGTTCTTACAGTGATTCAGCGGTGTCGCGTGGGAAAAATCTAAAATTAATTCCTGAGCACCACTGAGCAAACAACTGCTTAATACCATGTGACATCATCAAGCCTGTCGTAAAGGTCTCTAGGTGACACATGGCTATCAAATTCGAGCCGAGGGTAGGGCAAATACTGGAATGCAATTATGGGGAGCTTCTCGATTATCGTGCCCACGTAGCCCTTAGAGGCACTTAGCGTTTTATTCCCCTTGAGGGACCTGCAAAACCCAGCCTAGGCTGGGTTTTGTCATTTCAGGCAGACCCCGAACGGGTGCAAGCGTGAACCCAGAGGGCGTTTCATGCGGCTTTCTCATGATCTCAGGTATCCGCCCCATTTTCGTTCACAGGTGATTCTTCACCCTGCGGCTTCACCTCAGGGTTTTCCACCTTGCGCAACCGGCTCAGCTCCGGCAAGCCGATCTTCAGCAGCCGCGCAGTCTTGTTACTGGCAACCGACTCCAACCCATGACCCGTCGGCAGCCGCGACAATTGCCCGGCCAGGTTCATCGCCAGGATCTCCCGCGAATACACGCCACCGCCCAGTTGGTAAACCGCCGCGATCAATTCGCGCAGCGCCAGTGGCAAGCGCCAGCGCGTGCGCAATGCCGAACCAAACGCTGCGCCGTACTCATCCAGTGACTGCTGCACCCTGCCCTCGTCCAGCTCCCCACCGGCCAGGCGCCACTCCTGCAGGCAACGCAACACCGCCAGGTCACCCAGGCAGTGCAGCAGCCCCGCGCAGTAGCAACGCCCTTCGTCCAGTTCGAGCATGCGCGCCAGGCTGCGACCGTATTCGGCACAGTGCAGCGAGAGGTTCCAGTAGTGGGCCGCATGCTGCGCCAGCAGCGGGTCACTCAGCCGTGCGCTGCGCTTGAGCGTCATGCCCAGGATCAGGTTCATGCTCTGGGTACTGCCAAGCTTGTTCAACGCCTGTAGCAGGGTCTGCACGGGCGCATCGCGGTGCAGGGCAGCGCTGTTGGCGGCGGCGATCAGCACCGCCGTGACCTGCGGGTCGTTGCGCACTTCCTCTTCGAGCACCTTCAGGTTCAGGCCCTGGGGGTTCAGCGCCCGCTTGATCGCCACCTGCACATCGGCCAGCAGCGGCCCACCATCGGCGGTAGCGCGGCGCTGTTCCAGGTAACCAGGCAGGCTGGCACCCGGCTGCAAGTGCGGCACCGGGCAGGCGATTTCCTCACCCACGGCCAGCAGCAGCTCTTCAAGGCGCTTGCGCAGGTTTTCCAGGTTCAGTGGCTTGCTCAGATAAGCCGTGGGGTGCAACGGCAACGCCTCGCGCACGCTGGCGCTGTCGCTGCGGTTGCTCATCAGAATGAACGGCAACCCAGGGCCCTTGGCGCGCACCTTGCGCAGCAGGTCGAGGCCATCGACGCCGGCCAGCTCACGCGCAGCGATGATCAGGTCGGGCTTGCTCGATAGCGCGGTCAGTGCCTGCGAGCCGTCGGCGCAGACCTGCAGCCGGGCGTCGCAGCGCACGCTGAGCAGCATCTCCTTGAGCATGTCACGCACCCACGGGTCGCCTTCGACTATCAATACGCAAGGTGGGGTGGGGTCTACAGCGCTCATGGCCAACTCCTGAATATCCCTGGCACGCAATCCGTCGCAGCTTCCTCGGCAAGTCCTGCGTCAACCATAGCGCCCCTCAGGTTTTCTGGGCACAAAAAAAACCCGCCGAAGCGGGTTTTTTCAGAAGCGCGTCACATTAGGCCAGTTCAGCGAAGCACTCTTCGATGATGGCCAGGCCTTTGTCCAGCAGCGCGTCTTCGGCGGTCAGCGGGACCAGGATACGCAGGACGTTGCCGTAGGTGCCGCACGACAGCAGGATCAGACCCTTGTCACGTGCCTTGGCAACTACTTGGCCAACAGCAGCGGCATTCGGGGTGTGAGTACCTTTCTCGAAGACTTCGACAGCAATCATCGAGCCCATACCACGGATGTCACCGATGATCGGGTTTTTGTCCTGGATCTTGCGCAGGCCGGCAACCAGGTGCTCGCCAACGGCCTTGCTGCGGTCCAGCAGTTTCTCTTCTTCGAACACTTGGATCACGGCCAGGGCCGCGGCGCAAGCGATCGGCGAACCGGCGTAAGTGCCGCCCAGGCCACCTGGGGCGATGGCGTCCATGTATTCGGCCTTGCCGCACACACCGGCCAGCGGGAAGCCGCCAGCGATCGACTTGGCGAAGGTGGTCAGGTCAGGCGCGACGCCCATCTGCTCCATGGCGAAGAAGGTGCCAGTACGGCCAGCGCCGGTCTGCACTTCGTCGGCGATCAGCAGGATGCCGTGCTGGTCGCAAAGGGCGCGCAGGCGCTGCATCAGCTCTTTCGGCGCCGGCAGGAAGCCACCTTCACCCTGAACAGGCTCCAGGATGATCGCGGCGATGTCCTTAGGCTCGGCATCGTTCTTGAAGATGCGCTCGACCGAAGCAATGGCGTCGTCGACGCTCACACCGTGCAGTTCGTTCGGGAACAGTGCGCGGAAGATGCCGCCTGGCATCAGGCCCATGCCAGCGGAGTACGGCACGACCTTGCCGGTCAGGCCCAGGGTCATCATGGTACGGCCGTGGTAAGCGCCGGTGAAGGCGATCACGCCAGCACGGCCAGTGGCGGCACGGGCGATCTTGACGGCGTTTTCAACGGCTTCGGAGCCGGTGGTGACCAGCAGGGTCTTCTTGTCGAAGTTGCCTGGGACCAGCTTGTTGATCTTCTCGCACAGCTCTACGTAGGGTTCGTAGGCCAGCACCTGGAAGCAGGTGTGGCTGACTTTGGTCAGCTGTTCTTGCACAGCTGCAACCACTTTCGGGTGCAGGTGGCCGGTGTTCAGTACAGCGATGCCGCCGGCGAAGTCGATCAGTTCGCGGCCTTCAACGTCGATCACGGTCGAGTTCTTCGCGGTATCAACGAAGATCGGGTGAATTTGGCCGACGCCACGTGGGACGGCAGCTACACGGCGTTGCATCAAGGATTCGTTGGTCTTGCTCATAATGCCCTCATTGCGCCGATCGGAATGGCGCTTTTATTCGGGGGTGGCTGGGAGTGCTCGCGCACAGTATTCGTTGATCGACTGCCGTGAACGCCCTGGCCACCAGGTACTGCATGTAAAAAAGGCCAGCGAGACGTCGCTCTCGCGCCCCGCTGGCAGAGGTAAAGCCTTTTAACCGGTGATCAGACGCTGATGCACAGGTATTTGATTTCGAGGTAGTCCTCGATACCGTATTTGGAACCTTCGCGGCCCAGGCCCGAAGCCTTGATGCCGCCGAACGGCGCGACTTCGTTGGAGATCAGGCCGGTGTTGATGCCGACCATGCCGTATTCCAGGGCCTCGGCAACACGGAACACACGGCTCATGTCACGGGCGTAGAAGTACGAAGCCAGGCCGAACTCGGTGTCGTTGGACATGGCGATGACTTCGGCTTCGTCCTGGAAGCGGAACAGCGGCGCCAACGGGCCGAAGGTCTCTTCCTTGGCGACAGCAGCAGTCTTCGGCACGTTGACCAGGATGGTCGGCTCGAAGAAGTTGCCTTCGATCAGCTTGCCACCGGCCAGCACCTTGGCGCCTTTGGAGACCGCGTCTTCGATGTGCTCCTGGACCTTGGCGACAGCCTTGCCGTCGATCAGCGGGCCGGTGGTGGTGCCGTCTTCCAGACCGTTACCGATCTTCAGCTTGGCCACTGCGGCGGCCAGCTTCTCGGCGAACGCGTCGTAGACGCCGTCCTGCACGTAGATACGGTTGGCGCAGACGCAGGTCTGGCCGTTGTTACGGTACTTGGAGATGATCGCGCCCTCGACGGCCTTGTCCAGGTCGGCGTCGTCGAACACGATAAACGGGGCGTTGCCGCCCAGCTCCAGGGAAACCTTCTTGATGTCCTTGGCGCATTCTTGCATCAGCTGGCGACCGATTTCGGTCGAGCCGGTGAAGGACAGTTTGCGTACCAGGGAGTTGCCGGTCAGCTCGCCGCCGACTTCGCCAGCGCTGCCGGTGACGACGCTCAGCACGCCAGCCGGAATACCGGCACGGTGAGCCAGCTCGACCAGGGCCAGGGCGGAGTACGGGGTCTGCGAAGCAGGCTTGAGCACCATGGTGCAGCCAGCGGCCAGGGCCGGGCCGGCTTTACGGGTGATCATCGCCGCCGGGAAGTTCCACGGGGTAATGGCCGCGGTAACGCCGATTGGCTGCTTGATGACGATCAGGCGCTTGTCGGGCTGATGGCCCGGGATGGTGTCACCGTAGACGCGCTTGGCTTCTTCGGCGAACCACTCGATGAACGAGGCCGCGTAGGCGATTTCGCCCTTGGCTTCGGCCAGTGGCTTGCCTTGCTCGGTGGTCATCAGGCGAGCCAGGTCATCCTGGTTCTCGATCATCAGTTCGAACCAGCGACGCAGCTTGGCCGAACGCTCTTTGGCGGTCAGGGCACGCCAGGCCGGCAGGGCCTTGTCGGCGGCTTCGATGGCGCGGCGGGTTTCCGCGGTGCCCATCTTCGGCACGGTACCGATGACTTCGCCGGTGGCCGGGTTGGTCACCTTGATGGTCTGGCCATTGTCCGCATCCAGCCACTCACCATTGATATAGGCTTGCTGGCGGAACAACTGAGCGTCTTTGAGCTGCATGTCGGCTTCCCGAATTGTTGATTGTTGAAAAGCGCCCAAAGCAGGGCATCGAGCGTTTGAAATCTCAAACGAATGCTAAGCGGCTGCTGGGGTGTAGGACAATAGGCTGTTCGAAAAAAAGAACGAATGGTTGAACAGCCCATCTGAAATCGCCCGCAGAACGGCCGCTACAGGGTAGACGATCGGGCGGGGAGAAATGTGAAAGGGGGGTGTTTGGCGTGAGATTTTCAGCGCCTGTGAGATCGAGCGCCCCACCTCAAAACCCAAGGCAAGCGCCCGAAAGCCCCCCTGATCACAAAACGATCAAACCTCAAAACGCCGTGGCCAAGTCGATCACCAACGCCCGATACCCCACCTTGGCCTCGTCGACCTTGTATTCCACCGCGCGGCTGTAGTTGCCGGTCAGTTTGGTCGGGGCACAGTCACGCCCCTAACCGTTGTCGAACACGGTCAAGGTGCCTTTGCCGGCCAGCCAGGCCGTGTGCTGGGTCCACGACCAGTCAAAGCCCTCGCTTTCAACCGGCGTCAGCACCTTGTCCCGCAGCCGCTGCGGCCAGTCTTGGGGCGAGGCGAGGATCCCCTTCACCGCCTTGTCGCGGCCAATCTTCACCACCCCTTGATGGCGTGCTGAAACGATAATGCTGTGGTCATCTGCGTCGTAATCGATGGCATTGACGTGCGCCCAGTTGCGCCCGGCACCCACCCCAGCGGTGTCACCCAACGGCAGGTCGCCACGGTACGGGTCGAGGATCTGGTTCAGGCCCCAGAAGTCGAGTACATCCCCCGCCTCGTTGACCTCGATGATGTGCGAGACAGCCCGCCGCCAACCAGGCCGACGTCACTCCGCCGCTGGTCAGCTTCGACGGGGTCGGTAAAGTCTGCGGCAACCGGCGCGCCGGGTCGAAGGGCTGCGGCCTGAACTGATTGCGCTATGAATGGCTAGCGCGCTGCCACAGGATCACCCCGGGGAAAAACAGCCACAGATCAAGGCGATGGACGCAACCGAAACAGATGGGTATCATGCGTGCGCGTTGCACTCGTAGCTCAGCTGGATAGAGTACTGCCCTCCGAAGGCAGGGGTCGTGGGTTCGAATCCCGCCGAGTGCGCCATCTTCGAAAGCCCTGGGATTATTCCCGGGGCTTTTTCGTTTGTGCGACATGTCGCGTTTCTGGTACTCCCGTACCGCAGAGCATTGGTGTTAGCGTGGGCACCTTCCCGTTTTTCGAACGGGTACCTCCCTACAACGATTCGCGAAGGAATGCGCGCACCCATGCACCTGAAAAAACTCACCGCAACCTCACTGCTGCTGGCCAGTATCGGCCTGTTCAGCGTGCCGGCCCAGGCCAACCTCTCCCAGCAACAATCTGCGGCCATCATCAAGGCCTACGACGGCACCGACCCTGCCGACTTCAAGCAGTTCATCGGCAAGCTCAACGGCAGCGACCTGGCCAAGGCCGACAACCTCGGCGAAACGCTGAGCGCCTACCTGGCCAATAAACCCCTGGCCGTCGAACAGCAAAACGAGATCAACCGCCTGCTGGGCCTGTATACCCGCATCAAGTACGGCAAGGCCGCCACCGAAACCCTGCGTGAACTGGTGGCCATCCCCACCGTCAGCGTCGACGGTGTGCCGCAGCACGAGAACCCGCAATTCCTGAAGATCGCCGACAAGATCAAAGCCCTGGCCGAAGGCTTTGGCCTGAACTTCCGCAATGTCGACAACCGGGTCTACGAGATCACCCTCGGCGAAGGCAAGGAAGTGGTCGGCATCCATGCCCACGCCGATGTGGTGCCGGTCAACCCGGACAACTGGAAGCTGGACGATGGCACCCGCCTCGACCCGTTCAAGGTCACCCTGGTAGGTGACCGCATGTACGGCCGTGGCACCGAAGACGACAAGAACGGCATCGTCGTGGCGCTGTATGCACTGAAAGTGGCCAAGGACGAAAACCTGCCGCTGGCCCGGCAGCTGAAACTGCTGGTGGACACCACCGAAGAGACCAGCGGGGATGCCATCCCCTACTACTTCGAGCGCAACCCGACGCCCGACTACAACCTGGCGCTCGATGGCGGCTACCCGGTGGTGATAGCCGAGAAGGGCTACGGCACGGTGATGGCCAGCTTCGACAAACGCGCCGCCAGCGGCCAGGGCGCTGAAATTACTCACCTCACCGGCGGCCTGGCCACCAACCAGATCCCCACCACCTCGGTAGCCACCCTGGCCAGCGACAAGCCGGCTGAACTGGCCGCAAGCCTGAACAAGGCCGGTGCCGAGTATGTGAAGGGCAATGGCGGTGACTTCAAGATCGACGCCAAGGTGGCTGGCAAGGACGTGCTGCTGACCGTCACCGGCGTCTCGGCCCACTCTTCGGAGCCCGAATCTGGGGTCAACCCGGTGGCGCGCATGCTGGTGTTCATCGATGGCCTGGGCCAACAGGTGCCGCTCAAGCACAACCAGTTCACCGACGCCGCTCGCTATGCCAACGACAACTGGGGCCTGGACTACCTGGGCAAGAAGCTGGGCGTAGGCTTCGAAGATGCGTTCATGGGCCCGCTGACCGCCTCGCTGACCTTCGTCGGCGTGGATGACAAGGGGCTGAAACTGGCGGTGAACCTGCGCATCCCGAAAGGCAAGCCGGTCGCCACGATCAAGCAGGAACTGGTAGCCAGACTGGGCAAATGGACCAGCACCAGCCATGTCCCGGTCGCCTTCGACTACAGCCTCGACGAGCCGATGTTCCGCAACCCGGAAGGCGAATGGGTCAAGGCCCTGCTGGCCGTGGCCAGCGAAAACCTGGGCATGAAACATGAGTTCGGCACCTCGGCGGGTGCCACCTCGGTGCATGACCTGCCCAACGGCGTGCAATTCGGCCTGGCCATGCCTGATGTGAAGTACACCGGGCATAACGACAACGAGTTCAAGACCGTGGAGCAGTTCATGCTGGATCTGCAGGTGGTGAGCGAGATGGTCGCGCGCATCGGGCAGATGCCGAAGCTGTAAGCAAGCACACTGGGGCCGCAGCGCGGCCCCAGTGTCTGATTACCGAAGGTCGGTGCTCAGGCTCGGTGTACCAAAGCCTTCCAGCGTCGCGTTGGACGCATTCAGGTACTGCGCCCAGAAGTTGTTCAGCGCATCCATGGTCTTGCCGGAACGGTAGGCATGCTTCACCGCGTCGGTGACCAGGCCTGCGCCAGACACATACACCCGTGCACCCTGCAGGTCCGCATACAGCCCCTTGCTTTGCGCAAGCTTGAGCTCGCTGGCGACATCCAGCTGCTTGATCTGATTGGCGGCGTAGAAGCTGGTGTAGTCGGAATGCTCGAGCATGTCCGAAATCAGGTACACCACCCGCTCCTGGACACCCTGCTCCTTGCCCATGTCGTCACCCACGCGGCGCAGCGTGTTCATGATCTCGCTCTTGGGGATATCCTGGCGGGCTTCACGCAGGCCTTTCACGAACAAGCCGCCAAAGCCTGCCTGAAAGGCTTTTTTCTGGGTCGCCAGGCACTGGTCCAGGCCACGCAGTTTGCGCATGTTCACATCGTCACGCACCTCGCCCTGCAACGGCATGTCCAGCTCGCCGGCATACACCAGGCGCTGATACTCACCCGGCAGGAACGCCGAGAAGGTATACAGCCTGACGCGATCGCCCGGCTGCACGAACCGGTCGATCTGGCCCCAGCTGCTGCGTTGCAGGTCTTCAGGCATCGGGATGGTCTGATCGATGATCACCACCAGCTCGCGGCCGGTCCCTGCTGGCTTGATATCGGCCAGGCCGTTGCGCGTGTAGCAGCTCTGCAGGTCGTTGCGTTCGGCGGCCAGCGCTGCACACGGCAGCGCCAGCGCAAGGATCAGGGCCTTGGCAAGCCTCATGACAGCATGCCCTCCTTGTTCGCCGGGAACAGGCCAAGCGCCTTCAGCGCCTGCTGTTGCTCGCGGATATCACGCAGTTGCGCCTCACTGACATTCAGCGCACGGCTGGCGGCGGCCAGGCTTTCTTCCGGCAGGCCGGTGACATCGTGGAAGTCAGACGCCTTGATAGCGGCCGGCTCGACCGCTGCCGCAACTGGGGCAGCTGGGGCAGCTGGGGCAGCTGGGGCAACGGCAGGCTGGGGCTCGACCGGCGCGGCGGCGGCGGCGACGGCGACCGCAGCTGGCGCTGGCGCAACGGCTTCAACGGGCCGAACTGGCTTTTCCGGCTTCTCCGAGATTTTGTCTGCCTTGTGCTCGACGAAACTCAGGAAATTGCGGCGGGCGGTATTTTCCCCGTCCAGCGCAGTCAGCACGTTGGCATCGGTGTGATCGCGGCTGGACAACAAGGTCTGCAGGCGACGCAGCTTGTCATCGGCATGGCTGGCGATGGCCGAACGCTGCTGATCCATTGCATCGAGCATCTCTTCGGAGGTGGCGTACTTGTGGGTACGCTGCCAGGCGGTATGCGAGTGCGTACCGGCGAAGAAGTAGCGGCTCGCCAACCACAGGCTGATGCCTTGAATCGCCACGTAGATCAGCGACAGCATCACATAGGTGGTCAGGCTGGCCTTGCGGATCGCCTGCATCTTGTCGTCGATGGTGGCGTTATCCGCTTCATCGTTGATGGCCTGGGACTCTGCCGGAAGGTCGAATGGCGAACCTGCAGTGCTGCTTTGCGAGGACGCTTCGGCACGCATGCCGTTGACCATTTCGGTCTCGATGCTGTCCAGGGTGGCCGAACGGATGACGAAGGCGCCGATGGCCATGGCAACCACGAACACACCACAAGTGATCAACCAGAAGAACTTGCGCGTGACGTTGGCGTTTACATCCTTTACGCGGGCCAGCAGCTGCTCGTAGTCAGGCTTGTCCGAGTCGTCGAACGAGTCTTCCAGGTTGATCGCTTTGTTGGACTTCAGGGAGCGGGAGCGCTTGGAGGGCTCTTCACCTTGCCACCAGTGGCGGGCGCGGGCGACCAGGCTGTTGTGGTGCAACGCGTGCCCGGCGGCTTCGGCAAGAAACGCCGAGGCGACGGCCAGCAGGATCGCCACAAAAGCGGTCAGCCAATGACGGTCGTTGGTGGAGGCATCCATGTTCACCCAGCCGGCGACCACATAGGCGAAGCCCATGGCCTCGACCACCACCAACATCAGTACTACCGCCAATACCCACCACGGGCGCGCAGAACGCCCGGCCTCACCAGCCTTGGACAGGTAATCGAGGTAGGCGCTGTAGGCGTTCGCGTCCTTGGCGTACAGCTTGAATTTTTTGTTGTACACGTTCGCCAGGTTGACTTCGTGGTTGATCCAGCCGTCACCGTCGACCGAAGCTGGCTTGCGCGACAAGCGCGCCACCGTGCCGATCAAGGGGAAGCTGTGCCAGACACGGATCAGAAAGTAGGACACCTCTTCCCAGTAGTTACGCACGATCACCGCCGTGATCAGCAGCGAAAGCAGGCCAGCGGAAAGCAACTGATTAGCGAGAATCAGCGATTTGAGTGCAGCAAGCGAAAAGTCTTCCATTCAGGACGTCCTTGACGGGGATTTATTTTTTGGCCGGGATCGGCTTGTAGGAAGCGACATACGCGTCACTGCCGGCGGCATAGAACAAGGCACCCTCGTTGACTTCGGCGTTGCCTTTGCTGAACACGATATCCATGCAGGAAATCGAGGCCTGGGCATCACTGGCGAAGACCCGGTACAGCACTTCGCTTTCGCCTTCATAGGTGTTGGCCACGGCGTTCATCGTCCGCGTCTTGTGCTGGGTGGGCAGCTTGTAGTCTTCGACCAGCTGAAGGATCGGCTGGCGATCGACCCGGGCGTTCTCGCGCAAGATCGAGACCGGCGACACGGTCACCAGGTGCCCGTTGACCAGGTTGGCCCAGACACGGTTGTTGTAGCCCGGCAGATAGTCCTTGGTGGCGCGCCGCTGCAAGGGCTGGTCATTGGCCATGCTCAGCACTTCACCGGCATTGCGTGGCCGGTCGGCTTCGCAGCTGGACATCGGCATCTGCGCCGCGTAGGCGCTGCTGATCAGCGTGAAACCGCTCTGTTTCGGCTTGATGTTCTGGGCCATGGTCCAGTTGTAGCTGGCAACCGGCGTACCCGCGAAATCGACTTGCGGTCGTGCGCCAGCAACGGCCTTGGCAGTGCTGGTGCTGGTGCTGGTGCTGGTGCTGGTCGCGGCAGGCGTACGCTGCGCCGTGGTGGCTTTGGTCGGCGCAGGCTTGCTGCTCGCTTGCGCCGTGGTGGCCGCCTGACGGGGCTTGGCGGCGGTCGAGGTGCCGTAGTGCAGGTAGCGGGTGTTGCTCGCTTCGGCCTGGGCACGCATTACCAGGGCCTGTTCGTTTGCCAGCTCGACGATTTCCACGCGGCGGTTCTTGCCACGTAGCAGCGGGTCGCTGTTGTCGGCGATCGGGCGCGATGCCCCGGCCCCTTGGTAGTAGATCGCGCCGGCCGGGATGCCGGCCTGCAGCATGACCTTGCCGACCGTCTTGGCGCGGCGCTCGGACAGCTTCTGGTTGAACTCGGCATTACCCACCGCATCGCTGTGGCCAACGATCAGCAGGCGACGTGCTTGCGCCTCCTTGGCGGCAGCCTGCTTGTCGCTGGCCGCAGGCTTGGCATACATCTGCGCCAGCTTGGCCACGGCCCGCTGGCCGCTTGCGGTCAGTTGGTCGGAGCCGGTGGCGAACATGCCGGTGTCCTCGATCTGAGTCACCAGGCCTGCCTGTTCAGGCACCGCCGTTACCACGGCGGCCGAGGCGACCGTCAACTGCTCGGTGGTGATCTTCAGGTTTTCTTCCTTGGCGATGCGGTCAAGCTCCTGCAGGCGGGACTGCCACACATAACCGACGACGCAACCCAAGGCGCCGCCAGCTGCGGCGCCCGGCAAGATGCCGTCCTTGCCTTTGAGGGCATAACCGGCAGCCCCCCCGGCCACGGCCCCGACACCACAGAGCACTGGCAGGCCGTAGTCCTTGCCAATGTCTTTCACAGTCTTGGAAATACTCTCCCTCTGTTGGCTGCTGCAACCGGCAGCGATCATGAAGGCGCAGCTTAGCGCTGTAAGGCGAAACATACTTTGCATTGCGGCTCCTTGCCGAACGAGGTCTAGATGATGGCAACTTGACATGCATTGTCACAGATTATTGGGAACATTACCGCCCCCAGGAAGGTCCCCAGCACACTAAATCTGGCCTGCCTCCTGCGCGAAGTACGCAATCGGCTCAACCATGACGTTTTTCAATCGCCTCCATGCCGTTTCCTGCATTGCCGTGCAGAGCGCCGTGCCGGATGCTTTATTTACTTGGAGACAACGCTTTTTCCACCGCAGAGGCCCGTATGAAAAACGTCGAACAAATCCTCAAAACCAAGTCGAAACACCAGACCGTTTACACCATCGGCCCTGACGACTCGGTGCTGGAGGCGCTCAAGCTGCTCGCGGAGAAGAATATCGGCGCACTGCCGGTGGTGGAGAACAACCAGGTGGTGGGCATCGTCAGCGAACGCGATTACGCCCGCAAGCTGGTGCTCAAGGGCCGTTCGTCAGCGGCAACACCGGTGCGCGAGATCATGAGCGCCCCGGTGATCACGGTCGAACCCAAGCACAACCTGGAATACTGCATGAACCAGATGACCAACCTGCATTTGCGTCACCTGCCGGTGGTCAGCAACGGCGAGCTGCTCGGCCTGTTGTCGATCGGCGACCTGGTAAAGGAAACCATTGCCGAGCAGGCCAACCTGATCCTGCAGCTGGAGCAGTACATCCGCGGCGAATGAACCGCGTCAATGGTAGGCGCGCTCCAGTTCGTCCAGTTGATGGTCGAAGCTGCGCAGGCGCGCCGACCAGGTATACACCAGCACTTCAAGGTCGCGATTGAGCACTGCGGTGGTACCGTTGCCGGTACAGGTGGGCTCGCCCAGGTCGAGCTGGTAGCGCTCACGGGCCATGGCCGCCGCCACACTGGACAAGTCCCGCGCGTTGGCCAGCCAATGGTGTTGGTGATCGTGGATTTCGCGGTCAAGCGCCCGGCACTGGCGCTTGAGGGCATCCAGGCTCTGCTCCAGGGGCGTGCCTTTGAGCTCGCCCATGACCTCTTCGAACGTACGCCCGGAATGCCAGTAGCTACCCCAGAAATAGCGGTCGAACACCGTTTCGACCCGGCGCAGGGCCACCTTGGTGTTCCAGATGGTCAGCAACGTTCGCCCCTGAATCACTTCGCGCTTGTTCAGGTGCAAGTGCTGCCAGGCGATCCAGGTCAGCGCCACCAGCGCAACCGCCACGGTGACCGCGGCGGCGGCGTAGAGAAACTGCACCGCCTGGTTCATCTGTTGCGTCTGCCTGATGCCATAGAAGTAACTGGCCGTCAGCGTGCCCAGGATCGTCACGGAGCACCAGAAGCCTGGTGCGTAGGGATCTTTCATCGCGCTATCCCCTTATTGTTTTCCTGAGCATAGCAACGGCCAATCACTCGTCAGGTGCCGCTCGGCGCTTTATTTTCGGGGGCGACGCAACGCTTCGTTGAGTTGGTCGAAGGGCACCGCCCAATCGGCATCTTCATTGATGCTGTCCTTCAGGAAACTGCGCTGGGCGTCGGTCCAGAACGGGGCATCCACCAGCTTGATGTCGTTTTGCAGCGGTGAATGGCTGGTGATGAATTGATCGATACTCAAGGCATCGTCAGGCAAGCCCAGCTGTTTGAAAAGGTCTGCAAATGGGTGGGTAGGTGCTTCCATGGTTCCTCCTGAAAGCCGGCCAGGCCGTCTACGACGCCCGCCCGGCATTGGTTTGAGAACATCAGCACAGCTCACGCACTTCGGCGTGCGGTACCAGCTTCATGAACTGCTCCATGCTCATGTGGATCAGGTGATCGTGGTCACCTGCCTCCAGGTAGACATCACCTTGGCGGGTAAGGGTCGGGTCGAGCATCATTTTTATGGCGTAGGCATCGCCAAGCGCCGGTACCGCGCCCCGTTCGCAATCACCGAACAGGCTCGGCAAGCCGCTTTCGCGGGTCAGTTGCCAGGCGCCGGACATGCGTACCTTGCTCATGTCCAGGTGCCGGTTGGCCGGTAGCACGGCCATGATGTAGTTGCCATGCCGGTCATCGAGCATCACCGACTTGGCGACACGCTCGGCGGGCACGCCGGCCGTGCGGGCCGATTCCAGGCTGGTGGCCGAATGTGGATGGGGAATGATGTCGTAGTCGCAGTTGGCCTTGTCCAGGCGAGCCTGCAGCGTCTTTGCCATGCGCATGATGCACCTCCGCAGTTACCCCCAATCTTCAATTTTAGGCCTTGGGCCGCCAGCCATGACTAAACTTGTGTAATAGAGGCGAACGAGGTGACGACAGGTGGCCGCTCGCTGGTGGCGCTGGCTGTTGCTGTTGATGCTGCTCGGGTTGACGCCGAGCGGCCAGGCCGCGCCCGGAGCGGTCTGGGTGTTGAGCATCGACGATGCCATCGGCCCGGCCAGTGCAGACTACCTGGTGCGCAGCCTGGACCAGGCCCAGGCGCAGGGCGCGGAACTGGTGGTCATTCGCATGGATACGCCCGGCGGCCTGGACAGCGCCATGCGCCAGATGATCAAGGCAATACTCGCCAGCCCCGTGCCAGTTGCAAGCTTCGTCGCCCCCAGCGGGGCGCGGGCTGCCAGTGCCGGCACCTATATCCTCTATGCCAGTCATGTTGCAGCCATGGCCCCAGGGACCAACCTGGGGGCTGCCACACCGGTGCAGATCGGCGGCGCCCCCAAGGACGACAAGGCCAGACCCGGTGACGATGCGCAAACCCTCGCCCGCAAACAGGTCAATGACGCCGCCGCCTACATACGGGGCCTGGCGCAGCTGCGCGGGCGCAATGCCGATTGGGCGGAGAAGGCGGTGCGTGAAGCGGTCAGCCTGTCTGCCAACGAGGCCATGCAACTGAAGGTGATCGACTTGGTGGCGAACAACCTGCCCGACCTGCTGCGCCAGCTTGATGGCAAGACGCTGGAGGTTGCCGGCCAACCACGGCAACTGCACACCCGCGATGCCAGTCTGGTCGAGCACCTGCCGGACTGGCGCACGCGCTTGCTGGCGGTGATCACCAACCCCAGCGTGGCGCTGATGCTGATCATGGTCGGCGTGTACGGCCTGCTGTTCGAGTTCATGAACCCTGGCTCCGCCGTTGGCGGCGTGATCGGCGGCATCTGCCTGCTGTTGGCGCTGTATGCCCTGCAGTTGCTGCCGGTGAGCTACGCCGGAGTCGCGCTGATTTTGCTTGGGCTGGCCTTTATGATCGCCGAAGCGTTCTTGCCCAGCTTCGGCGTGGTCGGTTTTGGCGGCATCGTTGCGTTCGTGGTCGGTGCGGTCATCTTGATGGATACCGATGCCCCCGGCTTTGGCATCCCCTTGGCGTTGATCGCCAGCCTGGCGTTGCTTTCGGCGCTGTTCATCGGTGGCGTGCTGGGCATGGCGCTAAAAGCGCGCAAACGCGCCTTGGTCAGCGGTGATGCCGGCCTGGTCGGCAGCCTGGTCACCGTCACCCAGGTGCTGGCAGACAACCCGTACTGCGGCTCGGTACAGGCGCAGGGCGAACAGTGGCAGGTACAGTGCGCGACGCCACTGCAACCTGGCCAACACGTGCGCGTCATGGCGCGTCGCGGCGTGATGCTGGAGGTAAGCGCCGCTGCACCTTCGGCGCAAGGAGAATGACGATGTTCATGCAATTGGGTTTCGGCGCCCTGCTGATGCTGCTGGGCGTGCTGTTGCTGTCGGCGTTCCGTATCTTGCGAGAGTACGAGCGCGGCGTGGTGTTCCAGCTCGGGCGCTTCTGGCAGGTCAAAGGGCCGGGGCTGATCTTGCTGATCCCGGTCATCCAGCAGATGGTCCGGGTAGACCTGCGCACGGTCGTGCTGGATGTGCCGCCGCAGGATGTGATCACCCGCGACAACGTCTCGGTAAAGGTCAATGCGGTGCTGTACTTCCGCGTGCTCGACCCCCAGAAGGCAATCATTCAGGTCGAGGACTTTCTCGTCGCCACCAGCCAGCTGGCCCAGACCACCTTGCGCGCAGTGCTCGGCAAGCACGAACTGGACGAGCTGCTGGCCGAACGCGAGCAGCTCAACGCCGACATACGCCAAGTGCTGGATGCGCAAACCGATGCCTGGGGCATCAAAGTGGCCAATGTCGAGATCAAGCACGTCGACCTCAATGAATCGATGGTGCGTGCCATCGCACGCCAGGCAGAGGCCGAACGTGAACGGCGGGCCAAGGTGATCCATGCCGAAGGGGAATTGCAGGCGTCCGAGAAACTGATGCAGGCGGCGCAGATGCTCAGCAAGGAGCCGGGAGCCATGCAGTTGCGCTATATGCAGACGCTGGGGGCGATAGCCGGAGACAAGAGCTCGACCATCGTGTTTCCGCTGCCGTTGGATTTGCTCAAGGGGTTTGTGGAAAAACCGAAATAGCGGGGGAGCGGCGGTGCGGCGATCCGACTTGCCCCGCGAACACCGGCGAAGCCGGTGCCATCACTCGCGGGCTTTTTTCAGATAGGCGCGCGGCGCAGGGTCGCCAGGAAGGTCGCCGCGCCGAGGAACAACCCGGCAAAGGTACGGTTCAGCCGCTTCTGCTGCTTGGGCGTACGCAGCAGGCGCAGCACGCGCGAAGCCAGGCCGGTGTAACCCGCCATCACCAGCATGTCGACGGTGATCATGGTCACGGTGATTGCCACGTACTGCGGCAGCAGCGCTTCATGGGGATTGATGAACTGCGGCAGCACCGCCAGCATGAACACCAAGGCCTTGGGGTTGCTGACGTTGACCAGAAAACCACGGAACACCAGGCTCAGCGGTTTGCCGATGGGGCGTACGGCAGGCTCGTCGCTCATGTCCATCGGCAACGCACGCCATTGCTTGTAGGCGAGGTACACCAGGTAGGCGACGCCAAACCACTTGATGATCGTGAAGGCAGTGGCGGACGCAGCAAGGATGGCGCCGACGCCGGCGGCAATGATGGCGATCTGCACAATCAGGCCAATCTGCAGGCCCAGGGCGTTCCAGTAACCGCGCCAGAAACCGTACTGCAGGCCGCTGGACATCGAGGCAATCGCCCCGGCCCCCGGTGAAAGGCTGATCACCCAACACGCAGCAAAGAAGCCCAACCACACTTCCATCGACATCACACACCTCGCTCGAACATATGTTGCAAAACGTTAAGCTAAGGTGTTGGTGAAAAAATAACCAGCGATTTTTTGAGTGTGTGCGGGGGTTGTAGCGGCCTCTTTGCTGGCCAATGTCAGGGGGTCAGTCAGACTCGCTCGACAAGTCCCTGTTCAGGCCCTGCACTTCAGCCCCCCGCCAGCGCCGCACCGACTTCTGGAAGAACTGGCTGTTGGGCACTTGCACCAGCGCCCCGCCCGCCTCGGGCAATTCCATCAGCGTGGTGAACAGCAGGTTGATGGCTATGACCCGGCCTTTGACCCCAGGCTTGTCCAGGGTATCGACCAACTCCACCACATCGCCGATGCGAAACGGCCCGACGGTGAAGATCAACACTGCGCACAGCAGGTTGGAAAGCACGCTCCACATGGCGAAGAAGGCCACCGCGGCCACCGCGACGAAACCGGACAGCGCCGTCCACAGCACCGTCGCAGAAACCCCCATGCGCTCCAGCACGAACAGCAGTGCGCTGCCCATGATCAACCAGCGCAGGCTGCCACGCACCGGCACCAGCAACTCCGGCGGCAATGGATAACGCTGGCCCAGACGGCTGAGGCCACGGGCGATGACGCGCTGCAGCACGAAGGCGGCGGCCAGGATCAGCAGAATCTGCAACCCCAGCCAGAAGGTATCCATCCATTGCCCCGGCAGCAGCGAGCGCAACGCCTCCATCAGGACAGCGCCTCGAGCTCGGCCTGCATGCTTTCGAGGGTTTCCAAGGCTTCCATCCAGCCCTCTTCCAGCTCGCCTTCACGCTGCTTGAGCTTGCTCTGCCGGGCCAGCAGGTCACGCAGTTCATCCTTGCGCGCCGCCTCGTAGACGCCACTGTCGCCCAGCGCGGTCTCGATCTCGGCCAGCTGGCCGTGCACTTGGTTGAGCTCGGCCTCCAGCTTGTCGGCCGCTTTCTTGTGCGGTGCCAACTGCTGACGCAAGGCCGCTGCCGCCTGGCGCTGGGCCTTCTTGTCAGTCTTGTCCGGGTTGGCTGGGGCGCTACTGGCCGGCGCACTGCGCTGACGGTAGTCAAGCAGCCAGCGGCTGTAGTCTTCCAGGTCGCCATCGAAGGTACCGACCTTGCCGTCGGCCACCAGCAGGAAGTCGTCGGTGGTGCTCTTGAGCAGGTGACGGTCGTGGGAAACCACCACCACGGCACCGGCGAACTCCTGCAGGGCCATGGTCAGGGCCAGGCGCATTTCCAGGTCGAGGTGGTTGGTCGGTTCGTCCAGCAGCAACAGGTTCGGCCGCTCCCAGGCGATCAGCGCCAGGGCCAGCCGGGCCTTCTCGCCGCCGGAGAAATTCACCACCGGTTCGTCGACACGGTTGCCATGGAAATCGAAGCCGCCGAGGAAGTCGCGCAACGTCTGCTCGCGCTCTGTGGGGGCAATGCGCTGCAGGTGAAGCAGCGGGCTGGCCTTGTCGTCCAGGGAGTCGAGCTGGTGCTGGGCAAAATAACCCACGGCCAGGTTCTCGCCACGGACCAGGCGCCCCGACAGCGGTGCCAGCTCGCCGGCGAGGTTCTTGATCAGGGTCGACTTGCCCGCACCATTGGGGCCGAGCAGGCCGATGCGCGCGCCCGGCACCAGCTGCAGCTTGACCTTCTCCAGGATGGCTTTGTCGCCATAGCCCAGGCAGCCCTCGGACATGTCCAGCAGCGGGCTGGAGATTTTCTGCGATTCGCGGAAGACGAAATCGAACGGCGAATCGACATGCGCCGCCGACAGTTCTTCCATGCGTTCCAGGGCCTTGATTCGGCTCTGTGCCTGGCGGGCCTTGGTGGCTTGCGCCTTGAAGCGGGCGATGTACTTTTCCATGTGCGCGCGCTGGGCCTGCTGCTTCTCGTAGGCTTGCTGCTGTTGCGCCAGGCGCTCGGCACGGGTGCGCTCGAACGCGCTGTAACCGCCCTTGTACAGGTTGAGCTTGCGCTGCTCGACGTGCAGCACGTGGTCGACCACGGCATCGAGGAAATCGCGGTCGTGGGAAATCAGCAGCAAGGTGCCGGGGTAACCCTTGAGCCAGTCTTCCAGCCAGAGGATCGCATCCAGGTCCAGGTGGTTGGTGGGCTCATCGAGCAGCAGCAGGTCGGACGGGCACATCAGCGCCTGCGCCAGGCTCAGACGCATCCGCCAGCCACCGGAGAAGTCACCGACACGGCGGTCCATCTGCTCGTTGGTGAAACCCAGGCCTGCCAGCAGCTTGCGCGCGCGGGCATCGGCGGTATAGCCGTCGGCACTTTCCAGCTCACTGTGCAGGCGGGCCAGGGCGGTGCCGTCATGCGCCGTTTCGGCCACGGCAAGCTCGGCCTGCACCTTGCGCAGGCGCACGTCGCCATCGAGCACATAGTCCACGGCCAAGCGGTCGAGGGTGTCGACCTCCTGGCGCATGTGGGCTATGCGCCAGTCGCCGGGCAGCTGGCAGTCGCCGGAATCGGGCGAAAGCTCACCGCGCAGCAAGGCGAACAGGCTGGATTTTCCGGCGCCGTTGGCGCCGATCAAACCGGCCTTGTGGCCGGCGTGCAAGGTCATCTCGGCGCCTTCTAGCAAGCGCTGCGGACCACGCTGTAAAGTGAGGTTGGATAGTCTGATCATGATGGTCGCGGAGTCTACCAGCTTCCTCGACCCGTAGCGTGAGTGGAATCATGTGCACCGACCTGTGGAATCACGCCTTGGCCTTGTATGCCAGGCCCGGCGTGGAAGAGGCCTGCCTTGGCGTGCAAGCGCTGGGCGGTGACGTTTGCCTGTTGCTCTGTGCGACCTGGCTGCAAGCACGCGGCGTGGCCGTGACTGAGCAGCGCGCGCAAGCCCTGGTTGATATCGCCCAACCTTGGCAGCATGAGGTGGTAGCCCCGTTACGTGGCCTGCGTCAACAATGGCGCACGGCAGCGCACAACGATGCGCTGTTGGCGGCATTGCGTGAGCAGGTAAAGGGGCTGGAACTGCAGGCCGAGAAGACCTTGCTGGAACGCTTGCAGGCGCTTTCGCAACAGTGGCCCGCAGACTCTCACGAGCCCACGGACGACTGGCTGGCCCGGCTAGCGCCGGACCAGGCCCGAGAACACCGCGCGCTGCATCAATTGCGCGTCGCGGCGGCAGCGCTTCAGGAGGCCGAAGACGGCGCCTGAGCCGGGGTGCTGGCAGGTGCCGAAGCGGCCGGGGCCGGGGCGGCCGAATTGGTCGCGGCAGCAGGCGTGCTGGTGGCAGCCGTGGCCGGCTTGGTTTCGGCTGGCTTGGCGGCCGCTGGCTTGGCTGCAGCTGGCTTGGCGGCTGCTTTCACCGCCGGTTTTGCAGCGGGCTTGGCGGCGGCACGCGCGGGTGCCTTGGTGGCAGCGGCCGGTTTCGCCGCAGGCTTGGCCGCAGGTTTGGCCGCTGCTGTTTTAGCCGGGGCTTTGGCAGCGGCTGGTTTGGCTGCAGGCTTGGCGGCAGCGGCCTTGGCGGGTGCCTTGGCAGCAGCTGGCTTGGCTGCGGGTTTGGCAGCAGCAGCCTTGGCCGGGGCTTTGGCAGCAGCTGGCTTGGCTGCGGGTTTGGCAGCAGCAGCCTTGGCCGGAGCTTTGCCAGCGGCTGGTTTGGCGGCTGGCTTGGCCGCAGGCTTGGCGGCGGCGGTTTTGGCTGGCGCCTTGGCGGCAGCGGGTTTAGCGACAGCTCTGGCTGGCGCCTTGGCAGTGGCGGCTTTGGCGGCTGGCTTGGCGGCGGTGCGAGCGGCTGGCTTGGTAGCGGCGGCTTTCGCCGGGGCTTTGGCAGCGGCCGGTTTTGCAGCCTTGGCGGCTACGGCGCGCTGGTCCAGCGCTTTGCTAGCGGCTTCACGCACCTTGCCCACACCCTGGGCCAGCTTCAGGCTGTCCTGGGCATCACGCTTGAGTTGCTGGATATAGGTGCGGGTCTGGGTCTGGCGGTCCTTGAGCGAGTCGAGCAACCCTTCAAGTTCACCAATGGCTTTCTGGGCCTTGGACTGCGCCTTGGCTTTACCTGCCTTGGCCGCGTCCTGCATTTTCAGGCGACCATTGTGCAGTTTCTCTTGTGCCTTGCCCCGTTGCTTTTCCAACTTGGCCAGCAGTTTTTCCGCATCAGCCAGCGCTTGCGAGCAGGCATCTTCCAAATGTTCGAGCAGGCTGCCCGAAAGTTGCTGGAGCAGGTGCAACGGCGTACTTACTGGCTTCTTTTTGGCCGACATGGTTTACCTCCTGGCTGACGAGATTGCGGCTCATACTATGCTTCTGCTGCTACCGCCGCTAGGGCATGTTGACAGTAATATTTACGCCGCGTTGCATGCCTGGGCAAAGTTGTTATCTTGCAGCTCCGTGAAAGTGTAGTTGCTGAATTAAGCGTTGCTCATATTTGGCAGATACTGGCCCACCCCGATGTTGGCTGTAACGGCCCGCTCATTGCGCAGGAACTGCCCATGCCTCGTTTTCTTGTTTTAGGTTTGTGCCTGGTGGCGCCCTTCGCCCTGGCCAATGCGGATGACCACGACCTGGCCTACAGCCTGGGCGCCAGCCTGGGCGAGCGCTTGCGCACCGAGATGCCTGGCTTGCAACTGGACGCCTTGGTCGAAGGCCTGCGCCAGTCCTATCAAGGGCAGCCGCTGAAGCTCGACAAGGCACGCATGCAGGCCGTGCTGCAGCAGCATGAGGCGCAGGCAGACAGCACGGCGGAGCAGGCCGAGGCAGACAAGCTCAAGGCGGTGGAAACACGCTTCATGGCCAACGAGCGGGCACGGGCCGGTGTGCATGAGCTACCCGAAGGCGTGCTCTACAGCGAACTGCAAAGTGGCGCCGGGGCACAGCCCAAAGCGGGGGGCAAGGTACAGGTTCGTTACGTAGGCAGGTTGCCGGACGGCTCGGTGTTCGATCAGAACCAACAGCCGCAGTGGTTCAGCCTGGGCTCGGTGATCGAGGGGTGGCAGGTGGCCTTGCCTCGGATGCATGCAGGCGCCAAATGGCGCCTGGTGATTCCGTCGGCACAAGCCTACGGCGCAGAGGGCGCGGGTGACCTGATCGCACCCTATACGCCTTTGGTATTCGAGATCGAACTGCTGGCAGTTGGCGACTGACGCCAAGCCTCAGGCTTCGACTGCGCCCTCTTCCTTGTGCGCGTTGTGCAGCACCTCGATCAGGCAATCTTCCAGCTCGAAGCGCTCGTGCAGCAGGCCGCCCAGCTTGGCCAGTTTTTCGGCGAAGCGCTCCGGGTCCTTGCACTCGCCCTTCTCGCAATGGTCATTGAATGCCAGGGCGATCTGGGTACTGTCATCGATACGTGGGTTGATCTGTGTGGCCAGTTCAAGGCCACGCGTATCACCGAAGGCCTTGGCTTCGCTGACCAACTGTTCGCTGACCTCGAAGTGCCAGGCCGACACGTAGTCGACCAGGACCGCACAGAAATCGCGGTTCTTGTCCTTGTCGGCGAAGGCCGGCTTGGCGTCGCGCAACGCGCGGAAAGCCTGCACCAGCTCCTGGCGCTCCAAAAGCCAACGGTCGATCAGCTTATGAACCCCGCCCCAGCGTTCCTGGGCGTTCTGACAACTATCGAGCATGGCGATCTCTTCCCTTCTGGGTAGATGCCGCTGCACCTCGCACCACGACCGCGCAGCACAAAGGTGACATCAGCAGGACGGCATCGAGCAGTTGTATTTTCGGTATGCGTGCTGGGAGATTATTCCCGCGCGTGCTGACCATCAAGGTACTCAGCAGACAAAGTTCATACAAGTGTTTAATACCCCCTGGCAACGCCATTGGTCGCGATGGCGCCCCAGGCGTGCGCCAGGTCAAGTACCGGCCAGGGTGCGGAAACGATACGCCAGCAGGTGGCTCAAGGGCAGCGCAGCCAGCAACAGGAACGCCAACAGGCTCCATTCAGGCAGCGTCAGGTCGAAAAAACTCCAGGTCAGCGAGTGGCAATCCGGCCCACCCAGCAGTAACTGCCGGGCAGCCTCGCGCCAGGATTGCTCGAACACCCGCCAGATCGGCGCCGGGCATACATGAACCGCCCCACTCGCCCCTTGCAGCCAGACATGCCGGGCGGCCAGCAGCGCCCCCGTCAGCGAGCAGGCCAGCAGCGCCCGCGTGTAACCGCGGCTGGTCGAAGGCGCCTGTACCACTGCGCCCAGGCAAAGCATCGCATACAGGCCCAACAGCAGGCGCTGGGTGAAGCACAACGGGCACGGTATCAGCCCCAGCGTATATTCCAGGTAATAGGACCCGACCAGCACCGCCAACGAGGCCAGGCAGGCAGGGACAAAGAAAGTACGTAAACGGGCCGGCAGCATGGGCAATGGTGGTCCCGGGGAATGAAGTGGCTTGAAACGGTAGAGGAAACAACCGCTTTGTTTCAAGGCACTACAGGGACGACAAGTCGCTGAATAGCAAAGGAAGTTTCCATTCTGGAAGTAGGAAACGTCTTAAGAAATGGATTGCAGATCTAACTTACATTGCCAGACAAGTTACCCAGCCCCTGAATCCGCACTTCGGCGCAGGCTCAGGGGTGGTTCAGGCAAAGGTTCAGGCGCGTACGGCTTCTGGCAACGGCAGCGCCAACAGACGCTCATCCAGCAAACCAAGGCCTTCCTGGAACAGCTGGTTGCTGCGCTCGGTCTCGCCAAGGCCGGCGAGCAGGCGGGCCAGCTCGGCGCAGGTTTCCGGGTTGCGTTCCATCCGCAAGCTGCTTTCCAGATAGTCACGCGCCTTGCCCCACAGGCGGTTTTGCAAGCTCAGGCGGCCGAGGGTCAGCAACAGGCTCGGGTCTTGAGGGTTGGCTTTAAGCCAGCCTTCGGCAGCCTGTAGCTGACGTGCCGGGTCATCACCGCGCACCAGGCCATACAAACGGGCCAGGTGGCTTTCGTATTCGCGCTTGAGGGCGGTGCGCAACACCTGCTCCGCCTCGCCCTGGGCGCCCACCTGCCGCAGTTGCTCGGCATAGGCCAGCACCAGTTGCGGTTCCTGGCGCTGGGCGGCGGTAAGCTGTTGCCAGGCGCGCTCCAGGGCCTGACGCGCACTTTGCGCATCTTCGCCCCGGGTCGTCGCCAGGTTCAGGTTCTGGCCCCAGGCGCGTTTTTCCAGTTCGGCGAGCTCATCGGCCGGCAGCACCTTGCCCTTGCGCAGCTCAGGCAGCAGACGAATCAGCGCCGACCAGTCGCCGCGCCCCAGGTGCAGGCGTTGCAGCAGGCGCAGTACCTGGCCGTTTTGCGGGTGTCGCTCGTGCATGGCCAGCAGGGTTTCCAGGGCGCCGTCGGTATCACCGCGGTCCATCTGCAACTGGGCATGGGTCAGGGCAATGGCAAGCTCGGCCTGCGGCTGACGCTCCAGAGCACGCTCGAGCAACTGGTCGCTGTCTGCCGTGCGGCCTTGCTCGTTGGCCGCGCGGGCGGCACCGAGGTAGTACAGCAAGGGTTGGCGCTCGGCTTCGGCGGCGCGGTGCAGATGGCGTTGGGCGCTGGCCCAGCGACCCTCGGCGAGGTCCAACTGGCCTTGCTCGATGGCCACCCGGATGCGACGGCTGCGGTTGCGTCGCGACCACGGGTTGACCACACCACTGGAGGTCAGCACCAGGCCGACCAGGTAGCGCAGCAACCAGAGCACGGCGATTACGGCGATCAGCCCGGCCAATGCCGCCCACAGCCCCGACTGGTAACGGAAGCTGCCATAGGAGATCAACACATAGCCACTGTGCTTGGCCACCGCGATACCCAGCGCAGCGGCGATCACGATCGCCAGCACGGCCAGCAGGTAGACCCGCTTCATGGTTTGCCCCCTTCACCCTCGGCCGGCAGGTGACGGCGCTGGATGTAGGCCTGCACCGAGGCCAGGCTCTCGCTCAGGTCAGGGGTGACGACAGACACCGGCTGCTCGGCCAGGGCGTTGAGGCTGTCGAGCATGGCCTTGCTCTGCGGGTTGTCGGCGTTGAAGTTGGCCAACAGCACAGAGCGCGCATCATCCAGCGCCTGGGTGTAGACCTTGGCCTCGCCGTTGAGCGCCGCCCACTGGGCCTGCTCGATGGTCAGGCTGAGGGCCAGGCGCAACTGGTTGAGCGACTGCCCGGCCAGCAGCGGCCGCACGTTGTCATCGGCGTTGAAGTCGATCTGGAAGTACTTGGAGATTTCCGCCCACCACTGCGACCAGCGGCTGGCGCCATCGCCGTCGGCAGTCAGCGCGCCAAGGGCATCGGCGTTGCTGTCGAACTCGGGCGACTGGGCGCTGAGTTGCTGCACCAGTTCACGTTGCGCGGCCAGCTTGAGGTACAGGCCGGTGCGATCGGGTTGCTGGGTGCTGTTGAGCGTTGCCAGGCTGCGTGCCAACTGCTCGCGGGCGGCGAAGGCGCCTGGGTCGCTCTGCTCGCGCAGGATTTCGTCGGCGCCTTCGACCAGCGCCTTGGCACTGGTGATGTCTTGCAGGGCCGAGAGGCGCAGGGTGGCCAGGCGCAGCAAGTGCTCGGCCTCTGCCAGGCGCCATTCCTTGCGGCTTTCGCCAAGCACGGTTTCCAGGCGCTGGCTGAGGCGCTGCTGGTCGCCTTGCAGCTGCGAGACCAGCCGGCGGCGGTCTTCCAGCTCGCTGGCGGCCGGCAGGCTGGCCAACTGTGCACTGATCTGCTGCTCACGCTGCTGCAGCGCTTCGGCGCGCTGGTTCAGCGCTTCAAGGTGCTGCCCTTGGTTGAACTCGTTGCCTTGCAGTTGACGCACCTGCCAGACACCCCAGCCACCTATTGCGACCCCGGCCGCTCCCAGCAGCAGGGCCAGTGCTGCCAGACCACTGCCGGAGCGCTTGGCAGGTGGGGCGGTGACGGGGTCCGCCGGCGTCTGGGCCGACGGCTGATCATTATTGGACAAGACAGTTTCGCTCACGTATCCATCCTTTGCATGGGGGCGCTTGGCGTTCAGCTTAGCGCCTTAAGAGGCAGGTGCAGCGCTGCGCTGCACGGCTGCCAGCAAGGCCGTGGCACTGGCGCCACGGCAATCCACAACCTGTTGGGCCCCGGCGGCCCTGGCCTGCTCGGCAACCCGCGGGCTCGGCACGAACAGCGGCAGACGCGCGACCTGCGGCCAATCGGCGCCGGCCATCTGCTGCAAGTGTTCAAAGCCCTGCCCACTGCTGACCACCAGGCCATTGAGGCGTTCCGCTTCGATGCGACGCATCAAGGTGCCCACCGGGTATTCCGGCAGGCTGCGACGATACAGTTCCAGATAATCGACACTAGCACCTTGCTCTGCAAGACGCTCTGCCAGCAGTTCGCGACCTCCGACGCCGCGGACGATCAAGACACGCGGCGCAGGCACGCCGATAGCCTCGCGCAGGGCCGCCAGCGCGAGCAAGGCTTCACTGTCGTCACCTTGCGCTGGGCAGGCCACCTCAAGGCCCGCGCCCTGCAGCACCGCTGCGGTCGCCTCGCCCACCGTGAACCAGCCTTGAGCCGGTGGCTGTAGCCCGGCCTGGGCCAGCCGTTCGAGCAGCAACCTGGCTGCCGGCTTGCTGACCACGATGATTGCCTGAAAGCCCTGCAGGCCCGCGAGCAACTGGCGTTGCCGCTCGTCCACGGCGACAGCGTCTATCGCCAGCAGCGGCAGACAACTGCTGGCCACCCCCGCCGCCGCCAGCCGTTGCGCCAGTGCTGTGCAGTCATCGGCAGGCCGGGTCAGCAACAGGCGCCAATCACTCACGGGTGCCCGGCCTCGCCATAGACTTCCTTGAGGATGGCTTCGGCGCCCTGGCCCAGCAGGTCTTCGGCAACCTGCACGCCCAACGCCTCAGCCGCTGCGCGCGGCGCCCGGGCGTCGGCCACCAGCAAGGTGCCACCGCTGGGCTGGCCGACCAGGCCACGCAGCCACAGCTGGTCGCCTTCAAGTACCGCGTAGCAGGCGATCGGCACCTGGCAGCCGCCATTGAGGTGTTTGTTCAATGCCCGTTCGGCCACCACCCGGTCGGCGGTGTCGAGATGGTGCAGTGGCGCCAGCAGCGCATGGATTTCGCGGTCAGCGCTGCGGCATTCGATGCCCACCGCGCCTTGGCCGCCCGCTGGCAGGCTGTCGTCGACGCTGATGCTGGAGGTGATGCGGTCTTCGAAACCGAGGCGGATCAAGCCGGCCGCAGCGAGGATGATCGCGTCATATTCGCCGGCATCGAGCTTGGCCAGGCGGGTATTGACGTTGCCCCGCAGGAAGCGGATTTCGAGGTCCGGGCGGCGCGCCAGCAACTGGGCCTGACGGCGCAGGCTGGAGGTACCGACGATGCTGCCGGCGGGCAAGGCTTCAAGGCTTTCGAAACGGTTGGAAACGAACGCATCGCGCGGGTCTTCGCGCTCGCAGATGCA
This sequence comes from Pseudomonas sp. SWRI68, assembly GCF_014269165.1. Taxonomy (NCBI): domain Bacteria; kingdom Pseudomonadati; phylum Pseudomonadota; class Gammaproteobacteria; order Pseudomonadales; family Pseudomonadaceae; genus Pseudomonas; species Pseudomonas sp. SWRI68. Next base: position 7,085 of record NZ_JABWRU010000016.1, on the reverse strand, counting down.
ATACAGGCCCAGGCCTTCGGGGAAGTCCATGGGCACATCCTTCATCGAATGCACGGCGATGTCGGCTTCGTTGTCCAGCAGGGCGGTTTCAAGCTCTTTGACGAACAGGCCCTTACCGCCGATTTTCGCCAGCGGCGCGTCGAGCAGCTTGTCACCGCGGCTGACCATGGGCACCAGGGTCACGATCAGCCCAGGGTGAGCCTGCTCGAGGCGGGCTTTGACGTATTCGGCCTGCCACAGGGCCAAGGCACTTTTACGGGTGGCAATGCGGATTTCGCGAGTGGACATGGAACGCCCCGATGCAGAGAAATACCGCCGATGATAACAGCTCCGATGGCATCGCTAGCAGATACGGGTCAAAGGCGGTGCGGTGGGGGTGGCTGTTGTGCTTGTGCCCACGGATGGCTGTTTGTAGGAGCGGCCTTGCGTCGCGAAAGGGCTGCGCAGCAGCCCCGGCTATCTGTGCGGCGAAGCTGAAAACCTGGGGCTGCTTTGCGAACCCGGCAATCTGTGCGGCGAAGCTGAAAACCTGGGGCCGCTTTGCGAACCCGGCTATCTGTGCGGCGAAGCTGAAAACCTGGGGCCGCTTCGCGAACCCGGCTATCTGTGCGGCGAAGCTGAAAACCTGGGGCCGCTTCGCGGCCCTTTCGCGACGCAAGGCCGCTCCTACAACAGGCAGCGCACAGCGGGTCAGAGCGTCTGCATCATCTTGCGCACGCCAGCCACGTGGCGCCGGCTGACGGTCAGCGCATCACCGTCAAGACCCTTGAGAAACAGCTGAAAATGCCCCAGCGGCGTGCGCTGCAGGCGTTCGATACGTTCGCGGGCCACCAGCGCGTTGCGATGGATGCGCACAAAGCGATCGCCAAATTCATCTTCCAGGGCCTTGAGCGGCTCATCGAGCAGCACTTCCCCGGTCTCGTGGCGCAAGGTCACGTATTTGTGGTCAGCAATGAAATAGATGACCTGGGGCAACGGAATCAGCTCGATGCCTTTTCGCGTTCGCGCGCTGATATGGCTGCGCGGGCCTCCGCCTTCATTGGCAGGCCGGGTAAGCGCCGCCAACTGGGCGCGGTTGGGCTTCTCGGCCTTGCGCAAGGCATCACGCAGCGCCTGGGGCTGGAAGGGTTTGGTCACATGGCTGAGGGTGCTGTCCTTGAAAGCCTCGGTGCCGTATTCGTCGTCACCGGTGCAAAACACCACCGACGGCGGCGCCTCGCGTTCGCACAGGCGAGCGGCAACCTGCAGGCCATCCAGGCCGGGCATGCCGATGTCGAGCAGGACGACATCAGGCTTGAGGCTTTCAATCAGCGCCAGGGCTTCCTCGCCGTTGGTGGCGCTAGGCTCCAGCACGGTGTAACCCTCCAGTTCGCCGAGCAGCCTACTGAGGCGTTCACGGCCTTGGGGTTCGTCATCAACGATCAGGACATTCATAATTGCGCTGGATTCCTGAATGAGTCTCGCACAGGTATAGCGTAGACAGATGTGGTTCGAGCGACACTGCGGTCACGCTCTAGACCGGTGCGATGGCCAAAGATTCACTCGGCCGGCAGATTCACTGCCAGTCCTCTGTCCAACTGTAGACGGTCCATGGAACACTGCCGTTCAATCCTGCAAATCCTTGTGTGCGTGTCTGCCTGCCGTTTTCGGGTCATTTCTCTCGACCGGCGCCCTGCGGCAGCAAGCCCAACCCTGCTATCATCGTTGCCACTTTTTCGTTCACGCCTGCAATGAGTGAATCCATGAGCACCGACAAGACCAATCAGTCCTGGGGCGGCCGCTTCAGTGAGCCCGTCGACGCCTTCGTCGCCCGTTTCACCGCTTCGGTCGATTTCGACAAGCGCCTGTACCGCCACGACATCATGGGTTCGATCGCCCACGCCACCATGTTGGCGCAGGTCGGCGTGCTCAGCGATGCCGAGCGCGACACCATCATCGATGGCCTGAAGACCATTCAGGGCGAGATCGAGGCCGGCAACTTCGACTGGCGCGTCGAGCTTGAAGACGTGCACATGAACATCGAGGCACGCCTGACCGATCGCATCGGCATCACCGGTAAAAAACTGCACACCGGCCGTAGCCGAAACGACCAGGTGGCCACCGACATCCGCCTGTGGCTGCGCGACGAGATCGACCTGATCCTGGCCGAAATCACCCGCTTGCAGAAGGGCCTGCTGGAGCAGGCCGAGCGTGAAGCCGACACCATCATGCCCGGCTTCACCCACCTGCAGACGGCCCAGCCGGTCACCTTCGGCCACCACCTGCTGGCCTGGTTCGAAATGCTCAGCCGCGACTACGAGCGCCTGGTCGACTGCCGCAAGCGCACCAACCGCATGCCCCTGGGCAGCGCCGCGCTGGCAGGCACCACCTACCCGATCGACCGCGAGCTCACCTGCAAGCTGCTGGGCTTCGAGGACGTGTCTGGCAACTCGCTGGACGGCGTTTCCGACCGCGACTTCGCCATCGAATTCTGCGCTGCCGCGAGCATCGCCATGATGCACCTGTCGCGCTTCTCCGAAGAGCTGGTGCTGTGGACCAGCGCGCAGTTCCAGTTCATCGACCTGCCTGATCGCTTCTGCACCGGCAGCTCGATCATGCCGCAGAAAAAGAACCCGGACGTACCGGAGCTGGTACGTGGCAAGAGCGGCCGCGTGTTCGGCGCGCTGACCGGCCTGCTGACCCTGATGAAAGGCCAACCGCTGGCCTACAACAAGGACAACCAGGAAGACAAGGAACCGCTGTTCGACGCCGCCGATACCCTGCGCGACTCGCTGCGTGCCTTTGCCGACATGATCCCCGCGGTCAAGCCCAAGCACGCGATCATGCGCGAAGCGGCCCTGCGTGGCTTCTCGACTGCCACCGACCTTGCCGACTACCTGGTACGCCGTGGCCTGCCGTTCCGTGATTGCCACGAAATCGTCGGCCATGCCGTGAAGTATGGTGTGGACACCGGCAAGGACCTGGCCGAGATGAGCCTGGAAGAACTGCGCCAGTTCAGCGACCAGATCGAGCAGGACGTGTTCGCCGTGCTGACCCTGGAAGGCTCGGTCAATGCCCGTGACCACATTGGTGGTACCGCGCCGGCGCAAGTGCGTGCGGCGGTGGTACGCGGCCAAGCCTTGCTGGCTTCGCGCTAAGGCCATGGCGAGAGCTTTGCCCTCGTTCGCGGGGCAAGCCCTCCCCCACAGAGAAACCGCTAACTCGTTGATTTAACGGAACCCTGTGGGGCAGGCTTGACGCTTGTGCACACCTCAGCGCTTGCCGCTGCGAATCATCTCCATGAAGGCCGGCATCGACGCCTCCTTGTCTGCCAAAATCCGCGCCATGTGCGGGTTCTCGCCCATTCGCTGCAACAATGCCTTGGCCTGCGGGAAATCCGCCAGGAAGTCGACGTTCAGCACCTTCTTGCCCACCGCGTAAGCCAGGTCGACCGAGAAGCAGAACATCAGGTCGGCAATCGTCAGCTGCTCACCCGCCACATACGGCGCGAAGCGACCATTGCGCTTGAGCGTGGCAAAGCCCGCCAACAGGTCGGCCCGCGCGCGCTCCTTGATCAACGGCTCTACCGCCATGCCAAAGAACGACTCGGCGTAGCAGGTGCGTGCCGGCAGCTCGATGTACAACTCGATTTCTTTCAGCAGCTCGCGCACCTTGGCCTGCTCGAACGGGTCCGCAGGCAACAGCGCTTTGCCGCCCTGGGTCTGCTCGATGTAGTCGAGAATCACACTGGTCTCGCTGAGGAAGCCGTGGTCGGTTTCCAGCACCGGCACCTTGCCCCGTGGGCTGACTTCCAGTGCATGCGGCGCCTGGCCGCCATAGAAGGTGACCTCCTCGAAAGGCAGGCCTTTTTCCAGGAGCGCCAGCTTGACCATGTTGTAGTAGTTGCTGACTGAGAATCCGTGAAGCTTGAGCATGGGGTAACAGCCTCCAGGCCGTATGGGGATGGCCCGGCTTTTATAGCCCCTCAGCCTGCGCCTGACCAGCGTCATGCACCCGGTCAATGACCGGACATTGCCGCCACAGGCGTGGCAAACTGTATGCCCAATCACAGGAGTACCGCCATGAGCGAGCCCACCGACATCGACAATGACGACGAAGCCTTCGCCGAGGCAACGCTGACCCAGGCCATCGAGAACCAGATCGAAAGCGACGAGCCGCCAGCGGCCAAGGCCACCTTCAACAAACTCACCCTGGTTGGCTATGCGCGCGAGGATATCCTCAACCTGATGGCCCATGTGCTGGCCTTCGAGATCGACAACATGCTGGTGGAAGACCGCGCGTTCAACAGCGAATGGTATGAAAACGCCCTGCGTGCCCTGCCCGAGCTGCCACCTGAGATGGATCAAGGCGACGACGAATAACCCGACTACACTCGAAGGTCAGGCACCCATGAAGGTGCCGCCATCCTCGTCTGGAAGTCAGGAGTCGCCATGTCCTTTACCCCCGAGCTGATCGATGAACTGGAAGTACTTGCGCTGTTCAAGCACGACAGCAGCCAGGAAGGCATCAAGATAAACAGCCAAGCCCCCACTAAACTCATCGCGGCAGCTAAACGCCTGCACGAAAAAGGGCTGACCGATCAACCCGATGGTGGCTACCTGACCAGCCTGGGTCATGACGCCGTCGAAAGTGTGCAACTGCTGCAGAACATTCTCAAGGCGCCACAACCGGCCTGACAGACTGCCGCAAGCCTTGTAGGAGCGGCCTTGTCGGGGCGCCGGTGCGGTCGGAAAGGGCCGCAACGCGGCCCCGGCAATTTGTGCAGCGCTGCTGAAATCCTGGGGCCGCTTCGCGGCCCGTTCGCGACGCAAGGCCGCTCCTACAGGGGGTTTACACACCTTTGCTAGTTGGCCGCCGCCCTGCGTTTCTCTGCCAGCCACGAGCGCCCGTACAGGAACACGATGGCCAGCAAGGCCACTGCCTGCGCTGCCAGCGAATAGGCATCGGCATGAATGCCCAGCCAGTCGAACTCGAAGAACGCCACCGGCCGCGTGCCCAGCACCCCGGCTTCCTGCAGCGCCTTCACGCCATGCCCGGCGAACACCACCGACAGCGCGCACAGCAGCGCGGCGTTGATGCTGAAGAACAGCGACAGCGGCAGCTTGGCCGAGCCGCGCAGAATCACCCACGCCAACCCCACTAGCAGCACCAACGCCGTGGCGCCCCCCGCCAGCACGGCCTGATGCCCAGCAGGCCCGGCCTGCAGCCACAGGGTCTCGTAGAACAGGATCACTTCGAACAGTTCGCGGTATACCGAGAAGAACGCCAGCATGGCAAAGCCGAAACGCCCGCCACCACTGACCAGGCTGCTTTTGATGTAGTCCTGCCAGGCAGCGGCGTGGCGGCGGTCGTGCATCCACACCCCGAGCCACAGCACCATGACCGCAGCAAACAGCGCTGTGCAGCCTTCCAGCAGCTCGCGCTGGGCACCGCCGACGTCGATCACGTAAGCCGCCAAGGCCCAGGTGGCAAAACCTGCGACCAGCGCCAGGCCCCAACCGACGTTGACGCTGCGCACCGCCGACTGCTGGCCGGTGTTGCGCAGGAAGGCGAGGATCGCCGCCAGCACCAGAATCGCTTCAAGGCCTTCGCGCAGCAGAATCAGCAAACCGGAGATATAGCTCAGCGACCAGCTCAGGCCATCACTGCCCAACAGCTTGGCGGCCTGGTCGAGCTTGGCCTTGGCTTCGGCCAGCCGTTGCTCGGCCTGGGCCACAGGTAAGCCGTCCTGCAGCGACTGGCGGTAAGCCATGAGGGTTTTTTCGGTGTCCTTGCGCGCCTGGGTGTCGATGTTGTCCAGCGAGCTTTCCACCAGCTCGAAGCCTTCCAGGTAAGCGGCTACCGACAGGTCATAGGCCTGGTCGTGATCGCCCTCGCGGTAGGCCGCCAGGCTTTTGTCCAGGGTGCTGGCGGTGTATTCGAGCAACTGCGCCGGGCCGCGTTTGGCTTGCGGCGGCTGGGCACGCTGGGCGCGAAACGCCGCTACTGCATCGGCGCCTTCGTTGGCCGCCACTTCGGCCGGGGTCTGGCGCGCCAGGTCTGCCAGGTTCCAGGCTTTATCGCCCTTGGCCGCCTCGGGGTTGGCAGTGAAGCTGGCCACAAAGGCGGCCACGTCCCAGCGCTGACGCTCGTCGAGCTGGTCGGCGAACGATGGCATCTCGGTACCTTCGATGCCCAGGCCGAGGGTGTTGTACAGGTCGAACAGGCTCAGCTGGTCTAGCCGTTCGACACTGCGCAGGTTGGCCGGCGGCGGCTCCAGGCCAACGCCGGCTAGGCCATCGCCGGCGCCGCTATCGCCATGGCAGATCGCGCAGTTCTGCGCATACAGCGAAGCCCCACGGGCCGGGTCCGGGGTAATCACCGGAGCCTGGCTGACCTCGTAGGCCACCGCCAGGCGTGCGCCCAACTGACGGGCCTGTCGAGCGACAGCGGCGCCGTCCTGACGCTGGTCGATGGCTTGGCGCAACGCCTGCACGCCCTGTACCAGCGCGGCTTGTTCGGCATGCGCCGGCAGGTTCTTGACCAGGTCGGCCAGGACCGCGCTGAACTCCTGTTGCTCGCGGTACTCGCCCTCGTCGATCACCTTGCCTTCGCGCACGGTCGGCGGGTAGTCGGCACCCATGTAGTCGAGCAAGTGCAGGGCCTTGGTAGCCTCGGCAGGGGCTTCGGCCAACGCCAGGGTGCTGCACAGCGCCAGCATTGGGCCCAGCAGTAAAGCAGGCAGCCAGGCAAGCAGACGGGAATGGGTATTCATGGCCAGTCTCGGAGGGAATGCGAAAGAGAACATTGTTCACTTCCACTCTTCTTCTCTCAAGGTTTGTGGGCAGATTTCATGAAAAATCTTGTGACAAAACAGGAGGGGATTGATCGTGAAATGAAAGCGCTTTTTGATCCACCAAGCACTATGCCGTGCTGGAGCATTGGACAATGGCTTACTGCTGCCCATGTCAGGTGTTCGCCGTGAGAGTTTCAGCGCCCTTGAGATCGAGCGCCGCGCGGGCGGCGCTCGATCTCAAAGGCGCCGCGGCTCTGTCGTCAAACCCTACCCACAACCCTCAAGGCTTGCCACCGCCCCCCTTCCACCC